>CALGPA010000141.1 GCA_937960795.1 uncultured bacterium | reverse complement strand
GAGCGCATGACTGGCAGTCATGAGGTCAGCGGTTCGATCCCGCTATGCTCCACCACGTTTTAAGGCGCTTTGTCATAAATGCTATCTTGCATATTTGTGACAAAGCGCCGTTTCTTTTGTCTTAGTGTAGGCCAATCAAGCTTGACAAAACCCCGGCTTGTCATTCGTATGACGCAATGACGATCGACGGACTTATCTCGGATTACACGATGCACGACTACGCGTATCAAAAGCGCAGGAAAGATGGCTATCCCGGCTGGGATGATGAGGAAGCTCTCGCGCAAAGCCGGCGAGACGTGGGCTTAATGCTTACCAAGCTGGATCTTAGTCAGATGCATAGAGTCTTGGATATTGGCTGTGGAGCGGGGAATCTTTCATTTTGGCTGGAAGAGATGGGTTTTGAGGTCTTTGGCTGTGATGTATCCGAAGCTGCGATCGACTGGGCTGGTGACCTTGCTCGAAAGCGCGAATCAAGGGTGGACTTTCGGGTTGCTGATGCTACAAAAGCTTCAGGTTATGAAAGCGACTATTTTGATCTGGTGGTGGACAATCACTGTTTGCATTGCATCATTGGCGAAGACCGCGAGTGTTATCTGAGAGAGCTGCGCAGAGTTCTCAAGCCCGGGGCTTTCTACATTTTGAGCACGATGTGCAGCGATGAGTCGAGTTACTATCAGCCGGAAGGCTATGATCCCAATAGCAGATGCATCATTCTCAGAGGCAGAGCCATCCGCTACCTTGGAGAGGCAACCCAGATCAAGCGTGAGATCCAAGATGCCGGATTTTCCATAATACACTCAGAAACCAAAAGCGGGGAAGGTGCAGAGCTCTTTTTGATTGCAAGAAAAGCAGGAGAATCGGTGTAAAGCTTTGAGCAATAGGATCTTTATGCTCCGTTTTCGGAGATCCCTATCTCTTGGTTTAGCAGCCGTTTAGATGCCTCCCTCACCCCTCGCTCACCCGAACAGTGAGCAAGGGGTGAGGAAATATAGACTTACAGCTTTGTGAACTGCATTCAAAAGGGCTCGATATTTGTGGTGTCATCGGCTAAAAAAACTGAGAATACATGTTTTACCCAAGATAGGAAGAAGCCTTTCTGATCAATAGTGCTTTGAGCAAGTGATGGCAAGCCCGGCAAAGCCGGATGCTTTATGACGATGCTCTCAAAATCTTCATATCTGCTCTCGCAGAGCCGTGGTCACTCTTGATGGAGGTCAAGCCAAGTTCCTTTTTATCAGCAGCTTGTCAAAGCCTTAAAAATCAGCTTGACAGGATTGGAATATTTTTGTCTTTGAGCAATGTCAAAGGAGATAGATATGTTGAAAAAAGCCATGTTCTTGATAATTCTTTTTGCTGCATGCAGTCTTATGGCTGAATCAAAGTACCATACCGCCATGGGTTTGCACTTTGGGATATCCACGGGCAATGGATACAGCGTTCGCACTTGGGGAACAGACAATGCCTACCAATTCACTTTTGCGGCTTATGCCACTGGAGATAAGGATCCCGATTATAAGCCGAGCGACTTTTACAATCACGATTATCGCGATGCACGCAAGAATTCTTTGAGTTTGGGTGTAAACTATCTTTGGGGATTGCTCAGGGCAGAAAGCTATGACTTCTATCTGATCACAGGCGGGAGCTTTACATATCGCAAAGTCAAACGGTATTCATCAGCATATGATAGTAGATGGGTTCAAGACAACCGCTGGGCGATTGGCGTGGGTCCCGGCTTTGAGTTCGAATTTTCGGATAGATTTCACGTAGCCATAGAAGTTCCTATGACTTACAACCACAAAGATGACATCACGATGTATATCCCGTCCGGTGGATTTTATTATTACTTCAAGTAGATCAGATTGGCTTGATATCACTAATTGATATATAGAGTCTTTTTTATATAGCAAAATAGGGAGAGGCTTATGCCTGATACGGAGACTAAGTCGGGACATGGTTTTGGCACTGCCCCGGTTTTCTTGGCAGCGATAAGCACCATTTTGGGTGCGATCCTATTTCTGCGTTTTGGTTATGCGGTGGGTCACGTAGGTCTCGCCGGAGCTTTGATGATCGTCCTCATCGGGCATCTCATCACGATTCCCACGGGATTGGCAATTGCCGAGATCGCGACAAACCTAAAGGTACGAGGTGGGGGAGAATACTACATCATCAGCCGCTCCTTCGGCTCAACTTTGGGTGGCACCATCGGGATCTCACTATATCTCTCACAAGCTATCTCGGTGGCGTTTTATCTGATCGCGTTTGCGGAAGCATTTCGTCCCCTTTTCCCCTGGGTTGAGCAGAATCTCGGCTTTATGCCTGATGCGCGGATGATATCGATTCCCGCAGCATTGATCTTAGCGACCATCATCTACCGCAAGGGCGCGTCCATCGGCGTGACAGCACTGTGGGCGATTGTGATTACTTTGGGCTTTTCCCTGCTGATGGTTTTTGCCGGGAAGAGCTTGCTGCCCGGTACGCATAGTGTGGGACTCTTTGATACTGTGGATAGGCCACACAGTTTTTTCAGAGTCTTTGCGATTGTCTTCCCTGCGTTTACCGGTATGACAGCCGGTGTGGGGCTCTCCGGGGATCTTAGGAATCCCCGTAAATCGATCCCCATGGGCACTTTGGCTGCGACCTTGACCGGCTTGATCGTGTATATCGCATTGGTCTTTAAGCTCAGCCGCAGTGCTTCCCCGGAAGGGCTTGCCAACGATCAGTTTATCCTCAGCCATATTTCCGCTTGGGGACCATCCATCTTTATCGGATTGGGAGCAGCGACGCTGTCCTCGGCATTGGGCTCCATCCTCGTGGCACCTCGAACTTTGCAAGCTCTCAGCGGCGATGGGTTTTTCCCATCAAGCACTTGGAACAAGTTTCTTAAGACGGGAGTAGGCAAATCAAACGAGCCCAAAAACGCGACCTTAGTCACGGCTGTGATCATGCTCATCTTCGTGTCCATGGGCGATGTGGACTTTGTGGCGCAGATTATCAGTATGTTCTTTATGATCACCTACGGCACGCTATGTAGCATCAGTTTTTTGGAACACTTTGCGGGGAATCCTTCCTATCGCCCCACTTTCAGGACGAAGTGGTATGCATCACTTTTGGGAGCTCTTGCGAGTTTCTTGATGATGTTTATGATGCAGCCTGCCTATG
Source organism: uncultured bacterium (assembly GCA_937960795.1). GTDB lineage: Bacteria > Cloacimonadota > Cloacimonadia > Cloacimonadales > Cloacimonadaceae > UBA5456. The sequence continues at coordinate 28,037 of CALGPA010000141.1, read as the reverse complement.
CTCTGGGAGCGATCCTCGCCATCACGGCGATCTACATCTGGCTGAATAAGACCAAGGCGGGAGAGCGCAACCTATCGATGGTGTTTAGAGGCGTGCTTTTTCAGAGTACACGCATGCTTCAGATAGCGATTCAGCGGCGTAATGCGGCTCCTGATATGTCAAACTGGCGTCCGTCAATCGTTGCCATCACTGAGTATTCGGAGGATCGGGTGGCGACCTTCAATCTGCTCAGATGGCTGAGCCATCACTATGGCTTTGGATCCTATATTCACTTTATACGAGGGCCTTTGACCCTGGCTACCAATGTCGAAGCCAAGCATATTCTAAAGAAGATGATAAACCAATCTCAGATATCATCAGCCGGTTTTTATGTGGATACGATCGTGGCGCCTACCTTTAAGACAGCCGTTGCACAGATCGTGCAGATTCCGGGCATCAATGGAATGGAAAACAACAGCATTCTTTTCTCGTTTGATAAGGACAAAGAAGAAGAGATTGCCCCGATCATTGATGGCTGCTATTTTGCCGCAATCACGAGTTTTAATGCCCTGATCCTTAGATCTGGAACCCGGCACTTTGGCTTCCGCAGAATGATCGATATCTGGCTGACTCCCGGGGACTATCGGAATGTCAATCTGATGATTCTATTGTCATTTATCATCATTGGTCATCCTGAGTGGCAAGGCTGTAGCATCCGAGTCTTTGACCTCGTCGAAGAGGGCTCAGGGGACAATTCCAGCCGGCTGGATGAACTCATCATTTCCGGAAGATTGCCGATCTCGCCCACTAATGTGCAGAAAGTCTTCAAGGGCAATAATGAGACGATCGCCGAGAAGGTGGCATCAGTGTCTTGTGACGCCGATCTTTTGGTGCTGGGACTCTCACTGAAGAAGATGCGCAAAGATGGAGGAAAGTATATGATGAGCTTCCCATGTGCCCAAGATATCCTATTTGTGCGGGCGGGACAGACTATCCTGATAGATTCTGATGCCGAAGTAGAAGACTTTACGGAAGGCATCGAAGATGGCAATCTGGTCGAAAACTGGGACAAAGCGCATAGCGTGATGGCCAACGATACAGGATCTAGCCCGGACTCATCATCGCAAACTGAGAAAACATAACTCGAGGGGGGCTTTCGGGCTCCCCCAATATAAAAAACAAGGAAGGAGAAAACGATGAAAACCAAGCTATTTACAGTCATTTTCATCTTAATCAGCCTCACTTTGATCGCGCAGAACGCCAAAAGTGAAGCGTTGGACAGTCTGAATGATGCCAAAAGCATGATCCAGAGCGGAAAGTACATGCAGGCACAAGAAGAGCTGAACTATGCACAAGCAAAGCTATCAGAACTGCTTGCTGAAGATCTAATCAGGTTTATCCCGGACGCCCCTGCGGGCTATACTCTCGAGGATAAAAGCGCACAATCCCTGGGACAAGCCGGAGCGATCATCGGCAGCGCAAATGCTATCGCCGCGACAGCTAACTATAGCAAGGACGATGCCACGCTGGATCTCACCATTGCCGTTGGCGGTCTTCCCGGGCAAGCAGCAGGCTTGATGGGCTTGGCGGCTATGTTCGGCGGAATGGCAGAGATGGGCACCAAAACGGTGCGCGTCAAAGGTAACAATGCAACTTTGGAGTATGATGAATACGATCAAAGCGGCACACTCACTATCAAGGTCGGAGAGAAGATCTCAGTGATCATCGATGGTGAAAACATCGAAGATGAAAACGAACTCAGGAAACTGGCAGAAATGGTTGACTATAGTGCTTTGCAAAAAGCCTATTGATCCGAATCAGAATATGAAAAACCCGCCGGAATCAACTCGGCGGGTTTTTTTATAAGAGAAAGTTTCTATTCCCAATCTTGAAAGAAGAGATCTATCGCATCCAGGCTGTCAGGCGGGATCTCAGGGCCACGGCTTAGGCTCAAACGCACGAGGCTGCGCTTTTCGACCTTGGTTCCCGGAGCAGGAACTGAGCGTAGGACGGCATTGCGATCTACACTATCGTGGTACATGGAATCTACAATGGTGCTCCTAAGATCATAGTTTCGCAGCATGATCATGGCGTCTTGAAAACTCGATCCCAATAGATCCGGAACTGTGACCATTCTGCTGCCTTTGCTGACGACCAAGAACACCGTGCCTTCTTCTTTCATAAGAGAACCCGCAGGAGGAGCTTGCTCCAGGACATGATCAACCCGGGCGCTTTCGCTATACAGTGAGTCCCTCACCACTACATGCAGCTTGTCATCTGCCAGTACTCGTTTTGCTTGGGCAAGGCTCATGCCCACGACTTCCGGAATCTCTACTTTCTCAGGTCGACCGATGGCAAAGGGCAGGATCACCTGTCCTATCAAAAAGGCGGTTACAAAGATGATTCCCAGGCCTATGCCAATGCCATAGAATCCCTTCTGGATCTTATGATTACTCATCTTGGCCTCACTTTTTCTTTTGCATCTTGGCAGCAAAGGCGCCATCCATATGATGCTTGAATGGGATGGTCTTGAGGAATCCATTATCAGTGTAGTCCTTGGGGATAAATCCTTGAGCAGGGACTAATTCAAACTTGGGGTTCTTCTCCAAGAAACGCTGAACTTGCTGTTCGTTTTCCTGAGGATTCATTGTGCAAGTGGAATACACTAGGAAACCTTCCGGTTTTACAAAGTTGGCGGCATGATCCAATGCCTTTTCCTGCAGCTTGATCAAATCAGGAATATCGTTGTGCGCTTGCCACCTAAGATCAGCCTTGCGCGAAAATACACCCCATCCCGAGCAAGGGGCATCGACTAAAACTCGGTCATATGCCGGAGCTACGGGGCCATACTTCAGAGCATCCGTCGTAATCTGGATGATGTTTGAAAGCTGAAGCCGATCGGCAGCTTGCTTGAGGCGCTTCATCTTCTTGGGAATCTTGTCTACCGCAATGACTTCGCCGGTGTTTTGCATGAGCTCCGATATGTAGGTGCACTTGCCTCCGGGGGCGGCAAAAAGATCCAGCACGGATTGATCAGGCTTGGGGTCCAAAAGCTCCACGACCAATGCGGCAGAGCTGTCCTGCACCGAGAAATAGCCCTCTGAGAAAGCTACTTCATCCAGTACGGCAGATGCTTGATGCGTGATATACATCATCTTGCTGGCAGGGCAGGGAGTGATCTGGATGTCTCTTCGATTAAAATAGTTCTGTAGCTTCTCGCCGGTGGTTGCGGTGGAATTAACCCTGATGTGAAGGGCAGGATTCTCATTGAAATACATGGCAAGATACTCTGTATCTTCTTCGCCAAACATTGAGATCCAGGTCTTTATCAAGTCCGGTGGATAGGAGTGTTCATAGGCAATCCGCAAAGCCGGATCCTTGGGATAGACGGTCTTGTCTTCCCGAAGATATGCTCTTAAGACGGCATTTACAAAGTCTGAAACCTGCTCAGAAAGAGTGGCTTTGGCGAGCTCGACCGTTTCATTCACCGCCGCATGTTCCGGGATGCTATCCAGATATAGGATCTGATATAAGCCCAGATAGAGCATGATCTTGATCTTAAGGTCAGTATTTTGGAACTTCTCTTTGTCAGTGTAGTGGGAGAGGATAAAGTCCAGCTTCTGCCGCATCTTGATCACACCCTTGACGGTGGTGTAAAACAAGCTAAGATCCTCACCTTTGTTCTTAAGCTTTTTAGCTCGTTGCTGTAACAGGTTGTCTGAGAAATCTCCATTTTTCAGGACTTTTAGAATGGTGCTGTATGCTTCTTGACGAAAGCTCATTTTGCCCTCTGGTATAGTCTCTTTATGATTTCTTTGATCAAATGCTCAGACGCTAAGGAGATGTCATCATCATTTAGCAATCTAAGCTCTCGCGTGATAGCAGATGCATTGAAGCCCAGAGCCAAAAGTGCGGTCTCCACTTCCTGAAGATGTCCTTCAGCGCTCATTTCTTGGCCTTCATCAACGTAGTCTAAGATGGTGTGGATTTTGTCTTTTAGCTCTATGATCAATCGCTGAGCGCTCTTCTTGCCGATTCCGGGAACGCGGGTTAGAAGCCCTTCCTCTGAGCTGCGAATACTCTTTACAAATGCAGGAATACTCAGAGTGGAAAGGATCGATATGGCTATCTTCGGACCTATTCCGCTGATCTTGACCAAGCGATTGAAAAGCTCGCGCTCGGCCAAAGTAGCAAAGCCATATAGCCGAAGATCATCCTGTGAGATGCTGAGCTCGGCATATAGAACACACCTTTCCTCAGGCTTCGGCAAGCTCTCATAGGTGGATACCGGGATTCTCAGCTCGATGCCCATCCCATGTATATCAATGATGGCAGCGACAGGGCTCTTGTGCTTCAAAATACCATTTATATAGTGGATCATTGTTCCTTGTTCCATTTGATTCTATTGTAGTGAGTTGTGGCGATTGCCAAAGCATCAAAAGCATCATCCCGAAGCTTTTTTTCATCAAGCTGATAGATCTTTTGGATCATATATCGAACCTGTTCTTTGGATGCATTACCATTACCCACCACGGCTTTCTTTACTTCACGCGGGCTATATTCGACGACCGGTATTCCTCTTTGGGCAAATGCCAAAAGCAGGACTCCTCGAGCATGCCCCAACGTGAAGATGCTCTTGATATGTTTGTGGAAAAACATCGCCTCGATAGCCACACAATCTGGTTTGTATTCATCAAGAATATCCACAAGACTGCTGTAGAGCAGAGCTAAGCGCCCTCCCAAGAGTGACTCGCGGGTCACGTCAAAAACGTCGCAACCCGCAGCCAATACCTTGTTCTGAGATGTCTGGATGAGCCCATATCCGCAATAGCGGCTTCCGGGATCAATTCCCATTATCATCATGGATTTAGTCCTGTGATAATTCTGCCATCACCTCATCAGAAAGCTCAAAATTGGCATAGACTTTTTGGACATCGTCCAAGTCTTCCAACATATCAATCAGCTTCAGCAGCTTGGGAGCTACATCATCTGCGTTTATTGTGTTTTTCGGTACTCTTGTCAGTTCAGCATTTTCCACCGGGAATCCGGCAGCTTCCATGTTTCCAAGGACAGTATGAAACTCAGTTGGTGAAGTGTATACGTCAAAATACTCTTCACCCATCTCGACATCATCGGCTCCGGCTTCTAGGGCTTGCATCATAAACTCGTCCTCTTCCATGCCTGCAATCGGCACGTTGAAGAAGCCCTTGAGATCAAAGTTCCAAGAGACAGCTCCGGTCTCAGCGAGGTTGCCGCCATATTTGGAGAGGGTATGACGCAATTCAGCAACTGTGCGATTCTTGTTATCTGTCATTACATCAATCACGATGCCGACTCCGTTGTGGCCGTAGCCTTCATAGGTGATCTCTTCGTAGCTGACTCCCTCGATTTCTCCGGTGCCGCGTTTGATGGCACGTTCGATGTTTTCTCGGGGCATATTTGCATTCTTTGCTGTGAGTATAGCCGTGCGCAGACGCGGATTGGTTTCAGGATCTCCGCCTCCGCCCTTGGCAGCTAAAATGATCTCCTTCACGATGCGTGTAAAGACCTTGCCTCTTTTTGCATCAGCAGCGCCTTTTTTGTGTTTTATAGAGCTCCACTTATTGTGTCCTGACATACATACCTCTTTCTTTTACTGAATATCGTTATCCTGCCAAGCAGCGATCACCTTCTGGGCGACATCTTCCGGGACTCTCTCGTAGTGGGAAAATTCCTGAGTAAAACGGCCTCTTCCTTGGGTAAATGACTTGAGCGCAGTGTAATAGCTAAACATCTCTGCCAAAGGCATCTGTGCAGAGAGATGCTGCTTTTTACCACGCTGTTCCATACCCATGATGCGGCCACGACGAGTCGATATATCGCCCATCACATCACCCATATAATCACTTGGAACGATGATCACGAGGTTGTGGATCGGTTCCAGAAGGATTGGTTTGCATTTCTTGAAGCCTTCTTTTAGTGCCATGGAAGAAGCTATCTTAAACGCCATCTCAGAGCTATCCACATCATGGTAACTTCCATAGTAGACTTCCACAGAGACGTCCACTACTTGGTATCCGGCGATGATGCCTTTTTCCATAGTCTCGACCAGACCTTTCTCAATAGCGGGAATGAAGTTTGATGGGATAGTTCCGCCAACAATGGCGTTTACAAACTCAAAACCTTGACCACGCTCGGTGGGCTTGATGCGGAAATATACGTCGCCATACTGACCGCGTCCACCGGATTGCTTTTTGTGTTTGTAATTGCTTTCAGCTCCGGCAGTAATGGTCTCTTTGTAAGGGATACGCGGTGCTTTAAGCTCGGCTTCAACTTTGTAGCGGTTTTTCAGCTTCTTAAGAACCAAAGAAAGCTGCTGGTCGCCCATTCCGGAAAGAACGTTCTCATGTGTCTCGGCATTAAGGTCATATCGGATTGTGGGATCTTCGGCGATCACGCGATACAAGGCCGTGCCGATCTTGTCTTCATCAGATTGGTTCACCGCTTTGATTGCCTGCCAGGTAGTAGCAGAAGGCAGCTCAACCGGCTTGATCGCATGACGGGAGTTCATGGGGACAATGCTGCTCATCACGCGAGCATTTTTCAGCTTCACCAATGCGCCGATCTCTCCGGCTCTGATCTCAGAGCAGTCATGCCGGTTTTTGCCGAACATATAATACATGTTTCCGGCTTTGTCTTTTGCTTCCTTTTCGGGTGTGTAAAATTCAGTTCCGGTCTTAAGAGTGCCTGAGAAGAGACGAACATATGCAAAGTCGCCCATGCTGGGATCCGCATAGAGCTTGAAGATATAGCCCAAAACTTCGCCTTCGGGAGATGCAATGAATTCCTTAGAATCTTCGCCTTCGATCAATTCGACCGCGGGGCTATCTGCAGGAGAGGGAAGATAGTTGATGATGCCTTCCAGGAACGCCATGACGCCCACGCCTGTGCCGGCTGAACACACAAATGCCGGGATCACTTCGCCGGACGCGACAGCCTTTTTCAGGCCATTGGTAAGGCTCTCTTCAGAAAGCTCCATGTTTTCAAGAAACTCATTTAAAAGGGCTTCATTAGTCTCTGCCACTGCTTCCATGAGCTGTAATCTTGCTTCTTCGGCAGCATCTGCCATGTTTGCGGGAATCTCGACCTCACCGGAGGTGGTATATGCCTTTTGGCGAACCAGGTCAATCACGCCCTCAAAAGACCCTTCTTTACCTATGGGTATATGCACTTTTACCGGGCGAATATCCGCATTCTCGTGGATGGCGTCAAGAGTTTTGTCAAAATCCGCATGTTCGTTGTCCATGCGATTGACTAGGATGATCTTGCCCTTGGATTTGCCTTCAAGCTGTTCCAACGCAAGCTCCAGCCCGACCTCAAAGCCGCCGGTAGCATTTGCAACCACGACCACGTTTTCAACGGCAGGCAGAGCCACAACTGTGTCGCCCACAAAATCAGGATAGCCGGGAGCGTCCAGGATGTTTATCCTGTGATCTTTATGATTTACATAGCCGATTGAGAGTCCCAAAGACATCTTCTTTGCAATTTCTTCGGGGTCAAAATCCAGTACGGCATTGCCTTCGTCGATCTTTCCCAAACGGTTTGAACTTTTTGTAAGATAAAAGATTTGTTCTGCTAAGCTTGTCTTTCCAGACCCACTGGCTCCGACAAGCATAAGGTTTCGTAACTTCTTCATTGAGTATTCTTTCATGTTCTTCCTCGTGTATTAATCTCATTTTAATAGACTCTAAAATCCAGATAAACCATGATTTTGATTCCCTTGTAGGTGTCAATGCTTTTGTTTTACTTGACAGATTTCTGCCCTGCAAGACTATTAACACAATACTATATAAGGAGTTGAAAGATGAATCAAGAGCAACAAAACTTTACTACTGGAAGTCCCATGGCGCCTGTTATGGCAGTCAAGGATTGGGTCATCACGATGATACTCATGATCATCCCGATCGTAAACATCGTCTTGCTGATTGTGTGGGCTACTAGCCAGACGGAAAACCCCAATCGCAAAAACTGGGCTCTGGCTCAGCTCATTTTCATGGTAATCGGGATTGTCATCTATCTGCTATTCTTTGTGCTGATATTCGGCATGATTTCCGGCATGTAACCGTCCATATCCTCAACTGATTAGCCCGCAGAATCTTGTGGGCTTTTTTGAACACATGCTTTCCACGGTTCCCTGCAAGCATTAGGATTCTGAGCAAGAACCTAGCTTGACCAAAACAATGTCTTGACATCATCGGCCAAATTGAAGCAGCTTGTCCACAATGTCAAACACAAGGAGAAGTCCTTTGCGCAAAACAGATTTGCTAATATTGACCTGCTGTGCTATCCTAGTCTTGATTGGTTTGCTTATAGTACACACTTGGCTAAATCAAGCTTTAGGATACAAGGCAGTGGAAGAATTTCCACTACTATCTGAGATTGAGCCGATTCAAGATGAAGAAGCCATCAAACCCTTGCCCATGCAATCCATTGGCAAAACAATGATAACGATGGAGCCCAAGGCCACATACCGCATCCATGGGCAATTGGTGGGGAAGAAACGCTACCGTAGCGGTTTCATGAGTTCTGTGTCGCCATATGACTATGCCTTGATCTGGGGAGATCTCCCAAAGATGACAGACAGGATCAAGTTCCGCCAAGTAATCAGATATTGTTTATACTCTTTTAAGCATGGCACAGATATAGATGTGGCTTATGTGCAAGAACATATGTCAAACAACCATCTAATTCCTGCCAATAAGAACTTACGTAAAGCTATGTCAAAAGCTAAGAAGGGTGATCTCATCTGCATTGATGGATATCTCGTAGATGTTTACGCTAGTAAAGATGGGCAACACAGTTCCAGCTGGCGAACCAGCATGCAGCGAGATGACATCGGCGATGGCGCGTGTGAGATCATCTATGTGACCAGCTTGCGTATTAATGACATGATTTACAACTGATCTATGAGAGTTCTGATAGTATCACCCAAAGCAAAGACCGGGGGCTTGGAAAGTCTGCGCAAGGGCAACCAGATCCTTCAGGGCGCGCTTTATGTCGCCGCAGCTGCCAGAGATGCAGATCATCAAGTCAAAGTAGTGATCGCAGATTCAAAAGATCTTGAGCAGTTCATTCATAAATATGAACCTCAAGTCATTGGCTTTTCATGCGTAAGCTCCACATACATCATTGCTCGTGACATGATCAGGCTCACAAAAGAGTCTCATCCCAAGATCAAGACCATCATCGGCGGCCATCATGCCACATTTTTATACAAGGATGTGATTGAGGAAAGCGGCGTGGATTATGTGTGCCGAGGCGAGGGAGAAGAAGCTTTTCCTGCTCTATTAGCTGCATTAGAGAGGAAAGAGGAACATCCCCGGATTCCCGGTATCGTCTTTTTACACGACAATGAATATCACAATGATGACGTGATCGCGCTTTTGGATGATATCGAAGCTCTTCCCCGGATTGAGCGGGATCTCGTGGATGAAGCTTTTTCTTTCACACCCAAGATTGTCTCTTCGAGGGGATGCCCCTTCCACTGCTCCTTTTGCAGCATATCTGCTTTTTATGGTGGAAGATATCGTCAGCGTAGTGTGGATTCTGTGATCTCGGATATCAAGCGCTTTGTGAGCTGGGGGCACGACACTTTTTGGTTTCATGATGACAATCTCACGGTCGACACTGCCTGGGTAAATTCCTTTTGTGATCGCCTCCGCGCAGAGAAGCTAAAGATAAACTACAATTGTATGAGCCGAGTGGACAGCATTGTCAAAAACCCTCAGATGATCGCAAACATGGCTGATACCGGCTGCAGATTGGTATCCATCGGGATCGAGAGCGGGATCGAAGAAGTGCTAAAGCGCATGAACAAAAAGATCAATACCGATCAGATCAAAGAAGCCATCAACATCCTGAACAAACTCAAAATCAGCCACAATTGGTACATGATTCTAGGTTCGGCAGATGAATTTGACAGCCCCCGCTACATCGAGCAAAACATCCGTTTCTTCAGCTCTTTACCCCTTGGCTATGTCCTCATCTCCATTCTAACCCCATTTCCCGGAACGGCTCTGTACGAGAAGCTGGAGGGAGAGGGGAGGATCCGACACCGCAATTGGCAAGATTTTGACGTGACCCACTGTGTGTATGAGCCTCAGGGGATGAGCTACAGGGAGCTGGAGGCATATCTCCCCAAGGCATATCTGAGGATCTATCTCAGCAAAGGCTGGCGTCTGATCCCTCTCTTCATCAGCAGTTTCCGCCAAAAAGCCATACGTCCTGCCATGATCGGTTACGCCCTCAAGGCTATGTTTTGCAATGTCGTTCTAAAAAAGGACTTCAGCAAGGCAATCAGAAAACACAACTAACGCAAGAGCCTGTCATAGAGAAGTCTATAAAGAAGAAAGTCTCCGATCGTCTTCACGGCTTCTTGTTCTGCATTTAGGATGGCCTGCTTTCTGTCTTTAGCGCCGCTTTTGATGCTGAGGGCTTCCACAAAGTTTATTGTCGCTCCACTCTGCGGGTCGACCAGCTCCATATGCACATCCGCAAACGAGCTATAGTAATCAAGATGTCGGATATAGTCCCCATCTCGGGCATGAATCCTAATCTTGAGCAGGTATTGAGCATTTTCTATCTGAGTGGTATTTTCAAGATTGAGATTTGCCAGATAACCCACTACTTGATCTTTGTGACCGCTTTGGTAGCCTGATACATATGCGTAATCAAGAAAGATCTTGGGGCGGCTCACGTCCAGCCTTAGATATGCGGAAGGGAATTTCAGATTTTGCCAGATAGCCTTGGCAGTGGAGCTTGTAAAGAATCCCAAGTAATGTTCCTGATCAAATCCCATCTCAATCAGTTGCTCAGGATCAAGGCTATCGATTCGAGGGATATTGTGGCTTAGTTTCCCTTGCTCATCGCTGAACAGCTTTTCGTCAAGAGCCAGCTTGGCACAGCGAATCTCAAAAGGGATATGCGCTGCCGGAACAATCTCGGAATCAATCGCTAAGGCAGCAGTTCCGGAAAGTGGGACCGGCCTAGGATCCTTTGCAATCACGCTCATCAGGGGGGTGTCCCAAGAGTATCTCAGCCACACCGGCAGATTCTCTAAACGCCGAAAAAGCTCATTGTGAAGATCCCGATCTGAATGGCTCAGATCCATGTCCAGAAACTCCGCTAATGTATCCAGAGCGGAGACTAGAAAACGTATCCTCACAGCGGGCTCATGCCTGTCGGAGTCAAATCCCTCCAAATACTCATGGGCTCGAAAAAGCGCCAGATCCTTTTCTCGGATCCTCTGAGACTGATACTCAGCTTTGCTAAGCCGATATAGCACATAATATTTGCTGCCGTCTTTAAAGCTATATTGTGGACTGAGGTTCTTCACCTTGGCATTGGTCGTGCTGCGAATCTCTGAGACATAGTCTTGCCTGGATATTCCCATAATCTCGCTCTCATGCAAATTTATCTCTGAAGATATTGTAGTGGATATCTGCATGGCGATGTCTCTCGCGGCATAATCTCGGGCGATCATTTTGTAATCCGGAATCTTGGTGCTGACCACAGCCATGGCACTATAGTAGCGCGGATCATGATCTTGCTGATTGATCCACACAGGAAGCTGGGCTTTTGGCGCACAAGCTCCGAGAGTGATTGCGCAGATTGAGATAATCAGGATCGAGAGTTTCATCTATTGTTTACCAAAAAGTGATTTGCAATATCAAGACTGATATCGTCTATGGCTTCGCTCGCCATCTGCCGTGCAGAAGGTGCTTGTCCTTGAGCTTTTGCGACCAAAGCCCGTTGAGCGGGGCTAAGCGCCCGACTGTCTCCGCTAATGACCCTGCCCCAGCTATCCTCAAAGTCACGAGATCCGGTGAAAGTCCGCTGCAGATCAATCCGACCGGTGGCGACATCTACCAAAGTGTAGGAAGCCATGATCTTCATTGAGCTCGAAAGGCTAAAGATCTCTATCTGACATTGGATTTGCTTTTCCTGATCTTCCACACCCGATCCGGATTCGACCTCGACATTTGCGCTTCTTCTCTCAAGCACCGAGCTGGTCACTGGATCCCGGTAGTCCAGCTGAAGGATTCTGCCGCTGAGTAGTTTTTCTGCTCCCAAAAGAAGCCCAATACGTGCGGCACTGGCCTCATCGACCAATCCGGAAGCGCTAAGCTGTTGCTCCTCCAGTAAAAGATCAATCTGATTTCTGCTGATGATGTCCAAAAACTCAGTTGCTTCATGATCCTGCAGGATATGGCCAATGATCTGATCAGCAAGCATATCGTTGATAGCACCAAAACGTCCACGACTGCCGGACCGATCCTCAAAAGGCAGAACAGCTATGCGCAAAGTGGCATTTTGGCGAGCAGTCTCATATCGAGAGCGGGAGTCCTTATAGTTTGCCACAAAGCTTTCAGCTTTCTTAAAAGACAAAGCCGCGCTTCTTTGCAGCTCGCGAGATCTCCCCATCATGCTCTCTTGCATCCCCATTTGATAATAGTATTCAGCGGCTGATCTTTGGGCTTCGTCAATCTCTGTGCTATAATCATAGTGGTCAAATCTCAATACCATGCCAGTGTCAGGATCTCGAAGCTGAGGAAGAGACTGCACTTTTTGGTTGAGCTGCTTAAGAGCCAGATATTCCTCGAGGATCGCTTCCCATTTGGAATCATCACGCCCTAGATGCAAAACCGCAATATTGTCCATATGATCTTGCATGGCAAGAGGATATGCATTTCTGAGGGTCTTCTGAGCGTCAAGATAACCGGGATTGAGGTTCAAAGATTCCACCGCAAGACGGGTGGCGCCGGCATAGTCTCCGCGCTCATACAGTTTCTGGGCTTGATTTTGCAGTTGCTTGTTTTTGGCACAAGCGCCCATGAAAAGGGCAATAAGCATCAAAATTATCAGTTTATACGCGGTATTTGTCCTCATTATGAACCTCATCTTGTTCTCAAATTTAGATTTGTAAGCTTGAAATCACCGTTTTGACGAAGGCTCCCTTTGTCAAGCCGATTATTGCTTAAATCCAATTCTTTCGATCACCTCATGCTTCAAAATCGGGCTCGTAAGTCTTTATTTTGCAGGCGTCCTCATCCCTTGCTCACCGCTCGCTCACCGCTCAAGACTGCAAGCGGTGAGAAAATAAGGACTTACAGCTTTAAGATGTTTGGCTTGAGCCGAGTATTTTAAGTTTTTTTGCACATCTGCAATCCGCGCTCCCGCAAAAGCGGGTTTTCCAAGCCTTAAGAGCTCTAATTATGGGCTCTCGGAGCTTGCTTTTATCACGATTAAGCTTAGCTTCTATGAGAAAAACATTGACTTAATATTGTTTTTATGTAGTATGGAGCTTACACTGTAAAATATTGGAAGATATGAATCAGCGGTATGATAAATCAGGAGATGATATGCGCCGTATTTTGATCGCTCTGGTCTTGCTCAGCCTGCTTTTGGGAGCTTGTGGAAAAACGATGACATCGTCCAAAACCAGGATATCCTTCTGGCATGGACTCAGCGGACCCTTGGGTGACACTCTCACCGACATGATCATGGAGTTTAACCGAAGTCAGGACGAGATTGAGGTGATTGCAAACCCGATCAGTAGCTACACAGCTTTGTCGCAGAAGCTCATGGCATCGATCCAAGCCAAAAAGCAACCCGACATCGCTCAAGTATTTGAGAGCTGGGCAGCTCGCTATATCGAATCCGGTGTGTTGTGCCCTTTGGAGCCCTTTATCGAAGAGGATCCATATTTCGGAGAAGAGGATCTTTTGGATATCTATCCGGTCTTTAGAAACTCCAATACTTTCAATGATACCCTTTATTCACTGCCCTTCAACAAAAGTGTGAGAGCATACTTTTACAACAAAGATGAGTTCTATCGCAATGGACTGGATCCAAACGACTTTCCGCGTACTTGGGATGACTTTCGCGAGTTTGCGCTTATGATGACGCGTGATTCCGACAATGACGGCAAGATAGATCGCTGGGGCACAAACTTTAACGTGAATGAGTGGCAGTTTATCAACCTTCTGCATCAAGCCGGGGGAAGAATCCTTGATGATGATGGTCAGCCGGACTTCAATAGTGAAGCGGGAGTCGAAGCCCTCACTTATATCACCGATATGATGTTCAAAGATGAGAGCGTCTATCTGGTGAGCGGATACGATGGGCAAAACGACTTCTTAGCAGGCGTGGTGCCGATGTATGAAGGTTCCAGCGTATCGATCACACATATGCGGCAGCAGCCCATCAATTTCAATATTGGCTATGCCCCATTGCCAACTCATAGGACAGATAAGAGCGCAATCTCCGGAACCAATATTGTGATTTTCAAATCCGGTGATCCAAAGCGAGAATGGGCATCTTGGGAGTTTATTAAGTGGTTCACCAGCACAGAGCAGACCGCCCGCTGGAGCGTCGAGACAAACTATATGCCGGTTCGCCGCAGCGCGATGGATAGCGAAAAGATACAGGATTTTCTGAAGCGTCATCCCCAGTTTCAGGGTATTTATGACCAACTCGAAAACGCAGTCTATGAGCCGCAAACATCAGCCTGGTTCAAGGCTCGTCCGGAGTTGAAGCATCATTTGGAGAGGGCAATGCGAAATGAGGTCGGTCCGCGAGACGCCCTTAATGATGCAGCGAGAAAGTTGTCTGAATTGATAGCGGCCGAGGCCCGCTAGAGAGTTTTTACTTGACAAAGAAAGGGATTTTTAAGTTTTGAAACATACGCGTGCCGAAGTGGTGAAATTGGTAGACGCAGTGGACTCAAAATCCACCGGGCTTCTTGCCCGTGCCGGTTCGATTCCGGCCTTCGGCACCATACAATTAAAGGAGATCATTGAAAAGATTGCTACAAAGCGCTATTCAAAGATGATTTGGCGATTCGGGTTTTACGATTTTTTTTATCAATCAATTGTAATTCGGCGAATCTTATCCTTTTCACACAGGGATTTTTGCAAAGCCCTGCTGACACCATCAATCAATCCTGAACCTGTGGAGGTATAAATGTCCCTCAAATCTCTCACCCTCATCATGGTCCTTGCGCTTATCGGGATCGCCCCATTGGCGGCTGTTTCTCAGGGCGCATTACTATTTCTCACGTTTGAGCCCGGAGGTCGGGCCAATGGAATGGGCAGAGCATATTCAGCTGTCGCCGACGATGCCTATGCCATGTGGTGGAATCCCGGAGCTACAGCTTTCAACCGCAAAGGCCAATTGGCGTTTAACCACGTAAACTGGTTGGAAGGCTCCGGCATGAACGACATGTTTTTTGAATACCTTGGATGGAATCAGTATTTTGAGGGCATAGGGAACTTCAATGCTCACATAGTGCTTTTGGATCTTGGCACTCAAGAACAGACGGATTCCAGCAACAACCCCCTCGGCACGTTCCATTCCTATGATATTGCCGGTGCTGTAGGTTATTCCTACGAAGTGATTCCTCAGCGTTTGGGCGTGGGAGGAAACTTCAAATTGATCTATAGCAACCTCGCACCCGCGACCGGATTTACCGACTCCGAAGGTAAGGCTTTTAGCTTTGGATTTGATATAGGGACACTCTATAAAGACGTGGGAAATGTATCCGGCCTGGATCTGGCATTAGTGCTTCAAAATCTTGGTCCCGACGTCACCTTCGTGGATCAAGAGCAAAAAGATCCCTCTCCGATGAATGTGCGTCTGGGAGCAGCATACACTGTGTTTGACAATCCGCTAAATGGTTTGATCCTATCTGCTGAAGCCAGCAAGATGCTTGCCAATGAAGATCCCCTCTTCAAACGCTTTATCTCAGGTTGGGAATATATGGATGAGACAATCTATGGCGTGGGTGCTGAGTATACCTACATGCAGCTTATTGCTCTTCGTGGCGGATATTTTTATGATAAAGCCGGCAGTGTTACCGGCCCCAGTTTTGGAGTCGGCATCAATTATTCATTTAGTGATCGCTACAAGCTTTCAGCTGATTTCTCGATGGTTCCCGCCGGGGAACTTGTGGATTATAATAAAGTATTTTCAATCGGCTTTGAATACTAGCCGTCGTTCTTTGTGTTGTGGGGAGGCAGATCAATATGATATGCCTCCCGTACAGGAGTCATTATGAATAGGATCCTTAGCCCGGCAATCCCCAAGCGGCAAGATCTCATGCGCTATATCTTGCTGCTGTTGCTGCTACTTTTTGCCAGCCGGGTCTTTGCTCAGAAGATGCAGCTAAGCCCTTCATCTGAGCATCTGAAGATAAGAAAGCATCCGCACACGGAGCTTCTAAGACAGGCCATAGCACCACAGCAAAGAAGTGCCCAAAAAGCCGATTATCAGAAACTACTCGTGATATTGGTGGATTTTCAGGAAGAGATTGAGGATGATCCACTCACTACCGGGAATGGTAAGTTCCTTCTTGAACCCGATCCGGATTACGTCTATTCCATCGGTGCTCCTCCCCATGATCGAGAGTATTTCGAAGCAAATCTCGAGGCTATGCGCTACTATTACCTAGCAGTTTCTGCCGGATCCTACGATCTGGAATATGATGTCTGGCCCAAGGACAAACCGGCGTATACCCTCCAGCATCATATGTCCTACTACAATCCCCCCAATGCTCCCTCGGATGTTTTTGTGCAAAAAATGGAAGAGTATTTTAAGGAAGCTTTTGAGACTGCCGATAGGGATGATCCCCAGATAGACTTTGGCTCATATGAACACTATATGATCATCCATGCCGGTTCAGATTGGCAGCACGACGTTTTTGGAAATAGCCCCTCTGATCTTCCGTCTTTCTTTATCAGGGTCGGCGAAGGCAAGCAAGCTATAGTTGATGAAGGACAGACCGAGATCTTCCATGCCTGCAATGTGCCGGCAACCATCTCTCAAGACTTTGAGATCGTCTATCAAGATGGGCTGACAATCCATTCCGGATATGGGGCATTGAACGCGGTGCTTTTTCACGAATTTGGTCATTCTTTGGGCTTGGTGGATCTTTATAACACGAGAAACTTCTATCCGATGGTCGGCGCCTTTGATATCATGGATAGCGGTGGTTCCGGAGTATTGGTTGATGAGCTGGATAATGGCGACTTGGTCTATGTTCAGGGCATCCTTCCATCATTGCCGGGTGCGTTTTCCAGAGCACTGCTCTTTGAGAGTGATTTTCGCTCTCGTGGCTTGATGAAGGACATCACGGAGTTTGCGCCCAACACAGCCATAGAGATAGCTGCCAGCAGCCATAGGCAGAGCACTTCGATCAAGCCCAGCATCATCAAGTTTCCCATCAATGATCATGAGTATTTTCTCATCGAAAATCGTAGTGTGGATCCCGATGGCGATGGCTTTACTGCTGTATATGGTGCTTTGGATGGGAGAGTCGTGATGTATCCGACTCCAAGCTCAGATCCCACAAACACTCCCAGCTATGAATATGACTATCTACTTCCCTCCTTTATGCGAGCCGATGGTTCTGTCGAGGGAGGGGGGCTCTTGATCTGGCATGTGGATGAAAAGCAAATCTTCGAAGAAGGAAGCTTCCTCTCGGATGGGAGTTTTAGATCCAATTTTGATAACAATACTGTAAACACAAACTTCAATCGCCCCGGTGTGAGTGTCTTGGAAGCGGATGGCCTTAGAGACTTGGGAGAGCCGTATTCCATGTATTGGACAGGCACAGCCTATGAGTATTTTCACGGATACAAACCCATCTTAGATGCTGATGGACTGTTTGTAAATTGGTCTTTTCAGGATTGGCGTCCGACACTGAGCGCGCACACAAAACCGGCGATGCTGGCCAGAAATGGCATTGGCAGCCTGTATTATATGGATGATATCTCCTCACCCGATGCTGTTATGAGCTTCACCCTCAGAGCCGGCTTTTTTGAGGAAGTCTTCTCAGCACAGCACAGTTCCGCGCTCCGTCCGGCTCCTCCGGTCAACACAGATTTCAGCGAGATATCCCTGCCTTTTTATGACCCTTCGGGGATGACGCTTTATAGCTATATGAATGATGAGTGGCAGGATCTCATGGGCTCTTCTGATCTTGAAGAGGCGGCCTTTGACTTTCCTTTGGTAGCGGTTGATAACAATGGGGACGGATATCGTGAGCTCGTTGGAGTCAAAGGCAGTAGCCTTTACTTCATGGATTTTGCCAATATTGATATCAATACTTTGTCCATCTCCTTTGCGGACTCCATATTCTCACCAATGCCTCTGGGGAATGATCTCTATGTTCACAGCAGGACAGCGCTTTATCATCTGCAAGATCATCAGGTGCGGGCTAGTTGCGGCTTTGCGTCAATCAGGACAATAGCCGGGGATGATGATCTGATCCTGGTGCTTGAAGACAATGATCTATATGTCCTGGATAGAGGAAACCTCGAAGTAATCGACCATGTATCAGTACCGGAGAGCATTGGGGACTATGAGCCGATCATCATAAACGATCACGCTAGGACTATGTACTTCTTTGCAGATTCCGGCAATCTATATCGATATCAGAATTATGAACTGAGGAAGATCTTTACAAACGATAGTGCGTTTTTGCCGACTCAGATGGGTGCCTTTTTCTATGATGACACCGGCGTCAGGATCTTCTTTGCTTTGGGCGATCGGGCTTACATCTTGGGGCACAACGGCCACATAAAGCGAGGATTTCCCAGATATCTAAACTCTCTTGAGGCTATGCCGCATATGCATCCTAGATCGATATTGATTAGCCCCCATCAGCGGGTGATCTTCTTCCCGGTCGAGTCTCAAGGCTTTGTGGCGCTTTGGGAATCAGGAGAGCCGGCGCAGGAGTATTCACTCTTGTTTAATGCTGAGAAAAGCAGCGATGGGAAGAGCTTCAACGATTATCTATGTTTCGACGAGGCAAATTCGCAACTCCTGTGGTACAATTCTCAGCATAGTGCCTCAGGAAGCAGCGTCTATATCCACTCACTGGGCTTTGACGAGAATCCAATACTTTGGTCCGGGGCAAGAAACGGAGCCGGCGGATCGGTCTTTGTTCCTGAAGACCTCGGTGAAAGCACTCCTTCCCCTTCGCGGATAAACGCCTATGTCTATCCCAATCCGGTGAAATCAGGGGTCTTTAGGCTACGCATAGAACGAGCATTTAGCCCCATAGATGTGTATATCTATGATGTATCCGGCAAGAAAGTCTTCGAAAGAAAGAACTTGCAGAACGGACTGATTGAAGATATCGAGCTGGATTCTGCTAAATTCAGCACTGGTGTCTACATCGCTTATATCAAGAACTGGCATGCAAAGAAGACGATTAAGTTTGCCATTGAAAAGTAAGGTTGGTTATATTATGAGAAAAAGTGTGTTATGCCTTTTGCTGCTAGTGATAGTAGGCAGCCTCATGGCACAAGGTATTGATGATTGGATCTGGGAGGATGAGGCACGCCCTCAAGAAGAAGAAATGGATCCAGATTTCATCAAGGTAAACTATGCGAGAAAGGATGCACGCCTGGCAATGGTGATGTCAGCCCTTGTTCCGGGAGCAGGGCAGTTTTATGCAAACAAATCCGCCCTTACAGCCTATATATTCCCGATCATTGAGATTGGGATGATCGCCGGGATCGTGATTCATCAGAACAAAGGCGATGACAAGACCAAAGACTTTGAGCGCTATGCCAATCAAGAGACGATCACCTATACTCTGGGAGACGGCACTCAGATTGAGACCATCAGATATGATAGAGAACGACAGCGTCAGGTGCAGAATATCCTCATGAACCTCAATCCCGTGGACATCTACGAAGCAAGCTATTTTCGCTTGGAAGATGAGAATACGCAGCACTTTTATGAGGATATTGGCAAGTATCCGCATTATGTGTTTGGATGGGCGGATTGGTATTTCCACTTTGCCGCAGATGAACACGGTGATAGTCAAAATCCCATTTGGTATCCGGGAGGATATGATGTAGAACCCGCTGATCCGGGATGGACTTGGCGCGGGAACTATCCGCTTTGGGACGATCCCTCTTTGGGCTATAGCACAGGCATCCCCATTGAAAACAATAGCCATGCGTCCTCAGCTATGCGTAAGAGATATGTGGAGATGAGAAACGAAGCTAAGGATGAATATGCCAAAGCGCATCTATATACATTTGGTCTTGCCTTCAACCATGTTGCCTCAGCGCTGGATGCAGTCAGGGTCGCAAACAAGGTCAATCGTGGCGCAATAGCTGATTCCGGGATCAGGATGCATTATTACACTGCTGTGCGAGGCAACTATGTGACACCTAGTATTGGATTTAACTGGAGTTTTTGATGTTGTGCCGCCATCTTCGTTCACTGCTGCTTCTCTTTGTTTTGACCATGTCTGTTATGGGATTAAGTGCTCAGTCAAGATTGCTTTACATCGGGATGAGTGCCTTGGTGCCGGGTAGTGGAGAGCTTGCCCTAGGCAAGACAAATCGTGGCCTTGCTCTATTGAGTTCGGAGATTCTAGCGGGATATGGTTTTTTAAAGACAGGCAGCGACATGGATCTTCAAAAAGATTCCTACATGAACTATGCCCATCATTACGCAGGAGTGCCGCTTGGAATGCCTGATCGACACTATCAGGTAGTACAAAACTATGTTAGTAGCGATGAGTTTAACGACTTCCAAGACATGCAGGCTCGGAACTACTTCTTTATCTATCTCAACGATGAGCAGGCATATCATGATTACATGGCTGCAAACACATATAGCGGCGATGAATCCTGGGAATGGCAATCCGAAATGCACTTTAGGAACTACCGCGAGATACGCCGGAAGCATCAGAAGCTCTCGATAAACCACAATCTAGCACTGGGGATCTTGCTGCTAAATCGTGCCATAAGCATGGTTGACACGGCGCTTATAACTCGCGACATGACAGTATATGCAGCGCCCATGGGCTTGGATGGTATGACGATCAATTATCAAATGAGGTTTTAGATGAGCATCAAGAAATATATGATTCTGGTATTGGTCTTGCTCATGGCAGGATCATTGTGTGCTCAGGGCAAGGACTTCCTGTTTTCGTTAGCTGTGCCGGGGTACACGCAGATCACAAATGGCAATAGCTATGGATATGCAATGCTGGCAGCAGAAGCGGCTCTTATCGGGACGTCTCTCTATCTGTCGCGCGAGAGTGACAATCTCATGGAAGAATCTTATACATACGCTCTGAAACACGCGCAGCTGTATCCCGCAGATTATGATAGCAGTTTTCTAAAGAACCTAGGAGTATATCAAAGCAGCGGATTTGACGCTGATGGCTACAATGCGACTATTCGCCGAGATGCTCTTAGCTTGTTCCCTGATGATCCGGAAGCGCAACAGCTCTACATCGATGAACACGCATACGGAGATGATCAATATTGGTCTTGGGACAGCGCAGCAAGCCGAGCTGAGTACAACCGTCTGAGAAACGACTCACAGGATCTTCAGTCCTACGGGAAGCTCGTCGTGGGAGTAATCATCCTCAATCACTTAGTCAGCGGCATTGACGTCTTGCGCTATCACTCCCAACAGCGGCGTAGCGACTTGTCGGTGGACATCGTGGATAAAGCCCCAATGTTAAAGCTATCGGTGAAGTTCTGATGCAGAATCAAAAGATTCTTCTTTGCGTCACGGGTGGGATTGCGGCATATAAGGCAATTGATCTTGCCAGTCAGCTATATAAGGCAGGCTATCAGGTCAAGACCATCCTGACAGAAGATGCTTTACATTTTGTCAGCCGGGTCAATTTTGAAGCTATCACACATTCTTCGACGCATGTATCTTTTTGGGAGGACAATGACCCCATACCGCACATTAGCCTTGCGGATTGGGCTGATTTGATGGTCGTAGCACCGGCTACCGCAAATACGATTGCCAAGGCTGCAAATGGACTTGCAGACAATCTCTTGACGGCGACTCTTTTGGCGCACACCAAGCCCATCTTGTGGATCCCCGCGATGAATGTAAACATGTATCACAATCCCGTCACTCAAGCCAATATGGATCAGTTACGGCAGCGTGGACATCATCTCATGGAGCCCGTTGTCGGCATGCTTGCTTGTGCTTATGAGGGGAAGGGCAAATATCCTCCAAACACCGAGATTATCTATGCCATTCGCAGCTATCTTGTGAAGTCAAGGGATCTTGTCGGCAAGAAAGTTATGGTCACAGCCGGGGCCACTGTCGAGCAGATAGATCCCATGAGGATGATCACAAACAAGTCCTCAGGGAAGATGGGAATAGCTCTGGCTAGGGCATTGGCGATCAGGGGAGCTGAGGTGAGCTTGGTCTATGGTGCAGTTTCAGAAGAGATTCCCTATTATCTGAGCGAGGCAGTTTATGCGCCGACTGTCGAGCAGATGCATGATGCCGTGCTTTGTCGTGCAGCGCAGATGGATTGGATCTTCAAGTGTGCAGCGGTGTCGGACTACAAGCCGGCAATTCAGCATAGCCATAAGATCAAGAAAGGTAGTGATCTGAGCCTCAAATTGACCGCAACTCCTGATATATTGTATGAGCTGGGGCGTGTCAAACCGGCGCATCAGCTCCTAATCGGTTTTGCTGCAGAGACAGATGACTTGCTTGAACATGCCAAAACGAAGCTATGCAAAAAGAATCTCGACTTGATAATAGCCAATCACTTGGATAATGCCGGGAAAGATACAAACTCCATTAGTCTTATTGATAAATCCGGAGAGCTGATGAAGCTCGAAGGGGACAAGTTTGATTTGTCACACCATATCATTGATGCGGTTAGGAGTATATGAAGAAGATATTGATTTCAGGAGCCAATTCCCAGATTGGCAGTTTTTTGGCCGACCAATATGAGAAGGAAGGCTATGAGCTGATTCTTTTGTATCATGAAAAGACCCAACGCATAAAAAGCATGGCTTCCGAAAAGCACTGTGTAGACCTCAGAGATTTTGTGCAGGTAAACAAGCTCATGACTAGTATAAAGAGTGAGATTGGTTCCATGATCCATTGTGCCGCCATCCGCAGTGAAGATGCTCAAGCTTTGGCGGACACTGATCCCGAAGTTTTTAAGAAAGTCTTTGACGAGAACTTTTATCCCTGCTACAATCTCCTAAGAGTGATGCTCCCCAGGATGAGAAAACAGAGTTTTGGCAGAATAGTACTCTTCAGCTCAGATGTGACCCGCAGCGGGCTGGCAAATGGTTCTGCATATGCTGCTTCAAAGGCTGCAATCGCAAATCTTGCAAAGAGTGCTGCGCTTGAGAATGCCAAGCATAATGTCCTGGTCAATTGCATTGCTCCAGGCCCTGTTGATACTGTGCTGGAAGAGGATTTTCGCGGATCCTATCTGGAATTTCGGAAAGCATATTTTGCAAAACACAAAGCTGACTCGGCTTCAGAAAAGCTTGTCTCAAGAGCCGAGATCAAACAAGTGGCAGATTTTCTAATCTCGGCAGATGTAAGAACCATCTGCGGAGAAGAGATCTTCCTGACCGGAGGAAAATTATGAAACGCACGACCCTGATTCTACTACTGCTCATAGCAGCAAGCCTACATGCCCAAGCCTTTATGGATGGAGAAAAGCTGACATTCAATGTGAAATACGGCATCATCAGCGCGGCTGAGGCCACCCTCGAAGCTCGAACCTCGGTCTATCAAGGAGCGCCCGTATGGTATCTGAGCACAAATGCTCGAACTCACTCGTTCTTCGATAAGTTCTTCCGTGTCCGCGATCGTGTAGAATCCTGGTGGGACAAAGAATCCCTCCTGCCATACAAATTTGCCAAGAATCTGCAGGAAGGACGCTATCGTCAACATCGCGTCCATATCTACGATCATCCCCGTGGGAAGACCACATATCAGAGATGGTCATTTGGAGAGAGTCGCTTCAACAATTCTGAGATGGACATGCCAATAGATTCTCAAGACATCCTCAGCGCCTTCTATTGGGTGCGCAATCAAGATTTAGTGGTAGGCGAGAGCGTTCAGGTAAATATCACTGCTGATGGCAGGAATATGCCCACCGAAGTCTTGGTTCATCGAGCCGAACGGATCAAGAGCATCTTTGGCGATGTGGAATGCCTTGTCATCGAACCCCAATTGCAAGGCGAAGCCATCTTCAAACAGACCGGAAACATATATATCTGGGTGACGAATGATGAGTACAAGATCCCGCTGAAGCTGGAGAGCAAGGTAAGCTTTGGCAGCTTCACAGCGACCTTGGTAAGCGCAGAAAAGGTTCCCCTGAAACTTAGATAATGACCAAAGACCTTCTGTTGAAAGAGGCATATTATTACGATCTGCCTGAAGATCTGATCGCCCAATATCCTCTGCCAAATCGGGATGAATCTCGTTTGATGCATCTGTGTCGGAAGAGTGGTGAGATCCTCCACCGCAGTTTTGGGGATCTTGCTGATCTGCTTATCCCGGGTGACCTCCTGGTGCTAAACAATAGTCGTGTCTTTCCAGCCAGACTGTTTGGCTTCAAAGACAATGGCACCAAGATAGAGGTGCTACTGCTTCATCCTACGTCAAATGAGAAGCAATGGAAATGCCTGTTGCATCCCGCAAAGCGCATCAAGAGACCTCAATGGCTTAGTTTTTCAGACAATCTCAGGGGCTTTGTCTATCCAGATGATGACGATGGTATGCGAATCATTAATCTGGAGTGGATGGGTGATTTTTGGCAAGAGATAGAGCGCGTCGGACACATTCCACTTCCCCCTTATATAGACAGACCGGATGAGCTCAGCGACCGCAATCGCTATCAAACAGTCTATGCCACGCAAAATGGCTCAGTAGCCGCACCTACGGCGGGTCTTCATTTTAGCTCAGATTTGATAGAGAAGCTAAAGAAAAGAGGAGTTTTATTCGCCGAAGTCACCCTTCATGTCGGCATCGGCACCTTCAGACCGGTGAAAGTAGATAATATTTCCGAGCATACAATGCATAGTGAGTGTGTCGAGATTTCCACAAGCACTGCTGAGGCTGTAAATAAGGCCAAACGTGAGGGGAGAAGAGTTATTGCCATCGGAACGACATCCGTGAGAGCCCTGGAAAGCTTCTGGGATAGCAACAAATTGCTTGACGGAAATCGCTGGACGGAGATCTTTATATATCCGGGTTATAGGTTTGGTGTTCCGGACGCCATGATCACAAATTTTCATTTGCCGGAATCTACTCTGTTGATGATGATCTCGGCATTTGCGGGCTATGAATTTATAATGGAGGCATATGCAAAAGCTGTAACTGAGCGCTATCGTTTCTTTAGTTATGGCGATGCTATGTTCATTGAGTAGTGGAAGAAAGATCCTATTTTTTCTATGACGAGCTTGACAGCACAATGGCGGAATACAAACGCCTGCAGGAGTATACCAAAGGAATGCTCTGTGTATGTGCTGCTACCCAGGAAGATGGTATGGGACGGATAGACAGGAAATGGCTGTCTCCCAAGGGTGGATTGTGGTTTACTTTTGATCTCATCTCCTATGATGTAGTCCCATCTTTTGCTCTCTATGTCGGTCACTGTATTCACAAAGAGTTGATCCGCCTCTTTGCTCCTCTGGAGGACAAGCTTGAGATCAAGTGGACAAACGATATTATGTATGATGGTCACAAGTTGGGCGGCATTCTCTGCAAGCATCAACCCGGTAGATACATCATCGGAATCGGGATCAATACAAACAATGACATTGATTCTGAGCTTGGTAAATTTGGCGCTATCGGGCTGAAAAGCATCTTGGATGCGCAGATCGCCAATGAACAGCTTTGCCACAATCTCATCAATGCCATCGAAGGCAGGAAAAAACAGCTTTCTCACAGCATTTCATACATCACCTATTGCAATGAGCATCTTTTTGGCAGAAATCATCTTGCGATCATCGATGTCGGCACCACACCTTTTGAAGCTGAGATCTTGGGGATTGACCTGCATGGTGCTTTGATCATCAGAAAACCCATGGGCGAGATCGTGAATCTCCACAGCGGTTCTGTCCTCAGCGTCAGAGCCCCAAAAGATTGATCTGCCTTACTGTCTCTGGCAGCCAAAACAGCTGATCATCATCCTCACTCTCGATCGCTATCAGGCCACGGAACTCACTTCAGCTTTGTGTCCTCGGATCTAGGCATGGATGCTCAGCATCGGCTCAATACTAAGCTTTTTCTTGACAGATAGAGCAAACCAAAAATCTTGTAAAGAAATATAAAAATGATATTCAGACCCTGGAGGATCTAATGAACAGATTGTTGCTGATAGCCATGATAGCCATGCTGTTAATTGCAGCATGCTCAGTAAATACTGGCTTGCCACAACCTACAGAAGCGATTGAAGAATTCACCGGAGTGCCCACCGACGTAGCGATCTTGCCGCTCAAAACCATGGATGCTCGTAGCAGAAACATCCGCAAGATTCTCGAAGTTCGTGATCTGGGATATGCTTTTTCCAAATACCCCCAATTTACCCTAATGAATATGGAACATGTCGCATCCGAATTCAATATGCTTGGCATTCGCGATGTCGATGACATGGATCTCGATGAGCTCAAAGAAGTAGCTGATGAGCTAAATGCAGACGTCGTCATCAGCGGCAATATCTCCTCACTTCGTGCTGACCTTTTTGCTATTGCAATGACCTTTTACAGCACTCTCACCGGTGAATTGCGCCAAGTGAACTTCAACGTTCCAAATCTCAAGGAAGCTCGCTGGGAAGCCCTTGACAAATCAATGATGACTGAGCTGGATAGATTCATCTCGACTGAGGTTGATAAGATCTATAACTTTGCTACAAACTTCTATGCTGCCGGAAACTATGCTGAAGCTGAAAGACAGCTCACCACAGCAGTCGGCCTAGATCCCGACCGCGCGGAAGCATATTACTATCTCGGCGCCACATACTACCGCACAGATCGTTATGCCCTAGCTGAAGAAAACTTTAACAAAGCCCTTGATTTGGAACCTCAGCACAATCAAACCTTGGTTCTTATGAACGAAATGTTTGAAAAGTCAGGTGAGAATCTCAAACGGATCGGTGTCATGGAAAGAATCGCTTCCCAAAATGAGGATGCGGAGTTATGGCTCGCCATCGGAAACCTCTATGCCGAAGCTGAGCAGATGAACAAAGCCAGAGAGTCCTTTGAAAACGCTCTTGAGATCGATGAGGACAATCCCTTGGTTAAAACTCGCTTGGCATTCTTGCTCTATGATCAACAGCAGTTTGCTGATGCAATTCCTTATCTGGAAAGTGCCTATGACAGCTTCCCTGAGAATGATCTCATCTCCAGAAGACTGGCGCTCTCATATCAACGTGCCGGACGTATGGACCAAGCCATCTCTCGCTATGAAGGACTGATCGAAAACAATCCAAGCAATATCCAAGCCTACTTAAACGTAGTCAGCCTCTATAGAAGCCAAGCTACCGAAGCGACGGACCCGGCAGTCAAGACTCAGAACTTCAACAAAGCGGTCGACGCCATGAATCGCCTGATCCAAATCGATCCTGAAAATCCCATGGCATACCTGAATCTCGCCAGCATCTATCTCGCTCAAAATAACAATACATTGGCCGAAAGAAACGCAAACGAGACTATCCAGAGAGATCCCAGCTTGTATCAACCCTACGTGATTCTTGGCACGATTAGCCAATCTCGCGGAACTAATGATTACAACCGCTTTGCTGATCTGGAAAGACGCGCTTCTGAAGCTGTCGGTAGAGAAGCTACCAACCTCTCCAGGGAACGTGATGCCGCCAGAAATTCGGCAAATGCCCATTTCCGTAGTGCAGTGCAACAGCTCACCACCGCTCGTTCATTGACCACAGAACCGGAAACCTTGGCAGATATCAACAATAGAATATCCGTGCTGAACAACCTGGTGACTCAAACTACCGGTTACTAATCAGATCCCCCAGTTTAGATCAAAAGGGCTGCTTTTTGCAGCCCTTTTTTCTTGAAATGCTCATTCTGATCTGTGCTGATCTAGTGGGTTTGGGTGACTGATATTGTCCCACGGTAGCCTCCTAAGTGATTGAAAATTATGGGCATCTCATGCCCCCCTCACCGGTCGCTCACCGGTCGAACGTGCAAGCGGTGAGAAAATAAGGACTTAGAGAGTTCTTAGTTCGTAGTTCTTAG
>CALGPA010000140.1 GCA_937960795.1 uncultured bacterium | reverse complement strand
TCGTAGATTGTAGATTCGATTTGCCGCGCCAACTACGAACTAAGAACTACGAACTCTCTAAGTCCTTATTTTCTCACCGCTTGCACGCTCGACCGGTGAGCGACCGGTGAGGGAGGCATGAGGAACCCATATTTTGCAAGCACTTAGGAATGCAAAAAAGCGCCACATTTCCCAAAATGCCCCTTTTATTGACTGATGAGAAACCCAGGGATCGGATCCGTAAAATCCGGCTATGGACAATTTCATTGACATCAATGGTCGATCCCAAAAAAATGAGAATCATAAAAATGAGGAAAATATGACAAAACTTGAGAGTCGGCTTTGGGGCTTGGACAAGATTTTTGCTCTGCTGGATCCGCCATCGGATTTTATCGCATCCATCAAGCGGCATAAGCTAGGCCGGGAACGTCTTTCCACGGCAGAGCTGCTCTCTGCCTATGAGCGGCGAGGGCTGCTGCTTAAGTTGCTGAGAAACAAGCATCATACAAAGTGGGAAAGCCTGCTTTCCCCGATCTGTGAGATCAAGGCATCAAGCTATGCCGCTGGCGACTTTGCTCTTCACGAATTATTTGAACTCAAGCACTTTATCTGGCATTATCAGGCCTTGCGCGGCTATTGTCTTCAGGAAGGGATTACTCAGTATGATCTGCCCGATCTCAGCGAGCTGTTTGCGCTTTTGGATCCCGAGAAAAATGAGATCCCCTCCTTCCGCCTGTCACCTGCCTATAGTGAGGCACTATCGACTCTGGATGCAGCGCGAAACTCTCTTGCCCTAAGGCTCAAGCACGCCCGCAACAGCTATCTGAATGAGGCCAAAGAAAAGCTTGGCATCGGGGGTCTCAAGGAAGAATTTGTGCTCTCCCGTGGCGAAACAGCTAAGATCAAACTCATAAGTCAGAGTCCATACTTTGCGCTGCAACGCGAAAGCATCGCCAATCTGCACTTCATCTTGGCAGATAGTGATGAAGGGCTGCATCTCAAGAGCGAGCTCGCTGGGGTCAACCTTAAGATTTCGCAAGAAGAAGAACAGATCCTCAGCCGGCTATCTAGACAGATTGTAGAGCAAAATGCACTGCTGTCAAGGGCGATAGAAGCCTTTCGTGAATTGGCTTGGGACTATAGCTTAGCTCGCTTTGCCAAAGAGTATGATTGTGTGATTCCCATTATAAAACCTGAGATTCGGATCCAAAAACTGCGGAATCTGCCCTTACAGCTTGCGCTTGAGGCGGCCGGCAGGGATTATCAGAGCTTGGATATCGCATTTGGCACATCGGCAAATCTCATCATCGGACCCAATATGGGCGGCAAGACCAGCATCCTCAAAAGCCTTGCCCAATGCGCGACTATGCTCAGATTGGGCATCCCTCTCCCCGCTGAGACTGCCGAGCTTCCCCTCTTTGATTTTGTATATTACAACCACGCCGGAGAGACCGATAGTCTTTCATCTTTCGGCGCAGAAGTTGTGGCTTTTTGCAGTGCCCTCAAGAGGCCGGGGCGGGGGCTGTTTCTCTTGGACGAATTTGCCAAAGGCACCAATCCCCACGAGGGTGAAGCCTTGGCCACAGCCGTGATCGAGCATCTGGCAGAAAGCCAGCACACGACGATCGCCGCCACTCATTTTAGCGCGCCGACTCGGCTGGCAAAGGCGCGTAAATACCAGATAAAAGGAATCGACAAGAGTTTTGCCCAAAAAGCAGATGATGATCTGAGCGCAAATCTCAAAGCTCTGGCTCAGGCGATGGATTATAGCCTGATCAATTTGGATGAGGGGCAGACGCCTCCTTTGGATGCTTTGAAGATTGCCGCGATATTGGGCATGCCGGATGAGATTCTTGGCAAGATTCGGCGGGAGGATTGATGCCGGAGATATCGCTGAAGAGATGTAGTAGATTGGCGCTTAAAGCCGGGAGCATTATCCTAGAAAGCGGTGGCGCGACAAATCGGGTCGAACTCGTGATGTATAAGGTCTGCGTGGGCTTTGGCTTTGATGAAGTCGAGTCTTTTGTGACGCCCACCGGGATTTTCCTGAGCATCGGGGATGGGGATAACGAGCTGAGTACGAGCATCCGCCGAGTGGAACAGCGCCGGATTGATCTGGGCAAGATCACTGAGCTTACCCGGGTGGTAAACTGCTTGTATGAAGACAATTGCGCTGCATGTCCGCCACATATGAGCAGATATGAGTACTTTCACCAGGAACTACAGCGGATCGACACTCAAAAGCCGTATCCCACTTTTGTGACAAATCTTTGTGGAGCCATGACCAGTGGATTCTTCTGCCTGCTTTTTGGCGGAACTGCTTTGGAATTTGCCTTGGCGATGGTGGTTGGTTTTTTGGTGAGCGCTAGCCTCAAATACATCTCGCTTTTGCCGGTCAATAACTTCTTGCTCAATGCCATCGCCGCGTCGATCATCGTGATCCTCTCCAAAAGTATGCAGATGGGCTTTGAATCGATAAATCTCGATACGATCATCATCGGAGGGATCATGATCTTGGTGCCGGGACTATCGATCACAAACGCCATCCGCGACACCATGAGCGGAGATCTGGTGGCAGGAACGGCACGAGGGGTCGAAGCTCTCATCATAACGGTCGGAATCGTGGCAGGCAGTGGTGCGATGCTCAAGCTTTGGGAGATATTGATCGGATGAATACGCCTTGGGATATCAACACTTTTTGGCAGTTTTGCTTCGCATTTTTGGCGATATTGGGTTTTTCCATGCGCAGCAATCTCCGAGGATGGCGCGTCCTGCTCACGGGCTTGGGCGGCGGGATCTGTCGCGCTAGTTATTTGATTCTTTTGCATTATACGGACTCGGTCTTGCTTTCAGTCTTCTTGGCGATTATCTTGGTATGCATATATTCAGAAGTGGTCGCCCGCCTGGTGAAGACACCTGTATCAGTCTTTGTGATCTGCGTGATCATCCCCTTGGTACCCGGGCGCACCATGTATCATGCGATGCGGGCATACATCGGTTCTGAGACGGCTCTGGCTTCAAGCTTGATCTTCGAAACTCTTATGATCGCCGGGACCATCTCGATCGCCATCGCCGTGGTTGCCTCCGGGACGAGCTTGGTGATGCGCCTTAAGCATCGCTTCTAAAGGAGATTTTAAAATGAATAAATCAGTGAAACAAATACAGTTAGAAAAGAAGATCTTGGATCTTTTGGACGGCAAAGCTCTGAAAACAGCCCAGCTGCTCTTTGAAGATCCGCAGATCCAAGCCCTGCAGGAATATGCAAACATTGTATCGATCAAAAGGCTGGGCTTCAACGACCATGGGCCGGTGCACATGCGCAAGGCTACGTTAAACACGATCACAATGTTTAAGCTGCTCAATGAGGCAGGGATCAAGATGCATCTCGAAAAGGAAAATGTGGGCAGCGCGGATGACGCCTTGGTCGGGGTGATCATGGCATCCTTGATGCATGATCTGGGTATGACGATCGCCAGAGATAGTCATGAATTTCTCAGCATCCAGATCGCTACTCCTTTTATTGATAAGGTTTTGGATGCTATCCATAAAAAGGACGATTATCACATCAAAGCCGCTATCCGTTCGATCGCCATCGAGGGAATCTTTGGTCACATGGCGACCCACCGGATCCATAGCCTGGAAGCGGGACTGGTGCTCATCGGTGATGGCAGCGACATGGAGAAAGGCAGAGCCCGAATCCCGGCGATGCTTTCCAAAAAAGTGCGCCCGGGAGATATCCATCGCACTTCCGCCT
>CALGPA010000139.1 GCA_937960795.1 uncultured bacterium | reverse complement strand
GGGAATGACCCTGCGCAAAGCGATGCAGACGGCGTCCGAGCAGGGTGTCCCGATTCGTATCTTGGGCTCCGGCATTGTGCGCAAGCAGTCTTTGTTGCCGGGATCCAGAATCAGCAGTGAAAGCGTATGTGTATTGGAGGCATCATTATGAGAGCTATAATCTCGATTTTTAAAGAGCATGATATCTTGCTTGAGCACCGCATAGCCGTATCTGATGCGGATGCGCCTCTTCCCCGCCCTGTCACTGATAATAGAGAGATTTCGACCGGGGACGCGTTCATCGCCATCAAAGGTGAGAATTTTGATGGACATTCCTTTTTAGACCAAGCTCGAAAATCCGGAGCCGGTATATGCATCGGAGAATATAATGGCGTGGATATTCGCGTCAAAGACAGCCGCAAAGCCGCAGCGCTGTATGCAAAGATCTTTTATGATGATCCCGGCTCCAAGCTCAAGCTATATGGCATCACGGGTACAAACGGGAAAACAACCTGCTCCTTGATGATCTATCAGATGCTTATAAATCAAGGTCTCAATGCAGCTTGGATCGGGACTCTGGGCTATAAAATCCTCAGACGGGATTATCCCACAAAACACACGACCCCGGATATCCTGCAACTCAATGAGATCTTGGTGCAGATGATAGAGGCAGGCGTAAGCCATGTGGTCATGGAAGTCTCGTCCCATGCCCTCGCTCTTCATAGAGTATATGGGATAGATTTTGACTTTAATGTTTTTACAAATCTCAGCCGTGATCATCTGGATTTTCACCGTAGTATGGATGACTATTTTGAAGTGAAATACAGCCTCTTTGAGAGAGCCGCAGATAGTGCTATGAAATGCTTTGTAAACACCGATGATGCTCATGGCAGGATCATCTATGATCGTCTCTTGGCAAAAGGCTCTCATCCAATTGCGATCGGACACCATATTCCGGCAGATCTGAAAATCCAAAGCCCCAATACAAGTTTGGACGGAGCGAGATTTGATCTTGTGATCTCAGATTCTGATCAAACAATAAGCATAGAAAGCCCGCTAATCGGGGATTTTAACATAGACAACTTGGCTTTGGCGCTTGCGGTCATCTTACACGGCGGTACCACAACTCAGCAGCTGCCCCTGCTATGTGCATCTCTCAAAGCGCCTCCCGGCAGAATTCAGCCGGTGAAGAATGATCTGGGCATTGGGATCTATGTGGACTATGCTCACAGCCCCGATGCCATCAGCAATGTGCTAAAGAGCCTGGCAAAGCTTGCCCGGCGGCGGGTCATCACCGTCTTTGGGGCCGGAGGGGATCGCGACAAGGGAAAACGTCCGCTGATGCTGCAAGCAGCGCTAAGAAATAGCGATGTGGTCATCATTACAGATGACAATCCTCGCTTTGAATCCCCTGAGAGCATCATCTATGACATTGTCAAAGACACAGAGATACATCTGCCCTGGTGGATCATCAGAGATCGCAAAGAAGCGATCAAGGCTGCCATCCGCCTCGCCCGTGAGGAAGATATCGTAGTCATCTGTGGGAAAGGCCACGAGAACTATCAGGAGATAAGGGGGAATCGCCACTTCTTTGATGACGTCCTCGAAGCAGAATCTGCTATAAAAGCCTGGAACTCGCCCAAGGCCGATGATGAGCCAATCCTGCCTCTAGATCCCTTGATCCTGAGGCTGCTAAATCAAGAAGGACCGAATATCGAGGGCAACCAAGATCCACAATGCTACCGATATATCTCCACCGATAGCAGGACTATCAAGTCCGGATCAGCATTCTTTGCCATCTCCGGGGAGAACTTTGATGGCAATCGCTATATAAAGGGCGTCTTAGCCGATCCGAATAACATCGCCATCGGACGACCGGATCAGCCCCGGCATGAGCGGCTGATTAGGGCGGAAGATCCCACTCGCTTGATGGCTTTGACTTTGGGCAAATATCTGCAGATCTTTGATCTGTGTAAGATAGCATTGACGGGATCAACCGGCAAAACCAGCACCAAAGAGATTCTTGCCCATCTTCTATCCTGCAAAGCCCCGACCATCAAGACCCAGCGGAATGAAAACAACATCATCGGGCTCTGCAAGACGATCCTCCGCGTAGAACCAAAAGATAGATACGCGGTATTTGAGATTGGCACAAATCACTTTGGCGAGATCGCTCATTTGGCAGATACTATAAGTCCCGACGCCGGGATGATACTCAATATCGGACCTTCCCATCTTGAGTATTTTGGTGATGAGGATGGTGTCTTCAGAGAAAAGACCGAGCTCTTCCATCGTGCTCTGGGATACCGCATCTTTCCGGCTGATGATCCTCGCTTTGAGTCATACAGAAAGCGTGGTAAAAGTGTTGGATTCTCTGAGACTGCCGACTACAAAATCGATAATTTGATAAGCAAGCCGGATTCACAAGAGTTTCAGCTCAATGACCACCATTTTAGGATTCCCCATCCAGCCCTACACTACGTGATAAACTCGGCATTTTGCCTGGCTCTGTGTATGGAATTTGGGTTAAGTCCTCAAGATCTCAATGATTGCCTTCAAAAGAAGCTAGAGATAGACATGAGAATGCAGATCCAAGTCTCCGGGAATAAGACCCTGATTGTAGATTGCTACAATGCAAATCCCGTCTCTATGCAGGCAGCAATAGAATTCTGGAAAGACTATGAGAAAGAGCGCCCGCATGTGGCGTTTCTGGGAGATATGTTGGAGCTTGGTGAGAGTGCTGAGATGTATCACACGATGATCGGCACCATCCTTTTGGAAAGCGGAGAGCACACACTCTACACCGTTGGCAAGCTCTGCAAGCTCTATCAAAACCAAGATTCGCATCACTATGACAGCGTAGATGAGCTTCTGCACAAGTTTCCCGGAGTCCCGGATGATTCCGTGATCCTGGTCAAGGCATCCCATGGGATTGAACTGGACAAGATCCTGCCCATTCTAAGAGGAGAAATCTGATGCTATATCATCTTCTATATCCACTTGCTGATTACTCCATTGTCTTCAATGTGTTTCGCTATGTCACATTTCGCTCGATCGGAGCATTTATAACAGCTTTGTTGTTCACTCTCATCTTTGGCCCCGGCTTTATCCGCATGCTAAAGCGAAAAGCTGCCGTGGAAAGCATTGACGAAGACATGCCGGAGAAGCACCGCATTAAAGCGGGAACTCCCACAATGGGCGGGCTAATCATCCTAGTGGCAATGTTGGTGGCGTCACTTTTGTGGAACATACTGACCAACTACGCTATTCTCATGATGTATCTGAGCACTTTGTGGCTCGGCATCTTGGGCTTTTTGGATGACTATTTAAAGAACTTTGTGAAGTCCAAGAAGGGCTTGATCCCTCGTTACAAACTGTGGGGACAGATCTCGATCGCGCTGATCCTTACTCTATCCATCTATTATAGCGCTTCGCCTTCCGACCATATTACTGCTCTGCAGATACCCTTTTTTAAGGATATGTACCTTGAACTGGGACTGCTTTTCATTCCATTTGTTGTCTTTATGATTACCGGCAGCTCAAACGCGGTGAATCTCACTGATGGACTCGATGGGCTCGCATCCGGCACTTTGGCGTTCACTGCCCTTGGGCTCGGCATAATGAGCTATCTGAAGGGGAATTTCATTGCTGCTGACTACTTGAATCTGGAATTCATCGCCACAGCCGGTGAGTTAACTGTCTTCATCTCTGCCATGATGGGAGCCTTGATCGGCTTTTTATGGTATAATAGCTATCCCGCACAGATATTTATGGGCGACACCGGCTCACTGGCTTTGGGTGGCATCTTGGCGGTGATATCGGTGCTGCTCAAGGAGCAGATCTTCCTGGTTATCATCGGCTTTATCTTTGTGTATGAGACCTTTAGTGTCATCATCCAAAGAAGCTGGTTTAAATATACAAAGCGCAAGTATGGGGCGGGACGTCGTGTCTTCTTGTGTGCCCCGATCCATCATCATTATGAGCTAAGGGGCATACACGAGACCAAGATCGTAACTCGCTTCTACATCGTTGCCATTCTCTTGGTTGCTATCGGCCTTAGCACCATCAAGCTTCGATAAAAGGAATACTATATGTTTGATCCATCCATCGAATACGGAATTTTGGGCATGGCACGCAGCGGGATATCTGCAGCCGCCAAGATCAGTGAACTGGGCGGCAGAGCCTTCTTAAGCGAAAAACAAAGCAGGGAATCCATCGCCGAAGCTGATGAGCTGAGTAGGATCTATGACTGCGAATTTGGTGGTCATTCTGATCGTCTTCTTAGCTGCCCGATCTGGATAGTAAGCCCCGGCATCCCCCTGGATGTCCCGATCATTGAGAAGGGCAAAGCTCATGGCATCAAGATGATCTCTGAGATTGAATTTGGCTATCAAATCAAGGCTCCGGATAGCAAGATCATCGCCATCACCGGATCTAATGGCAAAAGCACAACTGCCAGCTTGATCCATCATATCCTTACTAACTTGGGGCAGAAGAGCATCCTTGCCGGCAACATAGGTGATGCCTTTTGCTCATTCCCGATCCACAAGCCGGGAATAGACTATGTAGTCTTGGAGATCAGCAGTTTCCAGCTCGATCTCATCAGTGATTTTGCCCCCCATATTGCCATCTTGACCAATCTCACTCCGGATCATCTTAACCGCTACAAGGATTTTGATGATTACTGTCAGAGCAAGATGAAGATCTTCAGCAATCAAAATGAGCAGGATTACGCAGTGATCTACAAAGATTCTCGTGAGATTAGCAAAAGAGTGGGAGCGATCAGATCCCGGATGCTCAGTTTTTCCTCAGACAACGATCATGCCGATGCATTCCGAAAGGGCAAGTTCCTTCATGTGCATGACACCGAGATCTCAGTGTATGACCTCAAGCTGATGGGCATGCACAACCAGCTAAACGTCATGGCAGCAGCTCTAAGCGTAATTGCTCTGGGCTTTGATGCATCGACAGCCCTTCATGCTAGTAAGTCATTTCGCTCACTACCTCATAGATTGGAGTTTGTAGGAAGCATCAATGGAGTGTCCTTCTACAACGACTCCAAGGCTACCAACACAGACTCCAGCAAGAGCGCTTTGGAAGCCTTTGAACGCCCGATTCGCATCATCTTGGGTGGCTCCGACAAAGGCGAAGACTACGGCCTGCTCACCGACTCCTTGCAGCGTCACGCCATCAAAGCCTATATCGTAGGCGAGAGCAAAGACAAGATGCGCCAAGCGTGGCTGGGCAAACTGCCCCTTGCATTCTTTGACGATTTTGAAGACTGTGTTCGCACCGCTCTTGAAGAATCCACCATCGGGGACAATGTCGTCCTTAGTCCGGCTTGTGCCAGCTTTGATCTCTTTAAGAATTTTGAACATCGTGGCGAGAGCTTCAAGAAGATAATTAGGGATCTAAAACGTGAAAAAGAACAGGCTTAGCACCTATATCATTGATTTTGACCGAGTAGTCTTCTTTAGCTACTTGGCCTTATGCCTCATCGGAGTGCTTGTGATGATCGATATCACTTCGGTGCAAAGCTCCATGGGCTATTTCTATCGGCACATCCTGTTCTTGGGCGTCTCTGTCGGGACCATGCTCATCGTCCTATACTTCTTCAATCTGGAAAAATTACGCTTTACAAACACATTCTTGGTCTATATCGCAATAGCCATGCTGATATGGGTGCTGGTCAAAGGAGCCACTATCAAGGGCGCCACCCGGCAATTGAGTTTGGGACCGATCAATTTCCAGCCCTCCTTCTTTGCGCGCATCGCCCTAGTCTTTTTCTTTGCGAATGTACTCGAGAAGAAAAACGACCTGCTTCGTGCTACCAAGAGTTTCTTTCATTTCCCCCTAAACTTCCCTGCTTTGACCGTGCTGACGATTGTCACCCTCGGCTTGATCTTGGCGGGCAAACATCTTTCTGCCATCATCATTTCCGGGATGACCCTTTTGGGAATGCTCTTCTATGCCGGGATCCGCAAGCGGCTGCTACTAATCATCATAGCCTTGGGCCTGCTGGCAGGAATCGTAATCCTTACTCAAGGCGATAGCTTTCGCATGCGACGCATAACTACTTTCAAGAATTACAGTCTCTTCCTCCCGGAGCGAGATCTTTCATTTTCCGGAGACGCGGACTACCAGGTGCGAGAAAGCCTCACCGCTCTAACGAGTGGCGGGCTTTGGGGCACAGGCATGGCTCGCGGAAGAGCAAAGCACTATTATCTCCCGGAAGCTCGCACGGATTATGTTTATTCCATCATCGGCGAAGAAGCAGGATTCTTGGGAGCTATGCTGGTGCTCATCCTCCATTCCGCTCTGTTTTTTGCTGCTCTCAAAGTAGCCGAACGCCAAGAAAGCCTATATCTGAAGCTGCTGGCAGCCGGGATGGGGCTGAATATATACTGCAACGTCTTAGTGAACACCGGCGTGGCAATGAGCATCATTCCGCCGACAGGGAACACACTCCCCTTCATCAGCTATGGCGGTAGTGCTCTTCTTATGGATAGCATAGCCGTGGGAGTGATTCTAAACATCAGTGCACGCAGGAGGAAAGTATGAGATTTGCCTTTGGAGCAGGTGGCACCGGTGGTCACATCATGCCCGCCATCGCTTTGGCTGAAGAGCTACGGGCTCGCGGCCACGAATCAATCTTTATCGGCAATGGCGCCAGCTTGGAAGAGCGTCTGGCGACCGCTGAGCAATATCCCTTCCACAAGATCCGCGTCCAAAAGCTCTATCGCAGCCTCACGCCGAGCAATCTGGCCTTTCCCTTCCGGCTGGGCTCCAGTATCCTCAAATGCAGAGAGATCCTCAAGAAGCAGCGGATTGACGCCGTGATCACCACCGGCGGATTTGTTGCCGGCCCCGTGGCATTGGCTGCCATCACCCTCAGGATTCCCGGCTTTCTGCACGAGAGCAATTCCTATCCCGGACTCACAACCAGACGGCTACGACGTCACCTGGACAGGCTCTATATCTCATTTGACGAGAGCAGAGCATATCTCAATGGTGCAGAGCTAAGAAACTTTGGCATCCCCATCAAGAAGATCGAAGCAGATGACTTTAGCTTGGCGGATATCGGACTGATTGAAGGGAAGAAGACACTTCTCATCACGGGAGGATCGCAGGGCTCATTTGCCCTAAACAGCGCTGTTTCAGACTCCGTCGATGCTCTTCTTGACAGTGATTGGCAGATCATCTGGCAGACGGGAAAGCGAAGCTACGCTGAGTTTTGGCAGATGCACAAAAACACACCCGGCTTATACCTCTTTGATTTCAGCAGATCCCTCCCCGCGATGATGCTCAAGAGCGATCTCGCCATCACCAGATCCGGCGCCATGACCTTAGCTGAGTTGGAATCCTCCGCTCTCCCAGCGATCCTGATCCCGCTACCCAGTTCTGCCGGCAACCATCAATATCACAACGCATTAGCTCAGGTCAAAAAAGGAGTAGCTCAGATTCTCTCGCAAGACGGCCTCAACCCGGTGCGTCTCTTGGACGCGATTAACACTGCAGACACCGGTTCCATGCGGGAAAAGCTGACAAAGCTTCCCGTAAACAACGCTTCAGAACTCATAGTAACAGACATTTTAAGCTGCATCAAGGAGAGATAAATGCTTGGCAGAACAAAAAAGATTCATTTCATCGGCATCGGCGGCATAGGCATGAGCGGCATAGCAGAGTTTTTGCACAATCAAGGCCTCGAGATCAGCGGCTCGGACATGAAAAAGAGCGAACTCACAGACCACCTCGAGGAGATCGGCATCCGCGTCACTGAAGGTCATGATCCTTCCTTGATCCGCGATGCGGATGTAGTGGTTAAGTCTTCCGCCGTCAAAGACGACAATCCCGAGATCAAAGCCGCCAAATCCATGAAGATCCCCGTGATCCGCCGCGCCGAAATGCTGGCAGAGATCACTCGCATGAGCTTTTCCATCGGCATCTCCGGGACACATGGCAAGACCACCACCACCTCGATGGCTGGCCTCGTGCTCGAAGCCGCGGGTTTGGATCCCACCATCATCGTGGGTGGCAAGGTCAAAAACTTCGGCTCAAACAACGTCATGGGCTCTGGAAAATACATCGTCGTCGAAGCGGATGAATATGACCACTCCTTCCTCTCCCTCACTCCCTGCATCGCCGGAATCACCAATGTCGATGAAGACCATCTGGATTGCTATCGAAATCTCGACGACATCAAAGGCGCTTTTGTGGAATATGCAAACAAAGTTCCCTTCTTCGGCAGTGTAATAGCCTGCCTGGATGATCCCGGAGTGCAAGCAATCTTGCCTCGGATAAACAAAAAGATCGTCACCTACGGCTTCTCCCGCCAAGCTGACATCCAAGCGCTAAACATCCGCATGAAAGACTTTGTAGCCAGCTATGACCTTGCTTTCAAAGGCTACAATCTCGGACGCATCACCATGAATGTGACCGGCAAACACAATATCCAAAATTCCCTCTTGGCAGCAGCAATCGGACTAGAGCTGGATCTTCCCTTCAAGAGCATCCAGGATGCCCTCGCCAAATACAGCGGCGTCTATCGCAGATTTGAGCTCAAAGGTGAAGCGCAAAGCATCACTATCTATGATGACTATGCCCATCACCCCACCGAGATCATTGCCACCCTGGAAGCCTTTAAGGATAGCGTGGATCGCCGCATAGTAGCTCTCTTTCAACCCCATCTATATTCCCGCACCAGAGATCTCTATGACAAGTTTGGCAAAGCCTTCTTCAGTTGTGATTGCCTGATCTTGGCTCCGATCTATCCCGCTCGGGAAAAAGCAATCCCCGGCATCAGCTCCTCATTGATCGCGGATGTTGCCATCCAAAGTGGACACAAAGACGTGCATGTGATTGCAGATAACGGCGATATAGTCCAAGAAACGATGGCGCTGCTGAAGCCGGATGACATCCTCATCACCATCGGCGCCGGCAATATCTGGCAATATGGTGAAGATATTTTAAAAGAACTTAAGAAAAGTGTTGACACGATCAGTAAAGCCCAAAAAAGTAGTAAATTATGAGCATAAAGTCGTTTTTCTCAAAAACAGAATCACGGCTCTATCTGCCCAAATATCAATAAGGTAAGAAGATGAAAGGAAGAAAGCGTCGCGGAAATAGCAGATATTATCTGTATTTTGGCCTATATCTCAGTGCAGTCTTAGCCCTCGGCTTTGGGCTGTGGTATGCCATGCGACATCTCCCCTTTCTGGAAGTCAAGAAGATCGCAATCTCAGGCAATCTCGCAGTTCCCGATTCGCTCATCACTCCCTTTGCGGAAGATCAGATCGGCACCAACCTCTTCCGAGTGCCCACCAAGGATATCGCCTCTGAGATCAAGACTCTTTCTCGGATCCGGGACGTCAAGGTCCACAGGAGGCTGTTTAGCACCCTCCGCATCCACGTCACAGAGCGAGAAGGGATCATCTACGTCAAGAGCAGAGAGGGCGTCCTCTACCCCATCGATGGTGAAGCCACGATCATGGAGCGCTATAGCCCCATCTACCTAGAGGACATCCCGATCTTCAGCACATATTACAACGACTCTCAGCTGGAATATGGCAGTGTCCTGGACAAGCCCGAAGTCTTCAGGATCCTAGCTCTACATCAGAGCATCATCCGAGAAGCTCCGGACTATCTGCCGATCGTTTCTGAGTACTACATGATTGACAACACCATAAATATCATTGACGCCCGATACGGCACCCGCATCATCCCCGGCGATGATGATATCGCCACTCAGCTCAGACGCTATCAGTTTGTGCAGGACAATGGTAACATCGATAGACGAAGCGTGGTAGATCTTCGCTTTGATAACCAAGTCGTGGTGAAGGCAGGAGACAAATGAAAAGCACGATAATCACCGCTCTGGACATCGGGTCCACCATGATCAGAGCCATCATTGCCCGCAGCATCGCTCAAAACAAACTTGAGATTTTGGGCGTGGGAGATCATCCCTCAGAAGGCATAGAACGCGGAGTGGTCAAAGACATCCAAGCCCTCTCCGGATGCATCAAGAAAGCCATCGAAGCTGCTGAAAAAGCCGCTGATACCGAAGCAGAAAACATCTATGCGAATATCACCGGAGAACACATCCGCACTCATCTGGGCGACGGCAGGATCTCGATCCCAAACGACACACCCAATGAACCCGGCGAGATCGCTCTGGAACACGTCGAACAAGTGATCAACGACGCCAAAAACAGCGTCAAGATCCAAAAAGGTTACGAACGTCACAAGATCCTCCATGGCATTCCGCATGACTATATCATCGATTCTCAGGATGATATCCACAATCCGATCAATATGAACGGATTCCATCTCACAGCCAAGGTATTGACTGTGCTCGCAGAGCTCACACCCCTGAGGAATCTCACCAAATGCATCAATCTCTCCGGTCATGAGATAGATCCGGACAATTTTGTGCTCAACCACATCGCCCTCAGCCACAGCGTGCTCTCGGAAGATGAGCGCCGTTTGGGAGCGATTCTCATGGATATCGGCGGCGGATCCTGTGATATCTCGATCTACAATCGCGGAGCTCTGGACAAGGTCTTGGTCGTGCCCATGGCAGGCAAAGCCATCACCGAAGATTTGGCGATCGGACTCAAGACCACTCTGGCAAGCGCGGAATATATCAAGACCCAATTTGGCAATGCCAATGCTCATGATGTGGATCAATCCCTCGAGATCGATGTGGAAGGCATCAGCGGCCGCGCCGGCACTCGCAGACCCCAATATCTGGTGAGCCACGTGATCCAACATCGCGTCGAGGAAATGCTCGCCCTCTGCTACAATCGCAGCAAGGATTTCTACACTCCGGAGCTCGTGACAGCCGGCATCATTCTCACCGGTGGCACAGCCAATCTGACAAGTATTGACACCGCCCTAAATGACGCCTTCAACCTCCAGGTCAAGATCGCCAAGCCCGATCTTTCGCGCATCGAAGGCAGCAGCTCTCGCATCGATAAACCTGAGTTTGCCACCGCTATCGGCATTCTCTATTACGCCATGGGCTTTGAACACGAGCCCCAAAATCGCAGTTTTTCACTGGGCAATCTGGGAAACAGTAAGTTCGTAGATAAGCTCAAAAAGATAATAAGAGACTTTACCTAAGGGGGAAACATGATAGAATTTGACGAAAGACCAAATCAACTCGGCACAAACATCAAGATCATTGGCGTCGGCGGCGCCGGTGGAAACGCTATCAACACCATGATCCGCAACGAATTGGGCGATGTAGAATTTATCGCCGCAAATACCGACTCCGGTGATCTGCAAAAATCCCTTGCTAAGATGAAACTGCAACTGGGCAAAAAGCTCACGCGCGGTCTGGGCACCGGAGCAAATCCGGAGACCGGCTCCCGCAGCGCTGAGGAATCCAAAGACGAGATCAAATCCCACCTAGAGGGTGCGGACATGATCTTCCTAGCGGCAGGCATGGGCGGCGGCACCGGCACCGGAGCCACACCCATCATCGCCAAGATTGCCCGTGAAATGGGCATCCTCACCCTTGGTATCGTCACCACCCCCTTCCCTTTTGAGGGTGAAAAACGTGCTGAAAATGCGGATCACGGCATCCGCCACCTCAGCGAGTATGTAGACACCTTGATCGTGATCCCAAATGAAAAGCTCTGCGAGATATACGGCAATGCCACCATTATGTCCGCGTTTCAAAATGCCGACAACATCCTCTATGAAGCAGCCAAGGCAGTCAGCGACATCATTACCATCACCGGGCTGATCAATGTGGACTTTGCGGACGTCAAAGCCGTGATGCAAAACTCCGGCTATGCCCTGATGGGAACCGGCGTGGCAGAAGGCGAAAATCGCGCC
Source organism: uncultured bacterium (assembly GCA_937960795.1). Classification (GTDB taxonomy): domain Bacteria; phylum Cloacimonadota; class Cloacimonadia; order Cloacimonadales; family Cloacimonadaceae; genus UBA5456. The sequence continues at coordinate 1,130 of CALGPA010000139.1, read as the reverse complement.
ATAAATGCCGCCCGAGCCGCGATCAACAATCCCCTTCTTTCAGATATCAGCCTCGCCGGCTGCAAATCGCTGCTGCTCAATATCATCGCCGGCGAAGACATCCTCATGAATGAGACCGATGAAGTCTCAAACGTGATCGTCAATGAGACCGGCACGGGAGCCAATATCTTCATGGGACTCATCATCGATGAGAAGATGACCGGAAAGATCTCCGTGACCATCATTGCCACCGGACTTGAGAAAAATAGTCATACCGATATCTTGGAATTCCCCGACTTCAAAAGCCCAAAGGGAAAGCAAACCGAAATCACGAGCAATGATAATGAAAAAGATGAAATAAGTAGCATCATGAGAAATCTGGGGATCAATTCGCAATCCGCAGGCAAAGATAAGCCGGATTTTGCCAGCGCTGAAGATCCCACCCGCATCAAACCAATGCGCACGGATGTACCCAGCTTCCTCAAAGCACTTGATTAGATAATAAGCAGCTATACTGCTGTCAGATAAGAGAATCCGTCACCCCCTTTCGGATTCTCTTTTTTTTGTCTAAAAATGCCATCCCGATATTAAGCGACATTGGCACAATTCGGCATTATTAGTCTTGCCGGGGCTTAAAAGCACCGGAGATACGCAGAAAGGGGATAGAATGTAGGGGTGGCTTTTAGCCGCCCAACCGGGCAGGGAGCAAGGAAATGCTTCTCAAGCTTCTAAACCCTCTCAACCCACTAAACTAATTCGTGATAATTAGTGTAAATTCGTGGACAAATTATGGATTCCGGATACACTCCGCTTCGCTTCGTGTTCCGGAATGACTGGTTTTGGGCTGGTGGTAAGCGTTGATACTCGCGCAAAACTCCCGCACTCCAGCACTTCGGTACTTCAGCACTCCAGCACCTAGTTAATCGTACATAACGACACATTAACTTTACAATGTAAATCGTGCATTGTACATTCGATTTGCGCAGCGACCCCGTAATTCTACATCCTCAATTCGATGAGCCTCGAAATTGCTGCCAACTACGACACCTTAATGGTACATCGTAAATCGTAGATTGTAGATGCGATTTGCCGCGCCAACTACGAACTAAGAACTACGAACTACGAACTAAGAACTCTCTAAGTCCTTATTT
>CALGPA010000138.1 GCA_937960795.1 uncultured bacterium | reverse complement strand
TAGTGGCGTTCATTGCGGATGCGCTGTTGATCGCGGGCGTGTTTAGCCGCTTGTTCGTGACTGTTTGAGCCGCGTTCGTGGTTAGGATATCGCCGGCACTATTCCCGCCGATGGTTGCGGATCCCAGAACGGCGGACTTGACCCCGCTTATTGGCGAGCGTCGCTCTTCATCCTCGAATGCCGAGACAACGAGGATCTCATCTTCTGAGTCTGGCACTGGTTTAAGGTCGTATTCTGTTATTCTTTTCGGTTCAAGCATTTTGCCTCCTATTGGATTCCAATAATTTGAGCACCATTATGATCCACGATAGACGCACCCGTGTAGTCCACGAGGGCAAAGACCTTGCTTCCGCTGAACAATCCGGGCAGCCCCTGTATCACATTGCGTGATCTGAATGTCAGGTTGATCGCTTGCCCTACTTCGCTCGCCGCAATATCATCCGGGGCAAAATCGCTCGTAAGATCGCATTGGAAGGTGAGTCCGGTTTCTTTCACGAAATCGAAGCGCGGCTTTATCGTAATGGCTGTGTTGAAAATAAAATGTTGGTTGAGGACGTTTATCATCTGCCGCCACTGAATTGAGTGCAAAAGCTTTAGGTTATATAGGCGGACAGATATCTCAGGTTGAAAGCCAACGTGACGGTGGCGCGCAACGTTGTCACTTGTCACCCATTGCTCACGTATGGCGCGAAAATAAATCTTGCCGGAATTTTCTGGAAAATCAGCAACATAGCCTCCGCATGACATGCGAAAACCGCCGAAGCCGAATAATGTATTCATTTAGTATCCTCCCGCTGCGGTTAAGGTTATTAGCCCGTCAGAATCTTTTGCCGAACGTGCAATGACAATCAGATCGCCGTATATGCCAGCAATGCCAATGCGAGATCCAATGTCAACATTGTTGACGTTTTGCACAGAAGAATGCACGGAAAAAGTGTAAAGATAGCGAAATCCGTCCAGAGCAGCATTATAAATATTTGGCAAGATCGCTTGTTTTGTGTCGCTATCAGTTAGCACAGAAAGCGCGTCATACATGCGCGTGTCGACATAAGTACTCTTTTTTTTGTAGTGCGTTATCTCTGAAGATGTGAAGAATTTTGCATATGGCTCAATCTCATCGTAGTCAAGTATGATTGCGCTGCGCATCTGGGTATGGGTGTAGTATACGTTGTCGAATGTTGAATATGGACGCGCCTCCAGAATAGCCAGATTACATATGAGCATGGCTTTTACTATCTCGAAATCTTTTGTTTTGGGGAGCGCATACTGAGTCTGCGGATAATATCTTCCGCTAACCGTGAAAGCGTGATCAGCCACGATATTCACGGTGGTGTCAAAATGCTGGGCGATAGTGTAGTCCTGCTCTAGGTTCCAATCGCTTGGCACGATGTTGCGGCTTTTCATGTCATTAATAATGGCAAACAGACTGGAATCTCGATAAACGAACTGTATGCCGTCGCCGTTTGCTGCGTCTTTGGCTGCTGTCAGAACATTGTCAGATATCGAAAACGGATTTTGTGCGTCGATAACCATCACGTATCCAGCGGCATAGTGTTGCAAGTTGCGCCAATATGTCACGAAGAGAGAGACGTAAATGTAATAGTATGGCTCGCCATTAGAGTGAGTTCCGGATACAAGATGGGCTACCCTGTGTTTTTGAAAAAGTTGCTCATTTTCATGAAGCAGCCAGAGCCTCGCAAGATCACCATATGAGTATCCCGGATATGGCAGATATATGTTACTGAAGTAGTATGAAATCGGAAGAGGCGCGACCCCACGACTTGAGAGCATGTCGCCCCAATCGTCCAAGATACGCAGACCTCTTGTTATTGTGTCCTCTGCCGTCCATTTGCTTAATGGCGTGATAGAATAATCCTGCGTTTCGCGCGCGAGACTCACCCAGATGTCAACGGCATCAGAAAGATAAAAGCTTTCGGTCCCAGCTAGCTGGTCGACTTCATATGCCGATTTTTTGCATGCCCCGATAAAGATAACCTCATCATCCCTGAGCACCACGAATACAAAGGGAAACCAAGCAGCATATTTGGGATGAGACGACTGAGAAAAACCGCGCGAGACGATGAAGCCATTATTTACGAGCGAGATCACAACTTTACACTTTCTGCCAATCGTGGCAAACATGTCAGCGGGATCAACGCGCGCATCATCAATTTTTACTTCGCGGATCATCTCATCAGGCATGTGCGTTAGCTCAAAAAGATCGTAATAGACCGGAGATCCGTCCGTTTCGTAAATTTCAATTCTATAGGGCATTCGTGGTTATCCTTGCTCTTTCAACTGCTTTGTGGAGCGGAACGCCTTCAATTAACTGCGTGTGAATCTGTGGCGGGTTGTTCTCGATTGCGCTCACCAAGTCATCTATTTTGGAAGCTATGCGCGAGATTCCAGAATCATTCATGCTGGAGGGAGCGCCGTATGATGTAAACCCAGCGCCACTTACGGAATTAAATCCGCCTCCGCCCATCACTGTTCCGGACACAGATCCGCTTGCGATGGTCGCCGCCGCTGCTGCTGGCGCAGTTCCAGTTATAGCTTGCCAGAAGCTCAGAACGGCAAGCTTGGCGATTATGCGCGAGATCTCGGAAATGATGGAAGATGCCATGCCCTTCCAAATTTCAGCAATCGCGTCTGCTCCGGTTTTTGTGCTCATGACTATGTTCGACATCGCCGAACCAAAGCCATACTCAATGGATCTTGTCGCCGCCTGCATGATATCATCCATTTGCGAGCCAGCATTGCCGGCAAGTTCGATATCTTGCCCGTATGCTTCCTCTTGCGCTCTCTGTTTTTCTGCGATCACCCATGCGTTAATTTCGATCTGCTCGGCTCCTGCTTGGCGGAGGCGCTCAACCTCAGCAGCAATCTGGCGATAGCGAAGCCGTAGATACTGCTCTTCAAATCCTTCAAGCCCCCGGAGCGCATTCACGCGAATGTCAATTGCTCGATCAGCGGCGCGCTTCTCTTCTTCGGTTATCTTTTCGATCTCAGCAATTATCGCAGCTGTTTCGCTTTTTTTGATCTCAGTCAAGCCTTCCGACAGCATGCGTTTCTTTTCAGCTTCATCGGCAATGGCAATGTCAAGGTATTCAGCGAGTGTGGCGCGCATCTCGTTATGGTCGTCCATGATCTTTTGCGTTGCGCTATGGTTGATCGCCATAATGGTGGCATAATAATCCTCCGTCGCCTTCGCGGAGAGACCAAGATCAAGATCTTCCATGGAAAAGTCTGAGAGGTCGAGCCCGCTCGCGCCGCGCAATATTGCTTCGCGCTGCGCGTTGATGCCATCCTCAAGAATCTTTATTTGCTGGTCTATGGAGTGCTTTGTGTTTGCCGGGATCGCCTTAAAATTGTCAACCCATGCTTGTATGTCATCGCGTGATTTGATGAGCGTAGAGCGTGTCTTAGCAATGCTATCTTCTAGATCAATGTTTATGATTGTCATGCGCTCGCGCAGATCGTCAAACATGCCGTCAATGCCGAGATCCTTCCCGGTGATTCTCGTGGAGATGGAATTTATGACGCTGAATATCTTTTCCCAGCTATTAATCACGGTGCGGCTGACAAAATTCATGGCTGTGATCGTTGCGGCCGCCAGCGTGTCAATGCCAAGCTGGATGCTTGCCGAAAAACCGTTTATGAACGCATTGCCCAGCGTATAAAATCCTGAGTATGCTCCGCCCAGAGCAGTCAGATATGTTTTTATGCCGTTCGTGAGGTGTATTGTTGCCTTGCCCCAAGCTTTTTGTGTTTCCAGCGCAGCAAGCTGAGCAGATTTCGATGTAACATCGTGCGCCCCCGCCACACTGACCAACGTTGCAGTAATGCCGCGCTTTACTCCATCGTAAAAGGATAGCGAAGACCCAACGCTTTCTAAGTAATCGCCCCAAGCGTTTTTCATCTGCGTGGTCGCAGATATAGACGCCACAGCCAATCCGCCAAAGCGCTCCTCTAGTGCAGACATCAAAACCGCCTGTGCTTCCGCTACTTTACCTGTTTCCACAAAGTTTTTGATTTGCGCTTCCTGTGTGGAATTAAAAGACACACCTATTCTGCGCAGGCGCGTGAGACCAAGAGTTGGGTCAGCCAAAGATATGCCAAGAGTTCTTGCAGCGTTTTCTACGCCGCCCATAGATTCGGCAAGATCAATAACAAGCTGCTGCGCGCGTGGGAAGATATCCCTACCGATGGCATCAAATCGAAGCAGCTGCAGTGTTACGCCTCGCAGTATATCTTCATCACCGAAATTGCTTAGCGCTTGCAGCTCTGAAGCCATATCGCTGAGTTCTTGCGAGGTGAATTCTGCTGCTCTGCCAGTGGACTTCAGGGTCGCGTCGAGCTGGCGTATCGCTTGGATCGCATTCTCATAGTTTGCCATTGCCTCGCCAGCAAGCCGAACGCCTTGCCTGAACGCCATCGCCGCGCCCACGACAAGTCCAAGCGACCTTGCCACATCGCCGATAGATCCGGATAGTCGCTTCATGTCAGATTGCGCGCGCTGGACGCCGTCCACCTGGGCTCTGATTCTTAGATCTTCAACTCTTGCCATATTTCCTTCTTTCTTTTTCCTGATCTTCTTTGCGTAGGCGCGCCATTGTGATTCTGATGGTTTCTATGCCGCTCATGAACCAAGGATATTGAGATTGCCATGTGCCGGATTGCGGATATTCGGTAAACCCTGCCTCGAATTCATTATAAAAGCGGATCAGATATGCGCTAAGCGGCGATATGATCGGCATCATTTCATCTTTTTTGCAGGTGCTCGTCATCTTGCAGTCGCGACACATGGCGTTCCTCATATTATTCTTTCTGTATGGATCGGTGGAGTCGATGCGATGAAGCAACTCCACCGACCTAGTCAGTTTTTTAGGTTTGCCTCGACGGCTCGCGCAATTTCAACTTCTTTCTCTTGCACTTTTTTGAAGATAATTTCAGTGTCAACGCGATTGTTGGCCACGTTTTCATATGTGATATCTCCATTGCGCCATGATATGAGCGCTTTTAGCACGTTCCAAATTATGATTTTGGAACTTGGCGCGGGGGTGGGTGAAAGCTCGCCGTCATGACGCTTCCAGATGATTATGTTTTCTTCAATCTCGGCGCGATCGGCTAAGGTGTGAACCTTGCACGTGGCGAGCAGTTCACCATTGTGTCTGACTTCGTATGTGCCGTTTGGTACGGGGGTGATGCAATCGTTCATTTTATCCATTTACGTTTATCCTTTATTATTGTGGCGTAATTTTTATAGGCTCTAGTTCGCTGGTTGCGATTATCTTTCCGGAGTAGTTAAGCTTATAAAAGTCCTTGTCTGCGTCCGGAAGCTCGTAAGAAGTAGGAACAGAAACAATGTAAATATTACCGAGACCGTCTATCTTTATTACCGTAAGTGTGTCTTCTGCGTTGAGCATGGTTATTGTTTTCTCGTTTCCTGCGGCGTCATAATTTCTTGTATATGTAATCTCTCCACCTTGACGAATCACTACTGGATTTGTGATGGTGTAATTATTCGCATATTTGTATGCGTCGGCGGTAAGCTCATTCACAAGCGAGATGCTGAATGCTTCGAAATTAGTTTCACTAACATCGTCGAAAGCGGGAATGACATCGGCGAAATGTAGCCAGTCCCCGCATGAGATACCGGGGTCAGTCCCAGTAATTTCAACAGTTGCTTCGCGCTTAATCTCCTGCGTTTGGAACGTCGCCTCAAACTGGAGGAGGGAGCCAAATGCGCCGGTGATCACGAATTGCGTCAGCTTCGCGCCCTTCGTTGCAAATACTGTGTAATTTGATCCAGCCGGGGTGTCACTCCAAATTTGGTAAAGCACAAAAGAGGGCAACTCGCTAGTGTCTGATGGAAAAACTCTATTGTCGCCGTCCTTGACAAGGACGCCCTCAAGGTATTTGTTGAGGATCGCAACGGTGGCAGAGCCGCTCACTGTGACTATGCCGGACCTTGTGTCTGGCACCTCATCACAAAGCGTGTCAAAGTGGGTCATGGAACGATGACCAGTAGGAACCACAGAGATCTCGGGCGCCATGTTAATCATCCCTGAATGAATCAGCAGGTCTTCAAAGCGAACGCTCCCGACTTCTCCAGACAAGTTAGTGAATCCGCTTCCATAGGACGTTTCTTTCCCTATGGCAATACGGTATTGGTTTCCAAATCTATTCATTATTTTTCACCTCCATCGGTGTTTTGTCTTCTTGCTCTTGTGCTTTTTTGCGAGATAGCGAAAGCACATCTTTATATGCCTGAAAAACCGCGCGAGGATAGCTTCGCTCAATGCCGTTTTCGATCATGAACGCATATCCATCGAACACATTGTGTATTGGGCGATCAAGATTTTTTCCTTTCGCCAAGACCATATCTGTTTTATCAATCATATCTTCCATCCATTAATGTTATTTTGAAGCTGAGCGCACTCGTCTGGATCGCGTTCTGGGGCAACATGTCAGACGCAAACGGAATGCCCTCATCGAATCTGATGTTGGTTGGCACGATCATGTTGGCAACGCCGCCCAGTCGGTTGTCCTCATTGAGCGTGCTACTCGCGTAAATGGCATTCATACAAGCAAATATGAAATCTTCATGCGCTTTTGTTTTTTCGATATTCGCCTGTGTGCAAACGTAAATAGTGATATAATATTCGTAGACCATGCAGAGATTAGCCGTTGAGGCGATTTCGCAGCTCTCTGAGCGCAGCATGGCAAGCGGAAGAAAGTTTCCGATATTGCCAATCTGCTCAGGATAATCAAGGCAACGCTTCACTCCTGCGGATTGCAGTCGCTTGCGCAGCTCGGCTTTTACCGGTTCTAGTTTGTTTATCATAGTCTTGCCGCCTGTTTTATGTATGCATATATCTGGTCGCGGATCTGCTCAGTTTGGCGGGTCGTGAATCCGAAGTGTTCGCGCTGTGGAAGCGACCCGTCACCATTTTGGTGATAGAGTGCAACTAGTCCGCGCTGGCGTTCGGAATAAAATACATCCACGCCGGATGAGTCTTCTTTGTAATCAAGCGAATTTAACATCTCGGATCTATCCTGCAGATTCACAACGTCCACAGTTTTGCCAAGAGCTTCGCGCCGTTTTTGGTAAGCCGTTGAGTACTTGGCGAAAGGTTTCTCGTGGATATCTATCCCGCTCATGGTACGATCAATGATCATTCTCCGCATACGCAACCCGAGATCTCGCCATTGAGCCCGGCTCGGCTGAGCATTGAGGCTCAGATTTGGTATGCGCGTCATTTTGATATAGATCATCTGCTTAGTTGTCCCTGTGTGACTATGCGATTTGGTCCATAACCAGATCCCGTCATATCTATATTGATGCGTCTGAGAGCGCTGTCAAGCTCGGATCTGTATCTGCGAGTATATTCGGTAGCCTTTGCTTGATAAAGCTGGTTAAAGCCACTGTTAGCTAGATCTGCGAAGATTAGCTCAAGTGCTTTCAGGTCGACTGCCAGAGCGAATGTCTGAACATTGGAAATTGAGCCGATGATCTCACTATCAGTGTATTCGTGCATACGATTGTAGAGCGCCGTCAGGATATCTCCCTGCACGATAAAATGAGCAAGATCTATCTTGTCTTGCCATGTGCGTGTTGCTTGGCATACTATCCACGCCGAGGCTGTGCTGATGTCGCAAACTTCGACGGCTCCGAAGACGCGGGAACCCGTGCCCTCATTGAGCGCGAACGTATCAACGATGTCTTCGCCGTCGTATAGGTCGAAACTCACTATTTGTGATGTTGGTATCATGACAACGTTTTCTGTGAGATCCACAAAAACCGCGCGTCCATCGGCATAGTGGAAAAGCACGCGGGTGCCAGTAGAGCATGTCAATGAGACCGGGTCTTCTTCGCTTGCGCTCGCGAGCCCCCACATTTCAGTGTAGCCGCCGAGAGTGTTAACCTCTTTCTCCCATCGTGCGATGGAGTCTAGGCTTGCGATCGTTTCTATCATATACATATTTTATCCTTAAAGTGCGGGGCGGGTAAGGAGAAAAACCCCGCCCCACTGAGGAGGATGTGTTAGGTCATCACCACATAAGCGTCTACTTTCTCAGACGACTCATTGGCTGTGGTGGTATAGGTTAGTTTAAGGAAACGATAGTTATCCGGGAGCGAATCCGGGATAATCTCTTCTACGATGGTGTCTCCAGCAGAATAAGAAAAGCCTGCCAACCCAGCTGTTTTAGTAAAGATCACCTTATCCAGCGTGTCGGTCGGTGTGTTGGTGGAACCATAGCTGGCGGTAATGGTCAATGCATATGTGTTTGCAACAGTGATGTCGGTGTTTGCCTTGACTACAATTTTAGCAAGTCCACCACTATTACCGCCATAGTCAACCACATTGGTGGAATCTGCGTCAGTAGCGTTTGGGAGAGCCTGTGCGGAGCTGAGGATCAAGTTTTGATCCACGACATAGGAACGATTTTTATAAGCCATTATTTACCTCTTTTTTAGTCCAGCGCAGTGGTTTCTGTGCTGAGGATTGATTCTTCCAGAACGACCGGGATGCCATCCCAATCGGATACTACGGTGTTGTAGCCGGTATCGCCGGGAGCCATGCTTAGCTTGGAGTTTTTAAGCTCTTTTATGTATCTGCGTCCTTCGCGATTCATATACAGGAACGTTTTGCCATCAGCAAGACCTTTCACCGCGTCAATCAGCAGGTCAATCTGTCCAGCAGTGGGTTTGTGAGTGCTATCGATTTGGGTGATTGCGGCAACGGACGCCTTCGCCGGAGCGCACAGAGCGGCATTTGCCCAGAAGTTTGCGCCATAGACAAGCGATCTGGCTTTTGTGGTAGTGTCTGCGGTAGGAGCCTGTAAGGTGCCACCGCCGACCAATTCGATTTGCACGATGTCGCCATTGGCTTCTTGTGGCATCACAATCTGAGTTTCGCCTTCATTCCAATGCACAGCAAAGATTGATGTTCTGCTACCGGTAGTCCCGGAAAGCTGAGCAACAACATTGTCGTTAGCCTTGGCGATCTGATGCAATCCCTTGAACGCGCCGGTCACGCCAAAAGTTGGGTCGTCGCCGTAAATCATAGCCTTAGCAAGCAGCTCCATAATTGAGCGCATATATGCGGTTGTGCGATTCTTGTCGTTCAAGAAGCCCTGAATGCCGCCCCATCTCTTGGCGAGCACCTTATCGATTTCAACAAGACGCTCGATAGCAGGGAGCTGAACGCTGCCAAGGATACTATTTGACATTGTAGCTACGATTGATCCATTGATTGCGCGGACCGCGGCATCGCCATCATCTGTCTGAACTTCAAACTCATGGCGCAGATAATCGCTGCTGAATCCGAATTGCGCCGTTTCTAAAATACCCAAGCTTTTAACCAGATCGGTTACAATGGGAGCTTGTTCGCTTTGTAGCGAGATAAGAAAATCTCTGATATTCATGTTTTACCTCATGTTTTTTTTTGTAATGCTTTGCCGAAGGTGTAGGGTTCTTTGGGTTCGCCGCCCCCCGGATTGCTCTTTCGCTGGAAATCCGTTTTGGTGTCAGCAGGATCGGCAAATGCTCCCGCTTTTTCCAATACAGAATACAATTTCAGGTTCTGTGCGGCGGTGTCGGCATCAAGCTCTTCGCCTTCTGCCGGGATTGAGAAGTCAGGCATCAGCGCAGCAATCTTGTCTTTGCGCTTATCCGTATCACTTGACAAAATCTTTTGCAATTCTTGATGTTTAGCTTTCCATAGGTTCAGGGTTTCGGTTTTCTTGCTTTGCAAAAGCTCGTCATATTTGATAGCCTTCTCTTTAATCGAATCAAGTTCAGGATCCGCTTTCGTGGCATCCGCCAGTTTGGCGTTAAGCGCATCAATCTGACTTGACATCTCGCCAAGCTTCAATCTGCGTTCCTTTGATTCGTTGTTTGCTGCGGATAAGTCCGCAAGCACAGTGTTCGCCTCTCGCTTGGCATCTGCCAGCAGAGAAAGAATGTCGTTTCCCGCATC
>CALGPA010000137.1 GCA_937960795.1 uncultured bacterium | reverse complement strand
AGTCTAATGCCAGGCTGACACCCTCATAACGATAGAGCTGACGCTGCTTTTTCCTTGACAGAAAAAGCTGATCTTCCAGATTGGCACTCACAGTATGTGCTGAAGTGGTGAAATTGGTATACACGCTAGTTTCAGGGACTAGTGAGCAATATGCTCATGGGGGTTCGAGTCCCCCCTTCAGCACCATTTTTGTTTTCTCCTTCAAAAAAGATTGACGCCTTTCCCGCATTAGCTTTTCCTGTACTCAAGATCAAAAAGGAGATTGCCATGCATGCATATCAAGAGATCATTCAAAAGCTGGGCCTCCTGCCTCATCCGGAAGGAGGATACTATCGCAAACAGTGGCTTAGTTCCACGGAAGTGATCATGGCAGATGAGGATTTGCATGCCGTAAAAGGTAATCGCCGCATTGGATCCAGCATCTTGTACCTTTTAGCTTCCCATGAGATCAGCTCTTGGCACAAGCTTGATTCGGATGAGATGTGGCATTTCTACAAAGGCAGCAGCTTGATCCTTCATCTGATTGATTCTCAGACTGGCTTACAAGAGAAGCTTTTGGGCGTGGATCTGGATGCCGGAGAATCCCCCCAGATTTTGATCCCCAAAGGAACTTGGTTTTGCACGGAAGTATCCGCTGAAGATTCCTATTCTCTTTGTGGATGTTGTCTCTGGCCTGCCTTTAGTTATGCGGATTTTAAACTGGCAAGCCCCGATGAAATGCAAAAGCTATATCCCAATCACATTGATCTTATCCAAAGGTTAAAGAATAAACAGAATAAGCTATAAACGGAGAACTCATGCAGAAAAAGATTTTTGTCTTGGACACCAATGTCCTGATTCACAATCCCCGCGCCCTATTTGCTTTTGATGACAACCGCGTAGTGATCCCAATCGTGGTAATCGAAGAGATTGACCAATTCAAAAAAGGTCTGGATGAGAAGAGCCGCAATGCCCGCCAGATCGGCAGATACCTGGATGATCTTCGCCAAGATGGAAAGCTTCAAGATGGAGTTCCCACTGATCAAGGCGGAGTGATCCAAGTGACGGTAAATCGGGAAGTGACCGATGCCGCATCAAAGCTGATCTTTATGGATCGCAATGACAATCTCATCATCGGTACAGCGCTATACTTTCAAGATAAATATCCCCAGAGCAAGGTGATCCTTGTATCCAAGGATGTGAACGTCCGCATCAAAGCTGATACGGTCGGAATTCACGCTGAGAACTTTGAAAACGACACCATCAAGTTTGACGAGTTCTTCACCGGCTGGACCCATGAGGAGATATCCCACGAACTCTATGAAAAGCTGCAAAGTGGCTCAGGAATCGACAACCCCTTCGAAGGCCTATATCCAAATCAATTTGTACGCATCACTTCCGAAGGCAATCCGGAAGCTACTCAAAACCTCAGATACAATGCTGAGCACAACAAACTCTATAAGCTCCTAAACTACAAAGGACAGGATGTCTTTGGCATCACAGCCAGAAACTTCGAGCAGGAGATGGCACTTGATCTGCTCTTGGATGATGACATTCCCTTGGTAAGCCTATCCGGAAAGGCGGGAACGGGAAAGACGCTTTTGGCAATCGCTGCCGGTCTGAGCAAAGTGGTGGACGACGAGCGCTACAAACGCCTGGTGGTCTCTCGCCCTATCTCCCCTTTGGGAAAAGACCTTGGATATCTTCCCGGCTCCAAAGCGGACAAATTCAACCCCTGGATGCAACCAATCTACGACAATATGGACATCCTGCTCTCCTCCCACGATGAGAAGGATGACTCGGGCGGAAAAGCCAAACGCAAGACCAGCATGGAAGACTTCATGGATTATGGTTTCTTGGAGCTGGAACCCCTCACCTACATCCGCGGACGCTCTTTGCCGGATCAGTTTATCGTGATCGACGAAGCGCAAAACCTCAGCCCTCACGAGATGAAGACCATCATCACCAGAGCCGGAAAGAACACCAAGATCGTGCTCACCGGAGATCCCTATCAGATCGATATCCCATATCTGGATGCCATCAGTAATGGCCTATCCGTCGCTGTGGAGAAGCTTAAAAACGAGAGCATGGTCGGGCACATGACCCTGGAAAAAGGCGAGCGCTCAGCACTTGCGGATCTTGCCGCGAAATACTTCTGATGAAAGACGAGATACTTGAGCGCAGTTGGGTCGAGATTGATCTGAGTGCCTATGAAGAGAACCTAAGCATACTAAAGAGTCATCTCCTTGCGGGACAGAGCTTCATGCAGATCGTCAAGGCAGATGCCTATGGCCACGGGGCTAAGGAAATCTCAGAAGCAGCTCTGGCAGCCGGAGCAGTGTATCTGGGCGTAGCAAATGCGGAAGAAGGAAGAGCTTTGCGTCTGCAAGGCTCCAGATCTCCGATTCTCATCCTCTCCCCCATCTTGACTTCTGAGATTCCCATTATTTTGGACTATGATCTCAGTCCCTCCATATCGGATCTCGGCTTTGCCTCCAAGCTCTCGCAAAGCGCAGTTAATGCTGGACGCGAGATCAAGATCCATCTCAAGATAGACACAGGCATGCACCGCTGTGGAGCGGACATCGCTCACACCAAAGCTTTTTATGATGCTGTCTCAGAGATGGCAAATCTTGAGATTGAAGGCATCTTCAGCCACTTTGCCTCAGCCGAGAGTGATCCCGGATTCAGCAAAGAACAAGAAGAGCGTTTCCAAGAGCTTATCAGCAGTTTGGAGCAACCGCCCCGCTATGTCCACATCTCAAACAGCGCCGGGCTCATCGAGGGTTATGGCAAGTTTTGCAATCTACTTCGGCTAGGCATTGCCACATTTGGTGTCCGCCAAGAAACGCATAAAGAGCTGCCCCTAAAAGCTGTCATGAGTTTCAAATCCACCCTGATTCGGATCAAAGAGATCAGCGCGGGAGAGACCGTGGGATATCATAGGGAGTGGAAAGCCAAAAAGAACGGACGCTATGGCATCATCCCCGTGGGCTATGCGGATGGCTATGACTTCCTCCTCTCAAACAAAGCCAATGTGCTCATCCGTGGCATACTCTGCCCGGTGATCGGTCGCATCTCCATGGATATGCTCACAGTGGATCTTACAGAGCAGGATGTGGCATCTGAGGGCGATGAGGTGATCCTTTTGGGCTCAGGCGATGATGCTCTTCGGCCGGAGATGCTCAGCTCACTCTATGGTGGCTCCGCCTATGAGCTTCTGTGCCAATTGGGACGCAGAGCAAAGAGGTTTTATCGGATTAATGACAGGATCCTGCACAGCGCTCCGCTCGCCCGGCGTGATTTTGTGGCGAAGGATTTTGGAAATAGTAAACTCAATAGCATCATATCCGCTGCCCTAGCTGAGAGACTTGATGATTCTGAGATAGGTGAGATGATCTATCGTGAGATTCTCAGGAGCTTTTTTTACAACAAAGACAACGACATCCACTACCGCAAGGGATTTCATCATGAGATCGCTTTTCGGGATTCGGATAATGATGACTACTATCTGGCTTCCACCCGCCTCAGCTATAAGAAAGTGCTCAAATCAGACTTCTTCATCATTGCTTGTGCCAGCTCAGATGAGAGTTTACGCGGTTTTTTGATGGATCCCAGAGTCGAATATAGATGGCTTTTGGATGCCAAGCTCAGTCTTCATCCTCAGAACTTCTCGGTTGATGCAGTGCGCGTAAACGGACTGGATCTAAACACGCGCATAGAGGCCAAATCAGGCTCCTTGATCATCCACTGCAGCCACCCAAAGCTGAAAAACATGATCGATTCCGAACTGGTTTTTGAGATCAATACCACGACCCTATACCCGAAGTCTTCGCATCAATTCTCGGTCTTTATATCGGAGCTGACTCAGGGTGTCAGCATCAGCTTTGAGCATCCCAAAGAGCTAAGCCATATCGAGCCGGTAAGTATTTTTTCCGGACAAGAAAAGAACCCTCCGATCAGCTATGAAGACCACAAGATCTTGATCCGGACCAAGCCTGAAGAATGGATCTTTCCGCTCTCGGGTGTAGTGTTTGCTTATTGATTCAATGAATTGCGGGCAATCCCGGAAGGACTTAAGTAGCGGTGGCATTCAGCTGCCCCTACATTAGTCGCTAATCTTTCTGACGTGTAAGTGCTTGTAATATATAGCTTGCTCACCTCTTGCTCACCTCTTGCTCACCGGTCGGGACAGCAAGGGGTGAGAAAATAAGGACTTAGCCTGATCCTCTAAAAAAGTGTAAACCAAGTTGAAATCTTGATGTGCAGTGGCTGATAGATTCCCGGTATTTAAGTGTTTTGCTTGAGTTGCGGATTAGTCGTAGATACCGATACCCGGATGTTTGTAGTCCAGCACCAAGAGGGTGATGTCATCTTTGTGCGATGAGCCGCGGGCATAGTTATGGACATCATTAAGAATATTCTTTGCAGTATCTTCCGGACTCGTGGATCGGAGATTGTTGACAATCTTTTCAAGGCCTTTCATCCCCAGAAACTCATCTCTGACATTCATGGCTTCAGTGATTCCATCGGTGAAAAGGATCAACTCATCGCCAATATCCAGCTGGATAGTATCACAGCCGATATCAAGATTTTCAAAGACTCCCAGGGCAGTGGAGTGGGTCTCTCTATATGTATGCAAGCTTTTGTCCAGTTTACGAATAAAGAGCGGAACGTGGCCGCAATTGCTATATTCCAATTTTCCGGTGGAGATCTCCAATACTCCTAAAAATGCCGTGACGAAGTTTGATTCAATGTTGTTTCTACAGAGGAAGTTGTTGAGCTCGCCCAGCATTGCGCTGCTGCGCTTGTAGTAGGGAGCGATTGAAGGTAGAAGAGTGGAGACCATGGTCATTGCCATGGCAGCCACAATCCCTTTGCCCAAGACGTCAGCAACGACAAAGCAGAAATGATCTTCATCGATTAGGAAATAGTGATACAGATCCCCGCCGATATCACCCGCGGGCTCCAAAATGCCGTGAGCTCTAATATCTCTAATCCCAAAAGGATGAGCTGTGTTGCTTGGGATAAGCTTGGTCTGAATCTCGCTGGCATAGATCACGTCCCCGCGAATCTTATTCTTCTCTTCTGTCGTTATGCGAAGAGTATTAATGTATTCTTTGAGGGAGGTCTGCATAGTGGTGAATGAATGTGAGAGGGTCGCCAATTCATGACTGCTGCGTGACTGCGGGATCTGTGAATTGAAATCTCCTGAACCTATCCGATCGGCAGCTTCTGCCAAGGCTTTTAGGGGTCTTGACACACTCATTGCCCGGACATAAATCAGCAAGGATATGGTCAGAAACATAATGATGTATGCAATGGTTTGAATGAGGAGAATCAGGTTTATTTCCTGCATTAGATAAGTTTGATCTATGGCTATTCCGGCTGACCAGAGATTGCTGGAAAGCGGTTGATAGTATACCCAGGAATCTCTAAAAGGAGAGCTGGAGCCGATCTTGACAAATCCGTTTTCTCCGGATGTCATAGCAGCGCCGAGCTTTGCCAAGGCATCTTGATTGTATTCTTGAGCTAGGCTAAACAGGCTCTGATTCATCACCAGTCTTTGATCCGGATGAGCCACAATGGTTCCGGTGGAAGAGACAAGAAAGCTATCGCCGATCTTGAAATAACTGCGATCTGTAATCAAGCCCTGAAGGTATTTGAGCTCAATATCAAAACGCAATAGCCCGGAAATAAGACCCGATTCATATAGGGGCAGGCTATATGAGATCACCATTTCGCCCTTGCCTTCGTGATCCACCCAAGGTTCTGTCCAATAGGCTTTCCCAGTGATATACGGAATCTGAAACCAATCTTGATAGCGATAGTCCATGTTTTTAATCTCGCGTTTGTGAAACCGGTGGCGCAAGGTATACATGACTCGAGGAGCTGCCTTTGACTTAAATTGATCGGCAAGGCAGATGGAGTGAATCTGAGAATTATCGGTAAGCAAGTTCTGCAAATAACGATCAAACTCTGCGGAATCAAGCCTATGATTCGTCGCCAGATCCTGCGAAGTTCTTGCTAATGCCTCGACTTTTTCTAAGATGCCATCGATGAGATAGATCCGCTCGTGCACCAAGTGGCGCATGTTGTCCAACTGTGAATCGAGCATTACCCTAGAGTATAGGACTCTGGTTACAATGATCGAGCCAAAGAAAATCACCAGCATTACGCTGAAGATAAATGAGATCAATTGATATGCGAGACTGCGTTCTTCTTTAATCTGCGGCATAGGGATAGAATTCTTCAAAACTGATCTTTCTATCAAGATTCGAGTATTTCACACTCAGATCAAGCGCTTTATCAAAATCCTCACGCTTCAGGATTCCGATCTCGGAGGCTGAGGGCATCACGATATCCTTCATCTTCTCAAGCATCCAACTTTGATGGGCTCGGTTTGCACGGATATTTGCATCCTGCATGATTCTAAGAACTAAGTCAACCGCCTCATCCGGATGGCTGAAAGCATAGAGCCACCCATCAATGGTGGCTTGCAGAAAACTGCGACAGACCTCAGGGTGCTCACGGAAAAAAGCCGGTCGCACATAAAATCCCTCATCCGGAATATCGAGATCCCAGTCGCAGAGATCCACGATAAATAGCTCTTCCTCTGAAAATCCGGCTTGAAGCAGCTGATAGTATTCATTGTATCTCATGACGTTGATCACGTCCACCGCGTCTTGGATGAAGATGTTTACACTCCAATCAATGGGGATCTGCTGGATATTAATACTGTTTTCTTTGATGAATGCTTCGGTCACGATATGAGAAGTTCTTCTCCAGATGCCGAGTTTCTTGTTGTTGAAATCCCGGATTGAGGAAATCCCCCTACTCCGTTTGCCCACCAGCATCACCGAATTCTTCTGTGAGATCTGACCGATATTGACGATATGGGAGCTGTCTCGATTTGCCAAAATAGCCTGAGAGAGATCAAAATGGCCAATATCGATCTCCCCCAAATCGAGCTTTGTGAGAGCTTCTTCACTGCTAAAAGGTTCCGCCAAAATGACATCTAGCCCATACTGATCGTAGATCCCTTTTTCAATAGCCATGTAAATCCCGGCAAATTGAGCTTGGGGATGCCATTTAGGACTGAAGCGAATCTCAAATCTATCAGACCCGGAGGCACCTTGGTGCATATGAGGGCTCCGTTCGCTAGTTTCCCCACTTTTGCACGCAGATAGCGCAATTAGATATGTGATCATTGCAAGATATGCAAGGAGTTCGCGGGATCGTTTCATCATCTTCCTTCATGTGATAATGGGGTTGAACACTTACGGCATTCTAGCATAAGCTACTCAGCCGGAGAACTAAGCATCGACTCATGGCACTAATAACAATATGATCCACAGAAGCGTGGTGGCAATCCAAATCTGTGATGAGCAAGCTCTGAGCGGAGTAAATGCTGTAGAAAATCGTCAACAAGAGGGCTGGTTCATTCAGATAGTAGCTGAGAAACGGCATATGCCACAGGGACTTTCCCTTCAGCTACCTGTTTTCTGAGCTGAGGCAGTTTTTCTCTGATCTGAGGTCTTTGGAAAAAGCGATTTAGCACCGCTTCCGAAATGAGCTCTTCAAACCAGTCTGCTGTTTGCTGTAGGCGGCGTTTTTCAAAGACACCGGATGATTTGGTGATCTTGCAAAATTTGGTGATAGTCTTCCAGATCTCAGGGATGCCGTCGCCGGTGAGAGAAGAGCAAGTCAACGCGCGAGTTTCCCAGCCGGGAGTCGCATGACGAATGAAGTGCAGAGCATTGTTATATTCCCCTGCAGCGGCTTGGGCTCGCCGGATATTGTCCCCATCGGCTTTGTTTACTACGATCATATCTCCGAGTTCCATGATGCCTTTTTTGATGCCCTGCAGCTCATCTCCTGCTCCGGTGATCTGCATTAAAAGAAAGAAATCAACCATTGATCTCACGGTGGTCTCGGATTGACCTACCCCGACAGTCTCGATGAGGATCACATCAAAACCGGCAGCTTCACAGAGCACGATGCTTTCCCGGGTTTTGCGCGCTACTCCGCCCAATACACCTGATGAGGGAGATGGGCGAATAAAACTTTGTGGATGTCGGGAGAGCTTTTCCATGCGTGTTTTATCTCCCAGAATGCTTCCTCTGGATAGGGTAGAAGAGGGGTCAATCGCCAATACCGCCACTTTCTTTCCCATATTAATGAGGTGCATGCCAAATGCCTCGATAAAGCTGCTCTTCCCCACTCCCGGCACTCCGGTGACTCCGATCCTGATGGATTTCCCGGAAGCAGGAAGGAGCTTCGTGAGAAGCTCCTGTGCCAGCTTGAAGTGTTTTTCAGAATTGCTTTCTACCAAAGTGATGGCACGCGACAGTGCGGTTCTATTTCCCAAAAGAACTCCCCTTTCAAGGGCTTCGGGATCCATCACCTTCTTGCGTTTGAAGACTTTGGGGTTTGCTTGGGACTCAGTGGGGCTGGTGACTCTGCTTGCAAAAGCATCGCCGGCACCTTCAGGAGTCCACTCGGGTCTTCTATTTTTCATCGTGTCCCAAGAGTAGTTTGATCATCTTTGTAGCTGCTGTGGGCAGATGAGTGCCGGGACCGAAGATGGCAGAAGCCCCATTATCATAGAGGAAATCATAATCTGCTTGGGGTATCACGCCGCCAACAATGATCATGATGTCTTCACGATCGAGCTTTTTGAGTTCCTCAACGAGCTGCGGCAAGAGGGTCTTGTGTCCGGCAGCGAGAGAGCTCATGCCAATGATGTGGACGTCATTTTCCACAGCTTGTCGGGCAGTCTCCTCAGGTGTCTGAAACAGAGGCCCCATATCCACGTCAAAGCCCATGTCGGCATAGGCAGTGGCTACTACCTTAGCGCCGCGATCGTGTCCATCCTGACCCATTTTGGCAATCAAGATGCGGGGGCGACGACCTTCTTCTGCAGCAAATTCATCTGTCAGAGATCTTACTTTTTCGATATCGTCCATATTTGCATACTCACTACTGTAGACATTATTGATTAGGCGGATCTGAGCTTGGTGACGGCCAAAGACCTTCTCCATCGCATCCGAGATTTCGCCGAGAGAAGCCCTTTGTCGGGCTGCATCGATGGCCAGTTCCAAAAGGTTGCCCTCTTTGCTTTCAGCTGCTTTGGTCAGGGCTTCCAAAGCCAGCTTGACCTTAGACTCATCACGAGACTTACGCAGCAAATCTAAGCGCGCCAACTGAGCAGTGCGCACGGCAGAATTGTCCACTTCCAAAGTTTCGATGGGATCTTCTTTGTCGAGTCTGTATTTATTTACTCCGACGATAGTGTCAGCTCCGCTGTCGATCTTGGCCTGACGTCTGGCAGCTGCTTCTTCGATACGCATCTTGGGCAGTCCGGTCTGGATCGCCTTTGCCATTCCACCGAGATCTTCTACTTCCATGATATGTTCCCAAGCGCGGTTCATCAGATCATTGGTAAGACTCTCGACATAGTAGGAGCCTGCCCATGGGTCGATTACATTACACACCCCGGTCTCATGCGAGAGGAAGAGCTGCGTATTGCGGGCAATGCGCGCCGAGAAGTCTGTCGGCAGGGCGATGGCTTCATCCAGGGAATTGGTGTGCAAACTCTGGGTGTGTCCCATGGTTGCGGCAAGAGCTTCTATGCAGGTGCGAGCAACGTTGTTATAGGGATCCTGCTCAGTGAGACTCCATCCGGAAGTCTGGGAATGGGTCCTAAGTGCCATTGATTTGGGATTTTTGGGGTTGAAGCCTTTGATGATCTTTGCCCATAGCATTCTGGCGCTGCGCAATTTGGCGATCTCCATGAAGTAGTTCATTCCCTCAGCCCAGAAGAAAGACAGGCGAGGCGCAAAGACATCAATATCGATCCCGGCTGCAATCCCTGCGCGAGCATATTCCAAACCATCGGCAAGAGTGTATGCCATCTCAAGATCAGCGGTGGCTCCGGCTTCGTGCATGTGGTATCCTGAGATGCTAATGCTATTGAATTTTGGCATCTTGC
>CALGPA010000136.1 GCA_937960795.1 uncultured bacterium | reverse complement strand
GCAAATCGCCTAAGTCCTTATTTTCTCACCGCTTGCACGCTCGACCGGTGAGCGAGGGGTGAGGGTGGCATGAGCAACCCATATTTTGCAAGCACTTACGAGCCTGATTTTTGATAAATTAGCGCCATATATGTTTCATGATATATCAATCTTTTCGGTTGCCGCAGGTCGCCAAGAAACACTTAAAGATCTAGCAGGATCTGTTCTGTGTCGGACTCAGTATCCAGCTTGCCCACTCCGAGTCCAAGAAGTCTCACTTTCCTTGTCGGATCCCAATTTGCGATCAGCAGTTGTTCACCATATTGATATAGCATTTCCCCATCGTTTGTCATCAGCGATAGGGGCATGCTGCGTGTGATCATCTCAAAATTGTCATATTTAATCTTCAGCACCAGGTTTTGCCCTTGGATCTTCTTGGCCATCATTCTTCCCGCAAGGCGATCTGAGATTTTGCGCAATCTTTTCAGCAGTTCATTGAGATCTCCGATATCCTCGGAAAAGGTATTTTCGCAGCTGATCGATTTCGGATCCCAAGAGCTGATTATCGCTCGATTGTCCATGCCTCGGACCACATTGTAATAGAAGTATCCGGCTTTGCCAAAGACTCTCACCATCTCAGCAAGATCTCTCTCAAAGAGATCCTTTCCATTGTGGATGCCCATCTTTTTCATGCGAGCGGCTGTGACTTTGCCGATGCCGTGAAATTTACCGATTGGCAGCTTAAACAGTATCTCTTCAGCGTTTTCTGGCGTAATCACCGTGAGTCCGTCGGGTTTGTCCATGTCGGAGCCGATTTTCGCCAGAAACTTGTTGTAGGAAACTCCCGCGGAGCAGGTGAGGGCGGTTCTTTTTAGGATTTCTTTTTTGATCCATTTTGCGAGCTTGACCGCGTCTTCTTCGTCAAAGTTGTTTTGGGTCACATCCAGATAGGCTTCATCGAGGCTGAGGGGCTCCACCATGTCAGTCACCTGATAAAAGACTTCTCTTATGGTTTGCGAGATTTCCTTGTAGAGATGGAAATTGCTATGAACAAAGACAGCCTGGGGGCAAAGTTTCCAAGCTTGAAAAGAGGACATGCCGCTGTGGATTCCAAATTTGCGCGCTTCATAGGAGCAGGTGGAGACCACTCCTCTGCCTTTGGGGGAGCCTCCCACAATCACGCACTTCCCCATTAGAGATGGATCCTCCCGAATCTCTATTGCCGCAAAATACGCGTCCATGTCCACGTGTATGATCTTCTTCATGGATCAATGTCTATTGGCTATGCATATTTGGTCAAGTCCAAAGCTTCGCGAATGACAAAATGTCTTTGGCTTCATAGATTTTGCCGGATTAAGATATTCATTTGACACAAAAAGCAGACTAGATTATCTTGATCATACTATATATAGTATGAGGATATGCCATGTACAAAGAGCAATACCATTTTAATGTAGAGCGCTACATTGATCCCGATCGCTTTGCGCAGATTAAGGATTTTGCCAAAGATATGCAAACCCCGCTATTAGTAATGGATACTGATCTTGTCAGCTTCAAATATGATGAGCTGAGCTCCAGCTTTCCCATCGCGGATATCTATTACGCGGTCAAGGCAAACCCCATGCCTGAGATTCTTTCACTTTTGATCTCAAAGGGGTCTTGCTTTGATGTCGCGTCCAGATATGAGCTGGATCTGCTTTTGAGCTTGGGAGCTGATCCCAAGAAGTTGAGCTTCGGAAATACGATCAAGAAGAAGAGTGACATAGCCTATTTTTATGAGAAGGGAGTTCGCCTCTTTGTGACGGATAGCAGCACAGATCTGATCAAGATCGCCGAGGCTGCGCCGGACGCCAATGTCTTCTTCCGGCTTTTGACCGAAGGCACAGGAGCTGACTGGCCACTATCTAGGAAGTTTGGTGCCCATGCCGACATCATCTACTATTTGATTTTAGAAGCACGAGATCTGGGGCTGAAGCCATATGGACTTTCCTTTCACGTGGGCTCTCAACAGCGTGATATCGGGCAATGGGACGATGCTATCGCTCGCTGTAAATATCTCTTTGACGCCGTGGCTGAAGATGGCATTGAGCTCAAGATGATCAATCTTGGCGGTGGCTTCCCCGCCAGCTATGTGGATCCCACTTTCTCGGTGGACGAATATGCACAAGAGATCATGCGCTTTATCGAGGAAGACTTTGGGGAAAACACTCCGCGGATTATCCTGGAGCCGGGCAGGTCATTGGTCGCTGATGCCGGTGTGATCGTCGCTGAAGTAGTCAATATCAGCCGTAAATCCAAGAGCAATATCTATCAATGGGTGTTTTTGGATATCGGCAAGTTTGGCGGATTGATCGAGACAATCGACGAGTCCATCAAGTTCCCCATCTACTTTGAACGTGAAGGATTGGCAGATGAGATCATCCTGGCCGGTCCTACTTGCGATAGCATGGACATTCTCTATGAAAACTTTAAGTATCACATGCCGGAATCAACCCAGATCGGCGATAGGGTCTATATCTTCACCACAGGAGCATATACCAGAAGCTATTCATCAATCTGCTTCAATGGTTTCCCGCCCCTGGAAGCGGTGGAATTTCGCGAGGAAAAGAAATCATGATACACCTTCCCATCTCCACCCTGCATGATTTTATGAAAGAAGTGTTTATCCGCTTGGGAGTTCCCCAAGATGATGCGCAGATCTGTGCCGACATCCTTTTAGCGAGTGATCTGCGGGGCATCGAATCCCATGGCATCGGGCGGCTCAAGATGTATTATGACCGCATTAAGCTGGGCATTCAGTATGCACAGACCAAGATCGACATCATCAAAGATCGCTATGCCACAGCTGTTTGGGATGGAAATCATGGCATGGGACATGTGGTGGGGCACAAAGCCATGCAGACCGCCATCGAAAAGGCAAAGCTATATGGCATGGGAAGCGTGGCAGTACGCAACAGCACTCACTACGGAATCTGCGGATATTATGCAGACATGGCAGCAAAAGCAGATATGATCGGAATCACCTTTACCAATGCGCGCCCATCAATCTGCCCCACAAATGGAGTATCACCTCTTTTGGGGACAAATCCGATCTGCTTTGGTGCGCCAACCAATCTTGACTATCCCTTTATCTACGATGCTGCGACCTCCATCTCACAAAGAGGGAAGATCGAGCAGTATGCACGTGAGGAAAAAGACACACCGCCATATTGGGCTATCAATCGTCAAGGCGAACCACAGACAGACACAAAGAAACTTCTGGATGATCTGGTGGAACAAACTGCATGTCTTCTGCCCTTGGGTGGCATGGATGAAGTCACGGGAAGCCATAAAGGCTATGGCTTGGGCACGATGGTCGAGATCCTTTGCGCGGCTCTGCAAAACGGCAGTTACCTCAATGGTCTTTGGGGTCGGGATGAAAACGGCAAAGCGGCTCCCTATCGACTCGGGCACTTCTTTATGGCGATCAATATCGACTTCTTCACCGAGATTGATGACTTCAAGCGCATCACGACAGATATCTGTAAGCAACTGCAAAGCTCGGACTTAGTCCCTGGACGTGAGCGCATCTGGGTGGCTGGAGAAAAGGAGTGGGAAAACGAGCAAAGGGTCCGAAATCAGGGAGTTCCCATCAACGATAATCTGGCGAAAAACATTAGAATCATGCAAGAAGAATTGGATATAAATCTGATAGATATCTGAAAACGCCTTGCCAAAAGGCATTTGGCGGTTAATCTATCCTCATAATACAAAAAATAAAGGAGACCTTGTAATGAAAAAATTCATTCTTGTCCTTATCCCTATGCTCATGATCATTGGGCTTTTTGCGGTAGAATTTGAAATCAGCGGTGAGAACCGTGTCCGCGCAGCCCTGGCTAATGATGCAAATGAAAATGATGGCGGTTGGGTTGACAATCGCTTCAACATCGGTTTTGATTCTCAGTTTCATAGAAACCTCCACTTCCGTATTGCCGCAGAAATAGGCAATACCGTCTGGGGAAATGGCGGCGGTGCAATCAGCACTGGAGCTAACATCAATATCATGGAACTCTTCTTTGATTACTACATGGAGTCCTTTGATGCAAAGATCAGCGTTGGGCAGCTGTATTGGATGGATAAGATGGGATTGGTGATGGATGATTACTTCTCAGGTATCCTCCTTCGTAAAGACCTCGGCGACAATCTATCTACTGAGTTTGCTTGGATGAAAGCTGCCGAAAACGCCCGTTATGCAGCTGACGACCACAATGTCTTCATGGCACATGCCAGCATGAGCTCTGATATTCCCTTCGGAGCATATCTCTTTTATGGCCAAGATGACCAAATGGACTTCCAGAACCTCACTTTCATGCCCTATCTGAGCATGGAAATGGACAACATGAATTTCGAAGCCAGCGTGTTTATGGACATGCAGATGAATGGCGATACCGAGATGGGTCTTGGCGGAGCAATCAAAGCCGGCTTGAATCTTGCTGATTTTGAGCTGGGTGCAGACATCTTGGTTGCGACCGAAAACGGCTTAACCACCCTCAGCCCTTGGTATCAGAATGGATTGTATATCTATGGCATCGGCAAACATCATGATGGAGTCAATCTCTATTGGAACACCCCCTATGAGGGAAACCAAGATCTCTTTGCCAGCTTCGTCGGAACAATTAATGCTCCCATCAGTGAGAAAGTCGGAGCCTTTGCTGCTGCCGGTTATCTGATCGATCTGGGCATGGAACTGAATGCAGGCATCGAATATGAATTGATCCCGGATCTCTTCCATATGTCCGCGTATGGTGCATTTGGTGTGCATGACAACGAGACCAACAACTACCTCTTCGGCACTTCGCTGAAGCTGGAATTCTAAGATATCTCCCGCTATGATAAAAGGCGCTCAATCCGAGCGCCTTTCTTATATTCATCTGATTCCTACGTAGTCTCGGACGAGCACGAGAATCAAAGCAAGAGTCTGATCTTCTCTTTTAGGGCAATCCGCAATGCTTCATCCGGATTGTCTGGTATATCGATATTGCCTTCAAAGCGGCCTTGCTTCATCACTTTCACCCGATCAGAGAGATGGATGGCTTCATCTATATCGTGAGTCACGAGAATCACGCTGAGTCCAAGCTTGGGAACTGTCTCATGCAGCCAATTCTGTAGAGATTCACGAGTAAGTGCATCCAAATTGGCAAGAGGTTCATCCAAGAGCCATACCTTGCTGCCGGTCATATAGGTTCTGGCAAGGGCTACTCTTTGGCGCAATCCCCCGGAGAGCTGCCAAGGGAGGTGATCAGCGTGGTTTTCCAGACCAAAGACCGGAAGCAAACTGAGAGCTTTTTTGCGAGCTTGCTTGATGTCTTCACCTCTGATGCGGCACGGGAGCAGGACGTTATCCACTGCCTTCAGCCATGGGAACAGCAAGTCACTCTGGGGCATATAGCCCAAGATTCCGGTCTTGCCGGTGATGATCTCATCGTAATGATAGATCTCCCCGCTATCGGGGCGAGTGATGCCGGCAAGCAGTTCCAAGAGAGTGGTCTTACCACATCCGCTGGTGCCTACGATGCTGACAAACTCCCCTTCTTCCACCGCAAGATCAAGCTCCTCAAGAACAGTTGACAGCTCATTCTTGAAGAGGAAGGACTTTTTGATGGATTCACATCTGAGAATCTTCATCGGGCTCCACAAAATCGTTTGAGAAAGCTTTTTCCAATTCGATGGCTTGGGGAATGAGGCCCTCGTCGCTCATCCAATTTGCAAAGCTATACCACACGCCGGAGTCCTGATGTCCCCAATACTCAGCATCAGCTTGGTATTCATCCTGAAGATATTGCATGCTAGCGATAACTTGCTCTCGATTGAGCTCAGGGACGTGTTTTAGGAGGATCTCGGCAGACTTCTGTGGTTCCTCGATGCAGTATTCATAGCCCTTTCTGAGCGCTCTCATAAAGCGCACGCTAGTCTCCGGATTGTCCTTTAGATAGTCATCACTGCTGATTATGACCGGGGTGTAATAATCAAAAGTGGGATTGAGATCCCTAAGGGCAATGTAGTTGATATCAATGCCCATGCTTTCGGCTATCACTCCATCCCATCCATAGTAAATCCACTCAAAATCAGCATCTTTACCGATCGTGGAGAAGAAGTCATAGACTCCCGATATGACATTCACCTTGGCAATATCAGCACCATGGCTCTGCATTACATTCTCCAGGATTGCCATCTCAGATGGGCTATCCCAGCTGCCATATCGCTTGCCCTCGAAATCTTTGGGTGAAGTGATATTGGCATCTTTTAGGGACGCAAATCCTGAAGTATTGTGCTGGATCACTGCGGCTACCGACACCAAAGGGATACCTTCGCTGCGAGCGCGGATCACGTTTTCTTGATAGCTCACGCCAAACTGGCTTCTTCCTGTTGCGACGATCTGGTCTGTAATCCCTTGCCCCGGTTGGAGGATCTGGACATCAAGACCTTCATCTGCAAAGAAGCCTAAGTCTTTGGCAACATAGATTCCTGTGTGATTTGTGTTTGGCGTCCAATCCAATGTGATGGACACACTATCATTCGCTGACGATGATCGTCCGCATGCACTCAGCATAAGAACGCATGCCATGATCATAACTATAAGTTTGGTTTTCATTGATTGTATCTCCTATGAGTTAATGTCGCTATTAAAACCCGGTCTTCAGGTTCGAGGGTGATATTGACGATGAGTCTCCACCAACCAGCGTGTATCTACATGGGTATAGATCTGGGTGGTATTAATGCTGGAATGCCCCAAAAGATTCTGTACCACTCGCAGACTTACTCCGGCTTCCAAGAGATGAGTGGCAAAGCTGTGACGAAAGGTGTGGGGGCTAATATCTCGCTTGATTCCTGCCTTGATCACTGCTTGACGCAGCATCTTCCAAAAGCCCATGCGAGAAAGGGGGCCTCCATTGCGGTTCAAAAAGAGGATGTCATTCTGCCGGATCCCCAAAAGAGCAGGACGATGGACTGCCAGATACCTATCCAAGAGCGAATCTAAGGCTTTGATATATGGCACATAGCGCTGCTTACTTCCTTTCCCTCGAACTAGGATCATACCTTGCTCGCGCTTCAGATCATGAATCGTGAGACCCAAAAGCTCGGATGATCTCATCCCGGTCGCATAAAGCAGTTCCAGCATCACCTTGTTGCGATAGCTCAGCCGATCATCAATGGGTAGGCTATCCAAAAGCTGCTTCATCTCTTCCACAGATAGAGTGTCAGGCAGATGCTTGCCGATCTGGATCTGAGGAACCAGATCAAAATCCATCTTCAAGGGATAGTCACTGACCAATAGATAGTCAAAGAACTGCTTGATCGCCACTCGTTTCCTGGCCATGGAGCTGTTTGCCATGCCCAGTTCCTGCAGCGTGATCAGATACTTCGTGACATCATCCGCAGAGTATTCTCCGGCACCCTTTTGCTCGAAGCCAAGGAAGTCCCGGACATCCTGTTCATATGCCGCGATGCTATTTGCCGCCATCCCTCTCTCCACTTTGAGATGATAGAGAAACTCCTGCAAAAGAGCATGCGTTGAGGGATTAATCTCCGCTTTGATAATTTGGAGTTTCTTTGGTAATGCGCACATCGTGAGGATGGGATTCCTTGAGTCCGGCAGTGGTGATCTCCACAAAGTCTGCGTTCGTACGGAGGGAAGAGAGGTTTTCCGCTCCTATATAGCCCATGCCACTTCGCAGTCCCCCGACCAGCTGATAGATATATTCCTTAAGTGGTCCTTTGTAGGGCACCATGCCTTCGATTCCTTCGGCGACCAGCTTATTGGCTTCGGACGCGCTTTGGAAATAGCGATCTTTGCTGCCCTGCTTCATCGCCCCGATCGATCCCATGCCGCGATAGCTTTTGAATCTTCTGCCGTTGTAGATGATGGATTCACCGGGGCTTTCGTCGCATCCCGCAAACAGGGATCCGATCATGACTGCTGCTGCCCCTCCTGCCATGGCTTTAACGATGTCGCCTGAGAACTTTATGCCCCCATCCGCGATGATGCCGATGCCGGCTTTATCTCCGATCTCTGCACAATCCATGACCGCAGAAAGTTGCGGCACCCCGATCCCGGCGACCACGCGTGTAGTGCAGATCGAGCCCGGTCCGATTCCTACTTTTACCGCATCCGCTCCATTGTCGATTAGGTACTGACACGCTTCTTTGGTGGCGACATTGCCTGCCATCACTTCGATGTTTACGTGTGATTTCAGCCTTTTCAGAGCGTCTTGAAAGTGGATATGATGTCCATGCGCCGTATCCATGACGATGAGGTCAGCCCCCGCATCTGCAAGAGCTTGAGCACGCTCAAGGAAGTCTCCGGTCACACCGATCGCTGCAGCGACCAAGAGTCGATTCCGGCTATCCTGCACGGCCTGAGGGAAGTTTTCCCGCTTCATGATGTCACGCACGGTGATCATGCCCTTGAGCTTGCCATTGGGATCCACCAAAAGGAGTTTCTCGATTCGGTTTTTCTGCAAGAGCGCGATGGCATCTTCCCAAGAAACCCCTTCCGGGGCTGTGATGAGTCTCTCTTTGGGTGTCATCAGCTCTTTCACTTTGCGTTTTAGGTTGTTCTCAAAGCGGATGTCGCGATTTGTGAGAATGCCGACCAGAAGGTCGCCTTCGACCACCGGGAATCCTCCCACTCGATAACGTTCCTTCAGCTCGATCACTGTGGCGAGATCATCTTCCAAAGAGATAGTATAAGGATGTGAGACGATCCCGCTTTCAGCGCGCTTGACCAATTGCACTTGGCGGGATTGTTCGTCGATGCTCATATTTTTGTGAATGACTCCCAAGCCCCCTTCTCTGGCGATTGCAATGGCAGTATCCGCCTCAGTGACGGTATCCATTGCTGCCGAAAGAAGCGGGATTTTAAGACGAATCTTTTGAGTAATCGCGGTGGAGAGATCCACTGTCGAAGGTAGGACTGCTGAATGCTTTGGCATGAGAAGCACGTCATCGAATGTGTAGGATTTTCGGATATTCATATCTATCTCCATATATCTAAATACTAATTTGAGATGCCGCCCTTTGTGATATGACTTGGCGGAATCGGGGTGAAAAGATGCTGTTGGGTCGAGTTTTCAAGAAGTCTCGAGCCAGCTTATGTCGATCTTCGGCGTCTGAGAGCAGCGCCAGTTTCAAAAAGTAGGCATATTCATTTGATAGTTCGTCCTCAAACCTATGTTCCAAGAGACTCATAGCTTTGTCCATCTTCCCCAAGCCGATTGCCCATTCTATCGCCAAAATGAGCAGCTCTTCATCACCGCTTTCCTCAAAGAGATATCTCAGACTATCAATTCCAGAAGCTTGATAGAGCTGCAATTGCTGAACTGTATGCGCAAAGGTGGCTTTTTGAGAATCACTCAGATTCAAACTGAGCATATTCATATAAATCATGTCATTTGTATTTTCTGAACCCGGATAGCGGATGATATACTCATTCATCAGCGAGTCCGCTTCTGTGATGTGAACTTGCAGGAATGCCGAAAGGAAATACAGATAGTCTCGCTTTTCGCCAAGATCCGGGATCCGAACTCTGCTCAGCGCTTTCTCTGCCTCGGCAAAATCTCCGGATAGGATTGCCAGACGCGCCAGATCCAGATCCAAGGCTTGGCTTTCTGATGCGACCGTGCTAAACTGCTTTGTATCTTGGATTCCTTCTCTGATCAGAGCGATGTCTATTCCTCGGGCAAGATCGTTTTCAGACTTGAGCTTGAGAATACTCACATATAGGCGATTACGCCGATTTACCACGCTCTTTTCCCAAAAGGGATCTGCCAAGAGAACTTCTATTTGAACTGCCGTGGAGTCATAGCTGGCCTCCTGAAAATAGATGGAAGCAATCTCAAAACCGTAGCTGAGTCGCTGCAGTTCCTGTGGCGAATTATCCGCCAAGTGCCTGATTGCCAGTCGGGCAAGCGCAAAGTCCTCTTGTTTCACCTGCTCTCTGGCGAAGTCGCGCATCAGATTAAGCGGCAATTGCTTATATATCTCCAGTGCGGCCTCGCTCTGCCCCAAGGAGACCAGAGATGCGGCATAAAGTTCTTTCATGGAGTCTTTGTCGCTCTTGTCTGCAGCTTCGCGGATCTCCCTGATCAGGGATTCATCCTGCTCGAGGATGGCAGAGACTTGATTTTTCACATAGAGATTGAGATTTGCAATTCCTGAAAGATACGTCAGATATTCCGCCAATGCCTCTGAATATCGATTGATCCGCATACTAGCATTGCCGATCTCGAGAGCAAAAAGATCCTGCGAGATTGCCTCACGCCCCTTTTGATATAGCCTGATGCTACGATCGTGATGACCACGCCTTTCAAAGAAGCTTGCCAACAACCGATATTTGCTCTGCTGCTCTCGGTTGAGCGCCAGATACGCCTCAGCCTCAGAAAAAGCTTGATCAATCTGCCCCTTCATGATCAAGAGCTGAATCCGCTGTTCGGCAAAGACCGCTTCCGGAATCACGCGCTGATAGTCTCGCAGGAGATCTTCAGCTTTGTCAGTAGCGGATAGATTCAGATAGATCTGCATAAGTTGCATGATCGCATTTAGATCTGTGGGATCCTTCTGTAGCATCTGCAAAAAGATGCTTTCAGCTTGATGATACTCCCGCCTGACAAGGTGTTGATTTGCCTGTTGCATCAAGATCTGACGCTCGTCATACTGAGCGAAAATTGCGCTTACAAAACAGAGAAGAATGAGGATCAGGATCGCTCTATGCATGCTTATTCTCCTTCCTGCAGTAGCTTGAGATATTCCATGATCAGTTGCTGATACTCCCTGGGATAGTTTTTAAACCCCTCGTCATGTATCATTGCTCGGCGTAAGCTGTCATAATCCAAACCGGTAGACGGCGCATCTGAAGGCAAGCCGGATCCGGTCTGAGCGCGCCGCCGTTCGCTGGTATCGCGCTTGGTGATGGACCTCTGAGCGTCTAGAAGTCTGCTGAGGATATTCTCCTGCTGCTTCATCAACTCCGGGCTAAACCGGTTTTGCCGCAGATTCCTTGCCACGGCTTCTGCCTCTTCGATGATCTGCCTTAGAGCATTTCCTTGTTTCTGAGCTTCGGGATCGTTTTGCAGAGCGCGCTTGAGATTCTCAGCAAGACGCTCCTGATCTGTAGCAAGCTTTTGCACCTGATCTTGCATGGCGGCATCCATCCGCCCTCCTTGTGATTGCATCTGCATCATCAGCTGTTCGGTGAGCATATTCATCGCCATCTGCTCCTGCCCCATCTGTTCGAGCATTTGCATCAGGGATTCCATTCCCCCGC
Source organism: uncultured bacterium (assembly GCA_937960795.1). Lineage (GTDB taxonomy): Bacteria > Cloacimonadota > Cloacimonadia > Cloacimonadales > Cloacimonadaceae > UBA5456. The sequence continues at coordinate 7,493 of CALGPA010000136.1, read as the reverse complement.
CGCCGCCGCCGCCGGAAGAGCTATTTTGCATTGCCATCATCAGGTCATATGCCATCAGGTTCAGTCCTCGTTGGATACCTTGCAAATCACGATCTATCCGAGGAGGGCGAGCCTGACCGAGAATGCTAAAGATCTCACGATAGTGTCTTTGGGTATCGCTGGTATCTTGATAAAACTTGGGCGGCAGGATCATGCTCACTTGTGGCTTGCTAAAGAGTTTATTCAGAGACAGTTGCACCCCCTCATAGGAGGCAATGAGATCAGGTAAGATAGGATATGGATCTGCCTCATAGCGTGCCTTGGTTTCTTCATGTTTCTTGGAGAAGATGAGCAGCTCTCGGATCGCTCTCTCGACTGCGTTCATCACGTCAGACTGAGAGCCTGAGCTCATGGATTCTTTCATTTCACCCAGCTTTAGGGTGAAATTGCGCAGCTTTTGCATAGCTTCTTGCTGAGCTTGGGAAGATGACGAGCGATCGTTTCCTTCAAGTGCTTTCTGACTGCGCTGCATGTCTTGATCAGCAGCGTTTTTCTGCATCTCATCCAGCAGTTCTTCCAGGCTGCGTTTGACATCGGGATTTCCCTCGAGCTGATCTTTTAGGGCATTGAGTTCTTCTTCGAGATTCTTGTATTTCTCCTGAATCTGCCCCTGCTCATCCGCCAGTTTGAGATGGTCGTTTTCTGCCTCTGGAGTTTTTTGGCTCAGAGCATTCTGCATCTTCTCAATCTCTTGGGAGATCTGCAGAGCCTTTTGCATAGCTTGTTCATTTTTGATGCTTTCCAAAAGCGCCAGAGTCTGCTCTATCTTTTTGGCAAAATCCTCCATTGAAAACTGGAAGTTCTCCATTGCTTTACGCAGCTCTTCCGCGTTAACGTTCTGCATGGCGTCTTCCATTTGACGCAAGGCATCAAAGAGATCGTCATTTGCGATCTCCTGCATAAGCTCTTGGATCTTCATCATCTTTTCCAGGGTTTCCCGGGAAAGTGTGCTGTTTGCCTGCATCTTGGAGATCAATTCTTGATAGTTTTGAGCGATGTTTTCGACATCCTGCGCCAGATCTTCTTGCTGTTGAAGCATGTCTTCAAGATGTTTTTGATCTTCCCATTCCAGCTCCGGATTCTTCAACAGCTCCCTGCGTTTTTGTTCAAACTCTTCCTGCAGCTTTCTGCTTTTATCCAGATTTTCGGCAAGATCCTCTTTGCGCTGATCTTCCTGGCTCTCGATCTCAGCATAGATCTCTTCTATGGACGGGAAGCGAGCCCGAAAGCGAGAACTTTGCCCCTTCTGCGGAATCGGGGCATTGTCATAGATCTCAGCCCAATATGTGACCACATCCCCCGGGAAAAGATCCAAAGACTGCATATCCCAGAGGTAATCAGTATTAAAGATCCTATTTGTGATGATGCTCTGAATCTCGATGGATTCACTTTCTCGCTGATTGATCTGATAGTGCAGACTGGCATTTGCCAAGCCAAAATCGTCATCAGCAGATATGATCAATGGTAGGATAAGATTTTGATTGAGCGTAACATCCTCACCGGGAAAGAGGAGGCGAATCTGAGGCGCCTCATCCGGAAGAATGCGGATCTGCTTGGGCTCTGGACGCGAGCCACGCCCCAGCTCATCGATCAAGCTCATGTGCCACTGTCCGGGCTCGGTGACGGTAAACTGAGTCACAAAATCCGTGTCCTCGATCCGGCTAAGCTCACGTCGGCTGGCATCGGAGAAGACCATCGCGGCACTTTCAAGGGCTACGTTACTCTGTATTCTCAAGGTCACGCTGGTGCCGGAATAAGCTTCAATATTGCCATAGCTCATGCTGTCCGTAAAGGCTTCAAGTCGGGTGTAGGAAGGATATTGATAGCCTATCTCCCATTTCCGCACGATCGGCTCGTCGAGCACCTCGATTCGGTAGATCGGGCTCTTACTAAAGCTGTTTTCTGCATAGTATTCGATGCTGTTTTCCAGCCTGGAAAAGCTATAGCTATTGTCCTTCAGACCCAGCTCTCGCCAGTTTTCACCGATCCGATAAAAGAGCCTATAGTCCAGTCTAGGATCAGGATCTTCGACCCTTATCGTGAGTTCCTGATTCTTGCCGATAGATATGTTTCCGGGGCTTAACAGCACTTCCTCGTTATACACGATTATTGGGGCTCGGTTGCTGTAAAATTGCCTGAATGCAGCCCCAAAATCCACTCGGAAGAAATACCAAAAGCTGATCAAGGCAATGGCTACCAGCAGGATGATGATTATCTTAAAACGAGAAAATGCTTTGGGGATCGGATAGCTACTTTCACCTATACGCTTGATAGATTCCGACACAAGCGCTTTGCTGATCTGACTCTTTGGATCTTTGTCAGATAGCTCCAATGCGTTTTGAAAGAGATCGTCGCCAGCGCCATGAGCATTGTCCAGATATCGACTGAGCTTGTGATAATCCCACAAATCCCGAAAGCCTTTCCAGATAACATAGATGATCACCAATGCCAGTGCCGCACGAATGGCAATATTTGCATAAAGCAATGCGGGAGAATGGGCTCCGAGAATCAGCCAGAGGACAAAATACAGATGCAGGCCGCAACCAAAGAGCAACGCACTGTGTACGATAGCTCTGATGGCTATTCCCAGATTGATCCGGTTTCGATATCCACTTAACAAAGCGATTAAGTCGTGCATCTGTTTCTCCCTTACCCCTGAGTAAAACAAAATGGGGGGCATTAGATGTCAAGGCAAAAAAGCAGAAAGCAGATCCTGAGGGGAATTATGGAAAGATTAGCTATGGCGGATATTCCGATGAGCTTCCCAAGCTCAAAGCATCATCCGAGTCAAATAGATAGTCCTGTAGATATATAGTCTACTCACGCAAAGCAAGCGACTTGAAGCATCAAAATCAGAAAGATTTGCCTTCGTCCCCCCGGGTTTTTACGGCAAACATTCAAAAGCCGTAAGTCCTTATTTTCTCACCGCTTGCACGCTCGACCGGTGAGCGAGGGGTGAGCAAGGCATTAGGAGCGCTGCAAAATATAGACTTAGAGAGCTGATTTAGAGCAGAAAATCGCAGTTATCGGCTCTTTCTTCGAAGATCGAACCGATTGAGATTGGCTTATCGATCCTAACTCGCAGGAAATGATCGCTGAGGCTCTCGCTTTGCACGTTATCACTTTTTTCAATCACACCTCGCAGGATTGGGTTGAGGCGTAAAAGTAGCTCTTTGTAGTTTTTCTTCTTTTGATCGGAAACTGCGCTAAGAATTGATGTTCTGGCGGATTTCACGGAATTTGGCAGCTGATCTGGCAGGCTCGCGGCAACAGTGCCCTTTCGGGGTGAATAGGAGAAGACATGCATATAGGTTATAGCTAAGGATTCCAGATACTTGCGTGTTTCCTCAAAGAGCTCTTCGGTTTCACCCGGGAATCCGCAGATCACGTCAAAACCGATCGCGGCATGGGGTATCCGGCTGAGGATATTATCGACCAATCTGCTCACCAGAGCAGTGTCATAGCGTCTTCCCATGCTTCTGAGGATGGTGTCGCTGCCGCTCTGTAAGGGAATGTGAAAATGCGGGCAAAGCTTTGGAGACTCAGCCAAAAGCTTCAGCATCTCGCCGCTTAGCAATTGAGGCTCGATGGATGAGATCCTGATCAGATCCAGACCCTCTATCTCAGACATGGAGGATACGACCTCTGCCAGATTTTTGTCTTTATCACGATACAATCCCAGATTGACTCCTCCCAAAACGATCTCTCTAAAGCCTTGTTTTACAAATATCTTAGCTTGACTAATGACATCCTCATAATGTGCAGAACGGCTGTGCCCGCGAGCATAGGGAACGGCGCAGTATTTGCAAAAGAAATCGCAACCATCCTGGATCTTTTGAAAAGCTCTGGTGTGATCCAGCATGTTTCTGACCGGCTTGAAGGCAAAGTCCTTGGCCTCCATGATATCGCAAAATTCGTGCTCTTTGCCACGCAAGATTTCGGCTATATCCAGCTTTGATTGATTGTCGATGATGAAGTCAATCTCGCCCATTATGGCGATTTCTTCTTGAGATCTCTGCGCAAAACAGCCCGTGACGACGATCTTTACATCGGGGTTTAGCTCTTTCTTTGCCAGTGCTTTGCGGATGAGGTTCCGGCTTTTGTAATCCGTGCGATTTGTGACCGTGCAGCTATTGATGATATAGATATCGGCATTGTCCTGAAAATCAACTAATTCACAATCCTCAAAGCCCTCGATGATGCCTGCGGATTCGAAGAAATTGGTTTTGCAGCCGAGTGTGGCGATCGCGAGCTTAGTTTTTTTGGAGCACATGGGCGATGGTTTTTGCATAGATCTCGTGTTCAATCTTCAGCACTTCCCCGGCGATCTCATCAGGGCTGGCGCAGTGGGAGATATCCACTTCTTTTTGAGCCAAAATCTCACCATGATCATAGATGCCGTCCACTCGGTGGATCGTGGCACCGGAGACCTTTTCGCCGGCAGCAAAGACTGCCTCGTGTACAGCCATGCCATACATCTTATGTCCGCCATACTTTGGTAACAGGGCGGGATGGATGTTTAGCACGGGGATCTGGATGGAGTCCAGAAATTCTGCAGTAATAAGACGCATAAATCCGCATAGAGCAATGAGATCGGCTTGTTCTGAGATCACCAGTTGCCGAAGCTTCATCTCAAACAGGGAAATGTCTCTGGCGGAGATTATCTGCGTGGGGATGCCCAGTTCATTACAGCTTATGCAGGCGGGAGCTTCGCCATTAGTAAATACCGCTGTGGCAATCTCTATCGGGATCTGATAGTCCAAGAAATAGCGGTAAATCGCCAGGAGATTGGACCCCCGGGATTTACCGCTGCTCAAAGTGATTATTCGCTTGGTTTCAGATGTAGCTCTTTCCATTGTTGCTCATCAACTTCCGAAGGTGCCTGATTCATCAGATCAGTGGCTCTGAGGGTCTTTGGGAATGCGATAACGTCGCGGATGGAATCCGCTTCACAGAGGATCATGATCAGACGATCCAAGCCCGGAGCAATGCCGCCATGGGGAGGCGCGCCATACTTCAGCGCCTCTAGGAAAAATCCAAATCTCTTCTCAAGCTCAGCTTCGGAAAAGCCAAGCACATCGAAGATCTTCCTCTGGATGTCATAGCGATGGCAACGGATGCTGCCGCTGGAAAGCTCCATTCCGTTTACGACCATGTCGTAGAGCTGTCCCCGGATCTCGCCGATCTTTGTCGGATCATCCAACCACGGGATATGCTCCTCCTTGGGTAAGCTAAACATATGGTGCGCGGGCTCCCAGCCTTCCCCATCTTCACTCTGCATGAAGAGCGGGAAATCCACAATCCAGCAAAAAGCGAGATCAGCGGGGTCATATAGCTTCAGCTCTGCCGCGAGATGGTTTCTAAGCCCTGCCAAGACCTTGGAGCTGGTGGCATAATCATCTGCTACGATCGCCAAGAGATCCCCGGGCCGGGCATCAGTGGCGGCGATGATGGCGGAGGATTCGGTATCTGAGAGAAACTTCGAGATTCCTGCTTCCAGAGAGCTCTCACCCATCTTCGCAAAGGCTACTCCCTTGCCGCCCAGATGCTTGGCAAATTCCACCAAAGCATCTTGCTGTTTGCGAGAAAAACTCGCTGCTTGGGGCACACAAAGCGCCTTGATCACGCCCCCTGAAGCGAGACAGCCCTTAAAGACCTGAAAATCGCTATCTTTGAGAATCTGAGAAAGGTCTTTGATCTCCATAGCAAATCTGAGATCAGGTTTGTCGCATCCAAAGCGGTCCATTGCCTCTTGATAAGACAATCTTGGAAAAGGCAAAGCCAGTTCAATACCCTTGATCTCAGAGAAGATGGTCTGCATCAAGCGCTCCAGGAGATCAAAGATCTGTTCTTGGGTCGCAAATGAAAGCTCAATGTCGAGTTGTGTAAACTCAGGCTGTCGATCCGCTCGGAGATCTTCATCACGGAAGCAGCGCGCTATCTGATAGTAGCGGTCAAAACCGGAGATCATCAGGAGTTGCTTGAAGATCTGCGGACTTTGTGGCAAAGCATAGAACTTACCGGGATGCACCCTGCTAGGCACCAGATAGTCTCTGGCGCCCTCAGGAGTGCTCTTCATAAGCATCGGAGTCTCAATCTCATAGAAGCCCTCTGCATCCAAAAAGCGACGCATCAAAGAGCTTACCTTGGCACGAGTGATCAGGATCTTCTGAAGACGCGGACGCCTGAGATCCAGATATCGATAGCTCAGCCTCAGATCTTCATCTGCCATGGCTGTGCCGTCTATCTGAATCGGTAGTGGCGGTGTGTCATTGAGCATATAAAAGCTTCTTGCCAAGATCTCCCACTTGCCTGTGGGCATGTTTGGGTTGACATTGCCTTCCGTCCTCTCTGAGAGTATACCGGTCACAGCGATCACATATTCATTGCGAACCCTTTCCGCGACCGCGAAGATATCCTTCTGCTCGGGGTGTATCACTATCTGGATGAGACCTTTTACGTCTCTGAGGTCGATGAAGATCAATCCACCTAAGTCTCTGCGACGGTGTACCCATCCCATGACCGTGACGGGAGTGTTCAGATCCGTTTGATTCAGATCGGTGCTGTAGTGGCTGCGTGCCAATGAACCGAGATTGTCCATTTATTGTCCTTTAGTTCATCTTAATGGCTTCGTAGATCCGGTCGAGACTGCGGATGGCATCGCCCAGATAGTCAATCATATAGCATTTCTCAAGATATTCATCGTCGGGGTTGATGATCTTGTTTTGAATAAATTCTTCGCCCATCATCTGCATTGCTGCTTCATTCGGGGTGGGATACATGGTGTAATCGGAGTTTCGCATGGACACTTCAGCATCCAAAAGGAAATCGATGAATTTGTATGCCAGCTCTTTCTCTTGTGCGGACTTGAGCATGACCATATTGTCCATCCACATGGCCGCACCTTCCTTGGGAAGGATGAAACCGAGATCAGGATTGGTCTGCATGAGCTGTACAGCATCGCCATTGTAGGCCTGAGCGAGCCACGTGGTGCCATCTTGCACTTCGTTCTTGTAAGAATCGCTATCAAACTGAGTGATATTACGATCCCAAACCTTCAAAACATTGTGCGCGGCATCAAGAGCTTCCAAAGAGGTGTCATTGACCGAGTATCCGCTAAAGATAAGGGCAGCACCGATCACTTCACGAGCGTCATCGAGCATCGTGATTTTGTTCTTTCCATCAAAGAAAGAATCACCTAAGATGTTCCAGCCACCGGGGGCAACTATCTCTTCAGGAACATATGATTTGTTGTACAAAAGCCCTGTAAGACCCCATGCATAAGGGATGGCATAGCGATTGCCGGGATCAAAGGACGTGGCCATCTTCATCAGACCGGCGTCAAGATTTGCATAATTTGACAGCTTGCTCTTATCCAGTTCTTCAAGGAGTCCCAACTCATTGAGAATGGTCACATGATCTCCACTCGGGAAAAGGATGTCAAAGGATTGGGT
>CALGPA010000135.1 GCA_937960795.1 uncultured bacterium | reverse complement strand
TAAAGATATAGAAATCCCCCAAAAGAAAACGGTCTCAAACGAGACCGTTTTCTTAAATGGGGAAAAGACCTTTATCATGCCGGATCTGAGCTGCCATGTCTGTTCATTATTCTTTCGCGGAAGCCGGCATTGCAACCGCTTCGGGAGGGGGGCTATGTCTGAGTCCCTTTACAATGATGAAAACCATGCTGGTGCTCATGATGGTCGTCAAAAGATCTGCCAGAGGCATGGCGAAGACCAAGCCTTCAAATTCAAAGAGCTTGTTCAGGATCAAGATGGCAGGGATATACATGATTCCTTGGCGAGAAAGAGATACTATCAGTGCGGGCAGGGCCTTACCCATGGCTTGCAGGCTGGTCATCATGATCATTCCCACAGCGGCAATCGGGATGGCAAACACATATGCTTCCAAGATCAAAGTGCCAATCTCCACCAAAGCGGGATCCTTGATGAAGATCTTGATCAAGTCTTCGGGGAATAGGGCAAAAAGAAGGGTGAGAGCAGCGCTGATGATCAAGGATATGAGTACAGACGTGCGCACGGTTTCTTTCATGCGTGGATAGTTTCCCGCTCCATAGGTATAGCCGACCAAGGCTTGGATCCCGATGGAGATCCCGATGAAGATGAAGATCGGGATGGTGAAGACCCTGGACGCGACGCCCAAGGCTGCGACATGGATGTCTGAGTATACGGAGGCAAGGCGGAAACTGATGGTGTTTCCGATGCTGAGCATCACTTGGGAGAGGGAGGCCGGCACTCCGATCATCAGGATCTCCTTGTAGCAGCTCCAATGCGGCTTAAAATGGGCAAAGGACAAGGTGACAAGGCTCTTTTTGCGTAGGTAGAAAATGAGGTAGTAGAGCATGCCGCAGCCATTGCCCAAGACGGTGGCAACTGCCGCACCGGTCACGCCCATCCCAAAGCCGAAGATGAAGAGAGGATCCAAGAGGATGTTCATCCCAGTGCCGATAAAGAGCCCTATCATGGCCTCTTTGGCGGCGCCTTCTGCTCTCAAAAGCTGCACAAGAGTGAATTTTAGCAAGACCACCGGGCTGCCGATCAGGATGTATAGCATATACTTCTCAGCGTGAATCAAGGTGAGTCCGCTGGCGCCTACCATACGCATGAAATAGGGGATGAAAATGATCCCGAGTATGCCCAAAACGACAGAGAGCGCTGCCGCGGTGATCACGGAAGTGGCAAGAGTTTCCTTGGCTCCTTCCATGTCTTTCTTTCCCAATAGACGGGAGAGATAGCTGCCTCCGCCGATGCCAAAGACACCAGCCATCGCCATCTGCAAAAGAAAGAGTGGCATTGAGACGGATACTGCTGCCACTTGATATGGATCATTGAGCTTGCCGATAAAAAAGGTATCTGTAAGATTGTATAATATGTTGACCAGCATACTCAGTACGCTGGGGATTGCCAAGTTCATGATGGCTCTGGGAACGGGCATGCTCTCCAGAACGTAAATCTTGTTTTCTTTCATCAGTTCTTTCTTTTGGTAAAGTCCATTCCAAATTTCATGCCAAACCAGGGGTAGACAGTTCCCGGATGATTAGTGATCAAGGGTGTCTCTGCTCCGATCTCAAAGACGGAATAGAAGCCTTTGTAGTATCGCATGTAGTTCAATCTCACGCCCGCATGAGCATATTCTGTGATCTTGTCTTCGAAGATGTCACTGCTCTCTTTGAGCTGCCCCACATTTCCCCTAAGGGCCATGGTGAGGAATTTCCCTTCTGAGATGATCCGCGTTAGCAAGCCCTGCAGCTCAGCGCTGAGGATGCTATAGCTTTGTCCGGGGTGATAATATCCGTCCACCGGCTCCCAGAAATCGTTGTTTGCTCTTGCCGCAGATACTCCGGCGACGATGGCTGTGCTGCGTTTGGCTTCATTGAGCATCTGCTTTTTGATCAAGATCTTGCCACTGGCGGCGCTGTCTTGAAAACCAAAGCGAAGCTTAGCATCGACATCATCTTGCACGCCATATTCAAATTCAAGAAACTGCATGGGAATTATAGTGTTAGTATTCCTGAAATCGGACTCATCTGTGGCAATCAACTCCGGGACGTTGATGCCCATTGTGTAGACGATGGAGCTGCCAAAGACACCTTTGCCCTTGCACTGCGCACTATCGAGAACAGATGCATCCACTCCGGCACAAGCTGAGAGCATTAGGGAAACTGCCAAAGCCAAGATTAGCAGAAGCTGCAGCTGATATTCTTTCATATGTCTTCCTCATTCATAGCTGGGACAATCATCAGGCAAGAGGTCTAAGAGCCTGCCACATAGATTGTTCCTGAGGACATCGACAAAAAGAAAACACACATAGATGTCAAGCAAATAATCCTGACGCTCACAAATGACTTAGCGGTATGAGGTTTTTTTACTTGACGCCAAAAGGGATCGGCTTTATATAATGTCCTAAGCTGTCCCAATACAAATCAAGGAGAGTCCAAATGAAAACCATGATCATCATCGCGATCATCTTGTTAATGCTGCTTTCGGCGTGTGCACCAGGCAGCAACAGATACAATGATCCTGCTCGCAAAGCGGGGTTTTTCACCGGCATCTGGCATGGCTGGATCGCTCCGATTTCATTGATAGTACACTTCTTCAATCCCAATATCCGTATCTATGAGCCCAACAACTCCGGCTGGACCTATGATTTTGGCTTCTATATCGCCATAGTCGGGGGCTTTGGCGGTCTTGCTCTCAGTCGCAAGAAGAAACGAAAGAAAGATTGAATCTTAAGATCCAAAAAATTGGCTGCACATTGCGAGTATCCAAGGATTCCGAACGTGCAGCCCAATGGGGTCTTCATCTCTTTTTCATGGGAAGAGATAAAGCCCAAAGCAGATCTACATGCATGAGGCTTCTTATAGAAGCTCGATATTCTCTGCTCTGATGTCTTTCATGGCATTGCGAGTATCCAAGATCGGCATGCCGCTGTCCGCAATCATCTGATAATCCACGTTTGTATGATCAGTAATCACGATGATCAGGTCATACTTTTTGAGATTTCCCAAGGCGACGGTCTGGTAGTTCTTTCCGTTTTTCTCATGGTGAAACTCAGCTACATAGGGATCGTGAATCTCAAAATCCGCCTGGTAGTTTTCGAGCTGTGTGATCACGCCTTCAATGGGAGATTCTCGCATGTCCTGGATATCCTTTTTGTAGGCAGCTCCCAAAAGCAGGATCTTGGCTCTCGAGATCGCGACACCGGCTTTGTTCAAAATGCGGATGGCTCTTTGCACCACATATTCCGGCATGGCGATATTGATCTCTCCGGCAAGCTCGATGAGGCGGGTGTGAAAGTCATATTCCCTTGCCTTCCAAGTGAGATAAAAAGGATCGATCGGGATGCAGTGACCGCCCACGCCGGGTCCGGGGTAAAAAGCCATGAAGCCATAGGGCTTTGTCTTAGCAGCTTCCACGACTTCCCAGATGCTGATGCCCATACGGTCGCAGAGCACGGTCATCTCGTTTGCCAAGGCGATATTGATATTGCGGAAAGTATTCTCATAGATCTTTTCCATCTCGGCGATCTCAGGAGAGCTCACCAGGTGCACTTCGGCATCGAGGATGCTCTCATAAAAGAGGCGGGCTACTTCATTGCAAGCCGGGGTCATTCCGCCCACAACTTTGGGTGTGTTGTGCGTCTTATAGGTTTGGTTGCCCGGATCCACTCGCTCTGGAGAGAAGCCTACGAAGACCGTCTTGCCGATCTCAAGGCCGACCTTTTCCAATTCCGGCACGATTATCTCTCTGGTGGTGCCGGGATAGGTCGTGCTTTCCAGGACCACGAGAGTGCCTTCCTGAAGGTGGGGCGCCATGGATTTGGTGCTTGCCAAAATATATGAAGTATCCGGTTGATGGTAGAGATCAAGTGGTGTGGGAACCGCGATGAGAACCACATTTACTTCGCTCATCCTGCTATAATCAGATGTTGCAGAAAGCTTGCCGGCGGTCACGACGGCTTTGAGATCCTCGTCTGCCACATCACCAATATAGTTTTCACCGCTGTTCACATGCTCAATGGCATATTGGCTCACTTCAAAGCCCACGACTTCGAAGCCTTTTTTTGCTACTGTGACTGCCATGGGAAGCCCCACATAGCCCAATCCCACTACTCCGATCTTCACGTTTTTTCCCTTGATTGATTGGCTTAAAGACATATTACCTCCAGTCTTAATTTTGTCGCTTTTGATTTCACATACGGGTCCTACAGAAATCTGCGACAGAATTTGTGATATGTCATATATGTAAAGATTTTTTGCTGGAATTTCCTTAGGGCGCGGCGGCAATCTTATCTTTGATTGATCCGAGAAACTCATTCAGAGGACATGCCTAAGTTTCTTATCATGAGCATCATCCGTCATTTTACGCCCTTGCCGGCCGGATCACCTACCTGTTGATTTTTCTGGACATAAGTTTGCTCTTTTAGAAAATGGCTTCAGAGAAATAATCTAAACATTATATGGAGACATGATGAATCAAGAGATTTGCAAACCGCGCCGTACAGCCCTCTTTGAGGCAATGCAGACCAATGATGCAGTGATCCTCTTCGCCGCTCGGCAGGGAAAGCTGGAAAAGTTTAAGCAAGACAACAACTTCCTATATCTGACCGGCTTGAATATTCCGCACGCCATCTATCTGTCCTTCAAGGGACAAAATGGAAATACTGAGTTTTTGTTCATTGAACGCAGCAGCCCCGAACGCGAGGTTTGGGAAGGTAAAAAGATGAGTCAAGAAGAAGCTACCGAGATCAGCGGGATATCCCAAGTCCTGTTTCTTGAAGATTTTGACCCAGTTCTTTCCCAATATTGCCCCATGATCTCCCGCATCCATTCAAACGTCGGCGCCCAGTCTTTGGACATGCCGCTTTCATATCCGCTGTTCCGCCTGATCCCTGTGCGAGAACGTTTCCCCCAGATCGCCATCCACTGCATCACTGCCCTCATCACTCCGCTACGCAAGGTAAAAAGTGATTGGGAGATCGCTCAGATGCAGCGCGCCATAGACGTCACCGGCAAAGGCATCATGGATATCTGGGAAAGCTCCCGCCCCGGCATGATGGAGTATGAGCTGGAAGCCATGCTTTTCTACCGGATCCAACGTAGCGGCCTCAAACACTGGGGTTTCGCTCCGATCATCGCCGCCGGAGCAAACGCCGCCACCTTACATTATGAAAAGAACGAATGTCAGATCGAGGCCGGTCAACTGGTGCTCATGGATGTCGGTGCTTCAAATCTAAACTATTCTGCGGATATCTCCCGCTGTTTCCCCATCAGTGGAAGCTTCAGCGAGAGGCAAAAAGCGGTCTATTCCGCTGTGCTCCGCGTCAATAAAGAGATCATCAGCATGATAGCCCCCGGGGTGAAGCTCATGGATCTCCACCAGAAGAGCCGTGATCTAATCGGCGAAGAACTCATTGCCTTGGGGCTCATCGATGATAAAAAAGACGTCAGCAAATACTATATGCATGGCCTTGGTCATTTCTTGGGCATGGACACTCATGATCTCGGCGGCAGAGATGCCATATTGGAAGTCGGCAATGTGATCACGGTCGAGCCCGGCATCTACATCCCCGAGGAAAGTCTCGGAGTCCGCATTGAGGACGATGTCGTGGTCACCCCCGAAGGATATTGTGTTCTCTCCCAAAACATTCCCAAAGAAATCGAAGAGATCGAAGAAATCATAAAGGCATCACGATGAAAGCACTCTATCCGGGCACATTCGACCCGATCACTTTAGGGCACCTGAACATCCTGGAAAAAGCAGCTAATACCTTTGATGAAGTGATCCTCGGCATTGCCTTTTATACAAACAAACTAAACTACTTCAGCTTGGATGAACGCTTTGCCCTCTGCCAAGAAGCATGCTCACACCTTCCGAATGTGACGGTCAAGAGCTTCTCCGGCATGGTGGTGGATTTTGCCAAAAAGGAAGATTGCCCGATCATGATCCGCGGACTGCGCGCCGTGTCGGATTTTGAATATGAACTCTCTCTGGCGCTCACAAATAAAAAACTCAATCAGGATATCGAGACCATCTTTCTGGTGCCCAGCCTCAGATACATGTATCTCTCCTCCTCGATGATTCGCCAATTGGCAGAGCTGGGCGGAGATCTCCATGATTTTGTCCCACCAGGCGTTGCCAAAGCGCTCCGCGAAAAAGTCAGCAAGGAAGACTAAATGGCAAAGAAAAAGGAAAGCGAAGAACTCAAAGGAATCTCGGATCGCAAGCTCCCTGCGGATCTAAATGCCGAAGCAGCTGTGCTTTCTGCTATGTTGATCGATTCTGATGCCGTCAGTCGTGGCATCGAAAAGGTCAAAGAAATCTTCTTCTCCCGTGCGGCTCACAAAATGATCTTCCGCAGCATCTGCGAATTGTTCAATGATGGCATCGAAGTCGACACTCTCACCCTCATCAACCGCCTTGAGCGCAACAATCACCTGGAAAAGGTGGGAGGCATCCCATACCTGAACGAGATCGCGGACTTCGTCGTCTCCAGCGCAAACTTCGAATACCACGTCAATATCATCACCGAGCAAGCACTGCTTAGGCAATTGATCGTAGCCTCCAATGGCATCATAGAATCCTGCTATAGCTCCACTTCGGATGTCAAGACCATCGTCGACAAAGCCGAACAGTCCATCTTCGAGATCGCTGAGATCCCCCAACACCAAGGCTTTATCAAGATCGATCAGATCTCAGCGGAAGTGCTGCACAATATCGACCAAATCGCCAGCACCAAGAGTCCCGTCACCGGAGTCGGCAGCGGATTTGGGGATCTGGATCGCCTAACCGGTGGATTCCGCCCCGGTCAGTTTATCATCATAGCCGCTCGTCCGGCGATGGGAAAGACCTCGCTTGCCCTCAATATCGCCACTCATGCCGCAGTAAACCTCAAAAAGAAAGTCGCCGTATTCACCATGGAGATGGCTGCCGATGAAGTGATCATGAGAATGTTTTCCTCAGCCTCCGAAGTGAATATGGACAGCATGCTCAAAGGCTATGGCATGAACGAAGAAAAGCTGATCCGCATAATGCAAGCCTCAGAAGTGCTCAGCTCAAAGCAGATCTATATCGACGAATCCGGGACAAACACCCCGCTGGATATTCGCGCCAAGACCAGACGCCTTGCTGCAGAAGTCGGAGGCTTGGATCTCATCCTGATCGACTATCTTCAGCTCATGGGGCTCACCAAAGATCGGGACAATCGTCAGCAAGAGATCTCAGAGATTTCTCGCTCCATGAAGGTCCTCGCAAAAGACATGAAGATCCCTGTCATTGCCCTCTCTCAGCTCAATCGTGGCTTGGAAAACCGCGAAGATAGACGCCCCCGCTTGGCAGATCTCAGGGAATCCGGCGCCATCGAGCAGGACGCTGACTTGGTGATGTTTATCTATCGTGATGAATATTACAATCCCGAAAACACCGAGAAACCGGGCGTCGCTGAGATTATCGTGGGCAAAAACCGCCATGGATCCACCGGCTCCGTGGATCTCGGATTTGACAAAGAATACACCCTCTTCCGCTCCTTAGATCGAGGTGAAGAAGGCCCATGATCTCGGATATCCTGGCAGGCATCGGGGAATATAGCATCTTTGTCCGCAAGAGCTTTGTCGGCATTGTCGCGCTCCCCAAAAGAAGACTGGAATTTCTCATCCAATTCAAACGCATCGGCTATGATTCCCTATTCCTCATCTTCCTCACCGCCGCGTTTACGGGATTGGTCACCGCCCTCCAAGCCGTCTATCAATCCAAGGGCTATATCCCCCTGAATCTACTCAGCGTGCTCATCGGCAAATCCACAATGATCGAGCTGGCTCCTGTGCTCACGGGCTTGGTGCTCACCGGCAAGATTGGCGCTTCCATGGCAGCAGAGATCGGCACAATGAAGGTCTCCGAGCAGATTGACGCCCTGCACAGCATGAATATCAATGTGCACGAGTTTCTCTATATGCCGCGCATCCTGGCAGGCATCGTCGCTTTTCCGCTCATCACCATCTTCGCAAATGCCATCAGCATCCTCTGCGCGTGGTACTTTTCCTATCTCCGCTATGGCCTGCACTACCACACCTTCTTCTCAAATATGAGAGCCTATTTTGAGCCCTTTGACCTCTGGAGCGGCTTGCTAAAATCCATCGTCTTTGGCTTTATCATCACCTCCATAGCTTGCTATTTTGGCGATCGCAGCTACGGCGGGGCAGAGGGCGTCGGCAGAAGCACCACCCAGACGGTCGTCTATAGCTCCGTGGCAATCCTGATCATGGATTTCATCGTCGCGTGGATGCTCTTTGGTGCAATGTAGATGCAAAAGACCCTCCTGATTGTCCTACTCATCTTGACCGCTTGCATGCCTCGCGACCAAAAAAAGCAAGTTGCCGTGTCTTCAAACTCTTTTCAGTTCCTAAAGATCTATGCTCTCACTGATTTCTATAGATCCGGCCTGCAAGATGCCATTATTCCGGATTTTGAGAAGGATTACGATTGCCGAGTCGAGCTGCAACTTTACAATGATCCCGAAGCTCTGATTCGTGCCCTCAGATCCCCAAATGCAGATGCGGATATCATCTTTGGGATCCCTTCCTCCTTCGCCGCGTCTGACTCATTGGAAGGATTTTTCCTGCCATATTCATCTTCCACAAATGAAGATCTCGCGCAAGATTGCGCCCCCGATCCCGATGATCACACCATGCCTTATGGCTTCTCACATCTCAGCGTCATATACAACAGCTCCCTCATCGACAATCCTCCCGCCTCTTTTGGCGAATTGCAGGATGCTCGCTTCATGGATTCCATGGCGATCCTTGATCCCTTCGTGACGGGAAGCTCCCGCGCCGGAATCCATTGGATTGTCTCAATCTTCGGCACCAGTGGCTACACCCAGATGCTCAGAGCGCTTAGGAAAAATGTCTCCACTCAGCATGACCACCCACAAGATGCCCTCAGCGCGCTTCAGGAAGGAAAGAGCAAACTCATGATAGGACTATCCACGTGGCCGGCATGGCAAAAAGAAATCCATCCCCAAGAGCCCGGATTGGATTTTGTCCTCTTTAGCGAAGGCAGCTTCCTCTACACGGAATCCCTCGGTATTCATCAGCAAAGCAAGGACCCCGCCCTGGCAGGAGCTTTTGTGGATTATGCGCTCAGCCCCTCCGCACAAATAATGATCATCTACAAGCTGGGACTATTCCCGGCAAATCGCAAGACCATGCTACCTCCGGCATTTAGTGATGTCCCCTTTTCGGCAAGAACCACAAACGATCGTCTCAAAAAGGACTTGGTCTTTAGCGATACCCGGCGCTGGCTGGCAAATTGGCAGCGCCATCTTCAGCCCTGATCATCTCTCTTACAGCAAAGCTTCCCCATAAACCGGGCAGATGTTAGCCCAATCCTATCTCACACTTCCTTACATAGTCCGGAAATTATCCAGCAGAATAATCTCCCCATATCAGCATCCCTAAGTCTCTGTTTTGCAGGCACTCTCATGCCTCCCTCACCGGTCGCTCACCGGTCGAGCGTGCAAGCGGTGAGAAAATAAGGACTTAGTCGATTTATGGCTGCGCCGAAAATTAAACTGAGAATTGAGGATGGAGGATGGA
>CALGPA010000134.1 GCA_937960795.1 uncultured bacterium | reverse complement strand
TTCTTATCTGATACTTGTAAAGTGGCCGGTCATTATGGTTTGTATCACGATAGTTATGGCGACTGGCCTTAGCTGGACTATATTTGTATTTTGTAAACGCATAGTACCGCTCTTTGAACCTTTTTACGGTAATGCTGTTGTCTTCTGCTATGCTCTCAATAATGCCCGCATAATTCGCTACACTTTTTCCTGAGGGAGCATTGTTCGGGCGGAAGCCATATTGCCTGTTGTTCATTCTGGAGATGGGGTACTGCAAGTATGCGGCGAGGAAGTTTGCAAAGCATCCCTTTAATGTTGATGAGGGGATAACAATCTTGCCATCAACCGTCAGCGGTGCAATCTCAACCTTATCATGGCCCAAATCCTTATGTGTGTTGCCAACACATAGTTCATTGAGGGCATACATTTCACAGTTTATGTGACCAGTAATCAGGCTCTCATCGTCTTTATCCAAAGGAACCATATTGTCATAATTTAGCTTGTCTTTATCAACAGGAGCAAAGCCATAGGGGAGTTTTTGAATCGCATCTTTGATGGATGTGGGCCTTTCATGATTGTTTCTATTCCAATAGTTCATTTGGAGAACCTCCATGTATCATCTGCATGGTTTACGTATACTTTGACAGGGTATGTGTTCAAATCCGGAATGCTGCCGATCAGGTTTGCAAAGCCGTAGCGATACCCCCTCTCATCAGTTCTGGTGATCATCTCCGGCTTGAGTTCACTTTCCTTTTCTGACTTATGATTGATAGTACTGATGAAGCTTCCGGGGGCTATCTGAATCACTGAAAGCTGTTTACCGGAGTCGAAGACATATAGCCGATCACAATCCCGGATCAAGCTCTCATCCACTTCAGTCATCGAGGGGATAAACACCAGACCACAGTCCTTGTGGGGCTCAGTTTGCTTTGTGTTTGCCGCACGAAGCTTTTGTTCAAGCTCCAGAACTTGGCGCGCCAGAGCACAAGACCATTTTCTCTGCCCGATAAACCAGGCATCAGCAAAATCCTGCTTGAGAGTATCCATGATTACTGCTAGCGATATCGTTTTCATTTTACCTCCTCAAGGGTCATTTCCGGATGCGCGGCACCGGAGCCTAAACCTATCAAACGATGCCTTAAGCCATCTTTAAGAAAACCAAAGATGTGCTCCAGGCTCTCTTGCTCGAGCGAATTGCCGCTTGCCAGCAGTATCTCTCCCTGAAAGACCGCGTTAAAGACTCTTTCCTCATCGAACTTGCCGGAACCATAAATGGCCCGGGAAAGCTGATCTTCCGCGTGCCTTTCGATCTGGATAAACTCGGCTTTGGCTTCGCTATCGATCATAGACAAATCTGTAAACATGATCCGCCCGGCTCTATCGGTGTCTCCGGTGAGTTCTTTCCAGCCAGGCACATCATACTTCTCCATAAATGAGCTGATGGCTCCGCGAATGGATGAGCCGGGGATATATGGCCTGCCATCCCTATTAATGAAAGCTGCGTCCGTTTCAGGATTTTTCTTGCTGGGATAGAAGACGTTACCTTTGATTAAAAGCGGGTCATGCAAACCTGTCTTTATGGTAAGCCTATATCTACGCTTGAAGCTGGGAATGAAATCAAAGCTCGCCAGGTCCAGCTCGGTGCCTTGCATTTTTTCCACAATCTGTGTATCGGTGGGGGCTGTGTTGAGATAAACCTGATAGTTATCTTTGTTCAAAGAGCTCACTTTGACTTTCGCCACTTTTGTGAAGCCATTGCCCACAGAGGAATGAGCGCCGATAAAGAAGCCTTCCTGGTGCCAGGAGGCCAGTACCTGGCTGATCCACAGCTTGAGCCGAGATACCTTCTCCTCAGAAAAGCGCCGAGATCCCTTTGAGACGTTATCCAGCTCAATCAAGACGGTAGTATTCTCGGGGAGCACTTCCCACTGGCTAAACTTGGCATTATCATCTGCCGTTTTCGTTTCTCGATTGATCCGCACCCGGTCTCTCAGATAATCTCCTTTGGGCTTGAGGACGACTGTTCTAAACACGATCGGAGATGCTTCCGCGTTCTGATCATCAGGCAATAGGCGCTTAAGCAAATCATCTTCTTTATCTAGCTTGGCACAGAGCATCATTTTGGAAAAGAAGAGTCCAGCCAGAGAGGTGCCCGGAATCACATATTCATCCGCTCCATTCTGCACGATTTCAGCAGCTCCCATGTATCTATCAGAGCTACCTTTACCTATGTGGATCGGTGACAGAAACTGCAGCTCCACAGCCCAAAACAATCTTAGTGTCTTATTCATGGGATTTACCTCCGGATTTGGCAAGTAGTTTTTTTAGGGCGATTTTTACCGAATCTCCATTACAGGAACTTGCAAGGATTTCATTGAGGATGTGCTTACGATAGTCATCACTTTTCCATGCATCATTTTTCACTTCCTCTATATCATGCAGCTTTGCTTTTAGGGCATCCCCACTATCATTCTCACTAATCAGATTGATAATCTTGAACGCAAAGCTCTTCCATAACTCACGTGTTTCATTCTTCGCCTGCTGCAGTTTGGACAGCAAGTCATCGGCTTCATGGTAGACCTTTGCTTTATCGGTCAGTCTCTGGCTTTCGGCATTGTTGCCAATGCTTTTAGCGACGCATAGCTTGACTTCAGCTTGACCTGAAGATGGCTTGGTGGGCTCGATATCGTGAATCGGGTGATTAATGACAATCATGCCAAATCCTTCATTTTTCTTGACTCCGATGCCGGGTTGCTCCAATGCCTGCAGGTCTTTCACAAGACATCCGGCCTTGGTGGGGTCTTGGAGGACAAAGCGGTAAGAGCTGCCTTTTCTGATCGCAATGTCCCGGAATCTTCTCAGGCCGGTAGTGCCGCTGAAAGAAGATGTGATTCCACTCCGCTCAGAATAGCGCTCAAGGACAAAATCATCTTTGCAATAGGAATCTCCCAATAGCGAAGCAAGGCATTCTTCATTGAAGTGACTCACCGGTCTCAGCTTGTCGTCGAAAAGCACCACATCACTGATCATGCTGATGGTGAAGCTATTGTCTGCTAGCGCGAGTGGGTGATTGGCATCACTCTCACTCAGCATCGTGTATGACTTTATCTTGCAGGGCTTGGCTCCTCGGCCAAGATTCAGCATATTTGCTCCGCTGAGCCAGGGCGAAAAATCCCGGCAAAAATCTGCGCAGGCACTCTCATCTTTGAAGTGCAGGCGGCCCATAAAGCGGCTTCCTTTTTGGATCCTTTGTTCCACAAACACACCTCCATCTTTGGTGCGCTGCGTGGAGGGGTCAATATTGTTTCTTTGGTGGGTTCTTGTCCTAGCCTTGTAATACAGAGCCTTTCCCCAGTCTTTGGCACCGGATTTGTCTAGATATAGATACCCATCATACATGCCCTTGCTGGGATCGCTATGTTCGATATCTGTACGTAGTGTGTTCTGACTTAGGATATCGGCAACTGTTTTCTGCTTGAAAGACCTTTCGCATAGAGCCCATATGGGAATCCTTGCTTTATCTTCTCCAATTTTCCGATAATCTTTCTTCTTGCGAAGAGAGGTAAAGACAGGGTGCACGATGGATTCGGTATCAGACTCCGAAGCAGGTAAGGGATAAAAGAAGCTTGCCCGAACGCTATCGTCATCCAGATACGCATTTTCGATTTTCATGCCAAGCAGCTTTGCCCGCAACATCCCCAGGATAGTGGTTCCTGTGATGTAGTCATTTGTCTTTAGCATATTGCCGCTCTGAGCTTTGGCGGAGATCAGGGTATCTTCTTGCAATTCAAGTATGAGTCCGATCGCTGAGCCGCTACAGTTCAAGGTCTCAACTGCTTCAGGTGAGATCAACGTGGATTGAATCTCTGAGATGTGAAGCGCCCCAAAGCCTCTGCGGCGATGTCCACCCAAACTTTTGATGTTTCTCAGGGCTTCTTCGAGGTAGTCCTTGATCGTTTCAGAATCCTCATCCCGGCAAGCATAGCTCACGCTTACATCAAACTTAAGAGATTTTGCTCCAAACTCCAGGGATCGTAGCGTATTTGCTTTGGCAGTGCCGGTTTCAGCATCAAGCGCAGTAAAGTAGTGTATCACCGTATTGCTACGCTTTTCTTCAGGGCTGGCCGGCTCAATCCGAATGTCCAAAGAGTGAAGATCTTGGTGAGATTCAAAGATGCGCTGATAGCATTTATTACAATCATCCTCTTTGCCATCAGCAAAGTCTGCGTGATACTGGTTGATCTGCCGGCAGGAATCTTTCAATAGTCCTTTCAGGGAACTCTCGCGGATGGATACCATACCCTGGTCTCGGTACTGAGCGTCATCGAATAGCCCGATATTACCAGTTCCGGTGCCAAGGTGAAAATCTTCGAGCATCTCCATAACGCATGTGATCTTAATGATTTTCATGATTTGCCCCCTTGTCTTTTAGGCCAAGTCTATAGAAATCGATGATTTCGATTTTATCCAGGGAGGAGTCCAGACGAAGGCCATTTTCTGGTTTTTCATAGGTGAAGACAGCTTTAAGCAATTCATCATCTTTGAACAACAGATCCCTCAGGAACTCCACATCTTTATACCCATTTTTCAGAGCTGAACGATATGTCTTGATCTTATTGTTTGCGATCTTGGCGTCAGGGCTATCAAGAGCATTTGCCAGATCTAGAACATAAGAAAGCACAGTTTTGATCTCTGCGCCGGTATAGGGCTTCATAGAGAGGACTTCGGTCATGGCTTGATAATCATCTGTGTAGCTCAGTACATAGGAAGCAAGACGGAGATCTTTTAGGTCCTGATAGACGCTATCAAAATGAACGTGCCAATCAACATAGGGAGTTATACTTGAACTATTCATCTTTGCGTAGCCGGCTGCTTTTGCTGATTCCAGACACATCTCAGCGATTTCATTGGCCTGAGCCACTGGATATGAATCCTTTACGAATGCTACACCCACTGAGACTGAGAGACCCCCTCGATCAGCGGAGGCTAGTTTCGAGGCTATATCCAGGGCTATCTCCGGGGTGCTGATCAAGAACAAATCATCTCCTCCCAGCATCAGCAAGATGAAAGGCAGGCTCGGATATTTACCTTTCTCATCAATGTATGAAGATACTGCGCCGTATAGCAAATCGTTCATTTGCTTACGGTTTTGATGCCAGAATCGCTCGATCTCAATAAAGGCTTCAAAGACATTCTTTGAATCGATGCTCTCTCTTAGATCTTTGAACCTGGCCCCGGTCCCGTTTCCATCTGCCTTGATATAGGCAAGCATGTTCCTTTTATTGCTTTTCCCGCTTTTAGCCAACTCAGTCAATTCTTTGGGTAACCGTGCGCAATTGATTCCGTTAGCCTTATAAAACCGGGATATGGCATCCTCTGTCTTCAGTGAATAAAAACTATCCGCTTGCTGAGACATCATCTTGGCTGATGCTCCAACCACGTTTCCCTGTTCCCGACCTACTCCGAGGGACTCTCCATCCATTGTGCACAACTGATAAAAGGGCGCGTCTACGAATATCGGAGATGCTGCACGGGTATCAATGGGCAGGGATTTGCAGTCTTCCATAAACTGCTTCCAGGTATCTTCAGGGCTGAATTCTCTTTTGGACATGGTAATCTCTAGCCCGGGTGCTTTGTCTCTGATGAGATGACATGCTTTGGCTACGAATATATCAAGCTCAGCTTGTGTTTGGAATACCGCTTCAAAGTGGCCACCGGCAGAGGATAAGACATTTTTTTCGAGCAGTTTCCTGATCTGGAGTGGACTGTCCTCAGGGATATGGGGAAATATCGAGTCACACGGAGGCATCATTTCCGGTAAGTTCTTGCTAAACAACTCTCCAATACATGAGTTAGCCCCCAACATATACTTGAGTTTGGGAACCTTAAAAATGAACTCTTGCACTTTACGCAAATCAATGTGCAAGTGGTGAATAGTGATACTCATTAATCCTCCTTGATTCTTGTCTGACTCTACAACTACAATTTGATCCAGAAGACCAAATCGCAAAAATTCAAACTACCTGGTAGCCTAAAACTCGTCAAGTACTTTATTAGGATCATCTTATCCTAGGGGTCGCTTCCTAGTATTCAGCCCCAATTATCAGGCTCATAACTGCTTGCAAAATATGGGCTCCTCATGCCTCCCTCACCGGTCGCTCACCGGTCGAGCGTGCAAGCGGTGAGAAAATAAGGACTTACGCGATTTGCCACTTCGCGGCAAATCGAATTGAGAGTTGAAAATTGAGGATGAAGAATTCGGGGTCGTTGCACAAATCGAATGTAGAGTTTGGCAGTCTTTCCATATCCCCACCCGTCGCCCCAGTTTAGTAATTCCGGAAAGTCAAACGTAGTGAGGCTTATCCGGAATCTGCCTCAAAACCTTAAAACTTAATCTAAAAAAGAACATAGCACCGCCGGAATAAATGGTTTATCTCGTGATTCTTACCTAATACATCACTGTGGTCAGGCTCGCTGAAGCTTGAGTTTCTGTCAATCTAACATTACCATACTGCGTCAGAAATCTTATCTCATGAGATTGGACTAATACCATGTAGATGGTAGGCACATGATCCTCTTTCCCTTGACGGATTTGCCCAGGATTTTTTTATCGACCGCATGATGTCATTGCCTTAATAGCGGCTAAAATATACGCAATCATTTGTTTGGTTTGGATCATTGTCTGCCCTTTGCCGGGCTTGCTTCCAAATCAGTTTGAGGAGTCTGATTATGTCAGAGAAACTAACCGGGAATGACCTTTTACAATACATTGATCAGATGAATGACCCCGAAAAGCTCAAGAAAGCTCTGGAATTTATCCATCCTGCTGATATTCTTGACGCTCTGGAAGATTCGGACATAGATCAGATCTCTTTCCTAGCTCGGCTGCCCAACGACATCTTGGCTGAGATCATTGAAGAAGCTGATGATGAAGACAAAAACGAGATCTTTGATCTCTTCGAAGGGCAGAAGCAGCAACAAATTATCAGCGAAATGGCATCGGATGAATTGGTCGACCTCTTGGAGACCTTGGATCCCAAAGATGCAGATGATCTGATCGCAAGTTTGGAGCCCGAGGAAGCCTCCAAACTCAAATCCTTGATGCGCTATGACCCCGAAACTGCCGGTGGCATCATGGCGACCGAATTTGTCGCCATCAAAGAAGCAATGACCGTCAAAGAAGCTCTGGAATATCTCCAGCAATATGGAGAGGAAGCAGAAGCCCTTTTCTATATCTATGTACTTGATAAACAGGGCGCTCTACAAGGCGTGATCTCTTTGCGCGACATCGTCGTTAGTAGATTTGATACACATCTTCGGGATCTGACAAATCCCAATGTCCTCTCCGTGACGCCCGAGATGGATCAGGAAGAAGTGGCGCGTATCTTTCATAAATATGGCTTTTCCAGTATCCCGGTGGTGGATCAAAGGAAGAAGATGCTCGGAATCATCACGGCTGATGACGCTCTGGAAGTGGTCGTGGACGAGAGCACCGAAGACTTTGAAAAGATGAGCGCTTTGGCTCACAGCGATCTCGAATATCTGGATTCAGGCATCATCGATCTGGCACGCAGGAGAATCTTGTGGCTGCTCTTTTTGATGATCTCTGCCACCTTCACGGGATTTATCATCCAAGGCTATGAAGCCGCTTTGACTGAGATGGTCATCCTGGCTGCCTTCATCCCGATCCTGATGGACACAGGCGGCAACGCGGGAGCACAATCTGCCACACTCATCATCCGCGGCATGGCTCTGGGAGAGATCGATATCAGCGACTATTCAAAGGTCTTTTTCATAGAACTTCGCATCAGCCTCTTGGTTGGCGTCACCCTTGCGGTGGTGAATTTCCTCAGAATTCTGCTCTTCAATCGCGATATGATGCTGGGCATCACCGTGTCTGTGGCGATGCTCTTCACGGTGGTCACAGCAAAGATTGTGGGCTGCTCCTTGCCCATCATCGCTCGCAAACTCAGGATAGATCCCGCCATCATGGCTGCCCCGATCATCACCACCATCGTGGATGCGCTGTCCTTGATGGTCTACTTTTGGCTGGCTACGACGATCTATATCTAGTCCCCACGAGACACCCCCCCCCCCGGCTAAGCCGGACTTGTGCTTGACAGATCCCCGCTCTTAAGATATCGGTGGATCAGTAGCTTTTATCTGCGTGGTAAAGGAGACTAAGGAGGATCTATGGTCGCGATATCTAATGAACAGAGGCCTAGGCGGGCACAATGAAGACAAACGATAGCTGGACCGGAGACAAAGAGCTTGATGAGCTGATCGACGGCAAAGCCCCTGATGGCAAAGACAAAGCCGATGATGCACAGGATCTCTCTTGTATCTTGTCCTGCCTGCCGATCATCATAATCTTCCTGGTTATCTTGGGCATTCTCATCCGGGGACTCATAATATCCGGATAGGAACCGAAAATCAGGCGTCGTTCAAGCACTTTATCCCGTATTATGTATTCGCAATACAACGCGTATGACGTATTTATATGTTCGTAAATGGGCTTGTTTCTCGTCTCTTTCCTCAGGGGCTGATCTTGGTTCCGCGCGCGTCCATGCGTCCCGGAGAGCTATCGTAGATCTCGATATTGTAATAGACTACCGCGATATAATCCCGGGGAACATTGTTCAAGCTAGATGATTTGCTACCCATGCTACAGCTTGGTGGAGGCACTAGTAAACATTTCTCTTGACTGGAAAAGGCATCTGAATAAGATTCACGCCAGAATCATAATTGCCATCTAAAGCGGCAATTAATAAGGAGACAAAAGATGATGAGACTACGAAATGTATTCTTGATCTTATGCCTGAGCCTTCTGGCAAGTCAGCTATTTGCCGGTGGTTTCGCGCTCACGGGAGTGGGCTCTCGTGCTACTTCAATGGGCGGGGCTTTCCGTGGCCTTTCGGATGATCCCTCAGCTATGTTTTGGAATCCTGCAGGACTTGGCTTCATGAATGAAAATTCCTTCTCTTTGGGCGGAACTTTTATTTTGCCGACATCTTCCTGGGATCCCAGTGGCACAGCTCAGAGCCAATTTCCCGGCTACAGCGCCACCGAATATGAGGCAGAGACCAGCCTGAGAATGTTCCCCAGTGCCTTCCTCACCATGACGCGGGATTCCCGCTTCAAGTGGGGCTTAGGCTTGTATGTACCCTATGGATTGGGCACCACATGGGATGCCTATGATCTGCCCAGTCAGAGCCCCATGGGACCTTTGGTATATGCAGATGGCTTTCCCGATGAAGAGATGATGAGCTCGGTTGCTGTGATCGACCTGCATCCCACCGTCGCGTATCAAATCCTGCCAAATCTCTCTGTGGGAGCAGGACTCAGCGCCATGTACGGCATGATCGATATTGCCCAGATCAAGTTCAATCCGGCACTCGGTGCCAGCTATCCCTTTGTGCCCATCACCAGCGACCTTTCCGGAAGCGGAATCGGTTTTGGTGCAAATATGGGACTCATGTTCAAGCCCACGCGCTGCATGTCAATCGGAGTTTCCGGCAAGCTTCCCTCCGTGATCTCCATGGAAGGTGACGCAGAGGTCTATTCTTGGTCTCCTGCCTCCCCCGTCCCTCCACAGAAGAAGGGCGGAAAATCCGACATTGAAGCAGATCTCAAGC
>CALGPA010000133.1 GCA_937960795.1 uncultured bacterium | reverse complement strand
GCTTGACCCGGAATCCATAATCTGTCCACGAATTTGCACTAATTATCACGAATTGATTGAGAGGGCTTAGAAGCTTAAGAAGCAGTTCCAGGACTCCTTGCCCGGTTGGGCGGATACCATCCCACGCGACAAGATGTCGCGTCTACTATGGGCGGCTACAAACCGCCCCTACATTAGTCGCTTTTGGCGCTGGAGATCAATGAATATAGAACGCAGATCTAACTGATTTGACGGATTCTAGTGATTTGATTTTAGAGTGCTGAAATTCCGAAGTGCTGGATTTGCGGGTTTTGCGTTATGCGTTATGCGGCAAATGAGTGCCGTAGGCACGCTATTTTAGATAGCATCGATGCCTCCTAAGGATTGCCTGAGTCCCAGCGGGACGGCATTTTAGATAGAAGTGACAAATCAGATTACACCCTGCCCACCAGCCCACATTAGTCATTCCGGAAAGTCGAACGGAGTGAGGCTTATCCGGAATCTATAGAAACGAAGCTCCCTGCCCGGATGGGCGGCGGTTTCAACTGCCGTATCATGATTATCGGAAGAGCAGATAAGATGATTTCCGGTGCTTTTTAAGCGCCGGCAATAAGAATCAATATCCAAAAATGGCGATATGAGGCGGAGTCGCCCACAAGGGGCTTACAACTTCTTTGCACATCCGAACTAGGGGCCTCTCCGCACCCTCGCCGTCTACTTGCGCCCCGGACGGGGCTAGGCGGCACAGCATCCAAAATCTTCCCCTTGTGCCCCATCGGAACGCAATTATGGATCCCACTCACCAGCTCTGATAACGGCTGGCAACCGCTCGTATGCCGGGGGATCTGTGCCTACTATAAAATGTCATGGATTCAGGGTCAAGCCCGGAATGGCTAGTATGGAGTGTGAGCTATAGTGCGCCGTGAGCCGGGGATTACTTTTTGCTTGACAGTATTATGCACTCACGGCTCTATGCCATAAGGTAAAAAATATTGTACTTATAGGAGATAGAGATGCTTACCATAGACTGGAAAGAAAGGCTGACTTTGGATACAGACGATTATCTGGAACACAAACTCCCCGGGAAAGATTATGATTTTGAGATCATATTCAATGCTTATCCCGAGCGGGTCAATGGTAAGATCCCCTCTGAAGTCGTGACCTTCATCTGCGGCATCATGGTGCAGCGTTTGGGCAAGCGTCACAGCGAATACATTCCTTTTTATCGGCATTTGTGGCTTAAAAAAGGAGATTATGGCAAGATCGCGTTTGGGGCTATTATGTCCAAAATTTTAAACAAAAAGCCGGATTTGTATCTCCCCCTGTTGGAAGAGATGATGCAAAGCGGCAATGCTTCGCAGGTCAATGCTTTGCTGGATCGAGTCATGCTGCCTTTGGTACGCAAGTATCCTCAGAAGTATCTTTCGCACGTGTATCAATGGAGCAAAGCGGACAATGACAGCATCTCTCGCAGCGCCATCAATCTACTCATCAAGCTGATCAAGCGGCGCGAGGATCTCATGCCGGAAGTGCTGAATCATTTTCAGCATCAGTGGTCCTATCCCTTGGGTGATCTTCAGAGCCTGCATGTTCTCTTTTTGAAGACGCTTGCCAAGCTTGATCCCGAGCTTTATGCATCCATCTGGAAAGAGTATGGGATATCCCGTGATCCTCAGATAGTCGAGCTACTCAGTTCTTCCATCATGAGCTACAATCCGGATTTTGAAGAGATTGTCGAGATCTGGGCAAAAAGTGGAAACGCACGAGTCAAAAAAGGTGGTTTGGCAGCTCAGAAGATTCTTAACAGGAAAAAAGGAGCCAAAGCCTGATGGATCTGAGTATATACATCACCACGACAGGCATGGAGCGCTTGCAACGGCGT
Organism: uncultured bacterium; assembly: GCA_937960795.1. Taxonomy (GTDB): domain Bacteria; phylum Cloacimonadota; class Cloacimonadia; order Cloacimonadales; family Cloacimonadaceae; genus UBA5456. The sequence continues at coordinate 13,843 of CALGPA010000133.1, read as the reverse complement.
ATCAATTCCCTGATGACAGAACGTCCGGAAGTGATCAAAGCAGTCGCAATAGCGCGTGAATTTGGCGATCTCTCCGAAAATGCCGAATACAAAGCTGCTAAAGAGCGGCAACGCCAGATAGATGGCGAGATCGACTATCTCAGGAAGAGATCTGCTCAGCTCAAGGTGATCGACACCTCGGTCTTCCCCAAAGATGCCGTGAGATTTGGCTCCTCATGCAAAACCCGCGATCTGGACACCGGCGAAGAGCTGGACTTCCTATTGGTGGGCGCGGCAGAATTGAACTTTTATGAAGAAGAGACCAGTAAACAGGTGGTCTCGGTGGTTTCCCCCATCGGCAAAGGGCTCTTGGGCAAAAAACCCGGCGAGATAGCTCTGATCAAAGCCCCCATGGGCGAGCGACAGATAGAGATCCTCAAGATATTATAAAATAAAAAAGATAAATGGAGAACCAATGAAAAAAGGCGAATCAAAAACAAAGCTTACTTATGAACGTAAGAACTTCTGGAAAGACGCTCCGGTAGCAGAACAGAAAGCAGCCATGGACTATGCCGTGGAATACAAAAAGTATCTGGATTTGGCAAAGACAGAGCGCGAAGCTGTAGTTTGGACAGAAGCTTTCCTAAAAAAAGAAAAATTCACCGATATAAAAGGCAAAAAGGGTTCCAAGAAGGTCTATAGCATCTTTCGCGGACGCACAATGGCTATGGCTATCCTTGGCACAGAACCGCTTTCTGAGGGATTTAACATGGTCGCGGCTCATATCGACGCGCCCAGAATCGACCTCAAGCAAAACCCGCTGTATCAAGACGGCCCTTCTGAGATGGCGTGCATGCGCACTCACTATTATGGCGGCATCAAAAAGTATCAATGGGTTTCCACACCGCTGGCACTGCATGGCGTGGTGGTCAAAGCCGATGGCAGCCTGCTCAATATCAGCCTAGGCGAAAAGGAAGACGAGCCGGTCTTCATCATTCCGGACCTTCTGCCGCATCTGGCGCGTAAAGAGCAATATAGCAAAAACATCGGTGATGCAATCGACGCATCAAAGCTGAATCTCGTATTTGGCGGCATGGTTGAGCCCTCCGGCAAAGAAAAGGAAGCCGCAAAGATCTTTGCTTTGGAAGCTCTGAACAAAGCCTACGGCATCGCAGAAGAAGATTTCCTCTCAGCCGAGCTCTATCTGGTGCCGGCGTGTAAAGCACGCGATGCCGGAATCGACAGATCCATGGTGGCGGGCTATGGCCAGGACGACCGCGTCTGCGCATACACAGCTCTCACCGCTCTGACAAAGGCAAATCTCGCCAAGCCAAAACGCACTATGATCGTCTATTTCTCAGACAAAGAAGAAGTCGGCAGCCAGGGCGCAACAGGTGCTCACTCCATCTTCATCCAGGATTTTGTCTCTGATCTGATGGCATACAAAGGCGAAGAAAACACCAGCGCAAACCTGCGCAAAGCTTTCATAAATTCGCATATACTCAGCGGCGACGTGACTGCCGCGATCGATCCGAACTATCCCGGTGTCCACGAAAAACAAAATGCCGTGATCTTCAATCATGGCATCGGCATCTCAAAATTCACCGGCAGCGGTGGTAAATATTCCTGCAACGACGCCAATGCGGAATTTACGGCTAAGATCATGAAGATCTTCAGTGACGCAGGAGTATTTTGGCAACTGGGCGAACTGGGCAAGGTCGATGAGGGTGGTGGCGGCACCATCGCTTATATCTTGGCAAATCTCGGCGCTGAAGTGATAGACTGTGGAGTGGGCATAATGGGCATGCATTCACTCTATGAGCTTTGCTCCAAGGCCGATTTGTATTCTACATACAAAGCTTATCAGGCTTTTTTAACAACTAACAAATAGGAAAGGAGTATTCCATGAAGCACTTAGTAATACTGTCTATAGTCTTACTAGCACTAACCGGATGTGTGAGCAATTCCGCATACCGTGCTCAAGAAGAAAGGGTCACAAATCTGGAAACTGAATTGATGCAAAACAGCGAAGAACTCGTCGTCTTGCGCAAAGAAATCATGCAGACTCGCCGCGGTGGCGCCACAGGCACTGCCACCGATATCGAGCAGATCAACGCACAATTACTTCAAAATGAAGCAGATATGAAAACCATGTTGGCTGAGCACACTGCTCTGGCAGAGGCAGTCGGTGATCTCACAGGATCCGTCATGGAATCCGATCGTCAGATCGTGCAAATGATCCGTGATCTCGAGCTTAGGCTCAATGCCATCTCTGATGGAGCTACCGGCAGCAGCCAAATGGGCACAGCATCATCTGCCGACATCCGCAAAATCGAGCAAAACGCCGCTGAAATTGCCAAGCTCAAAACTGAGCTGGATGCTTTGAAAGGAAAGCTCGAAAACCTCCCTTTTGAGAATCAGGGTAGCCAGACAGTCGCGGGCGAAGTCCCGGAATATGAAGCTGCCCGCGATGAATATTACAAAGGCAATTTCGATACTGCCATCTCAAAAATGGACGCCTTCTTGGCAAATTATCCGCAGAGCAACTACGCCGGCAATGCCGTATATTGGAAGGGCGAATCGTATTATGCTCAAGCTCGCTTTACCGATGCCATGCGTGAATTCCAAACTGTTCTGTCCCGATATCCCAAATCGTGGAAGGCGGGTGATTCACAGTTTAAAATCGGTCTTACCTACAAACAGATGGGCGATCACGACGCCGCCAGAACTGAGCTAAACAAAGTCAAAGCCAATTACCCCAGTTTTGAAAGAATGGATCTGGTCGATCAACACCTGTCTGTGTTGAAATAGGAAATAGTGAAGCTATTATATCAGATAATCATTATTGCTATACTGCTGTTTGCCCATGCCACAATGGCGTGGGCAGAGCAGCAAGATAGCGAGGTCGAGCTTATTGCTGCTCAGATAGCGGAGCTGATCCCCACCACCGACGCGATCTTTTTGGATCTGCGCTGTGGCGAATGGACGCCCGCGCTGTCTCAAGAGCTCAATAGGATCCTCCTTGAGAATGGCGCTGATATCAGGCAAATCCGCAGCTATCCCATCTTTGCAGAAACTAATGAAGATGAACGAGGCGTCCGTCTGGATGATTACGCCCTAGATCAAGCTCGGCTGGTCCGCGTGAATATGAACATCCGATGGCAGACCCAAGAGCGCAAGAGCTTCTTTTCGTATCGAACCGAACAGATGGTCGTGTACGATTTTGAGCTTAGACAATTGCTCCTCCCGGAGCATCGGCTGATCAAGATCGACACCATCAAGCACACAGTCCCAAGCAGTCAGGATGGCAGCATCTCCGCTCCCCGCCTGCGCTGGTTTGAACCGCTGATAGCCAGCACGGCTATCGCTTCCATAGTCTTTTTGCTGTGGACATTAGAATGAGGAAATCAATGAAAAAGTACTTTAGCATCCTGCTCGTGCTCCTTCTGGTCTTTGCTGCCTGCAGCAAAAACAAGACCGAGCTCAGCACCGATGAAAAGCTGGCGCGTGCCGATGAATATTATGCCAACGGCAAATATGCCAAAGCGGCAAGTTTGTATGACGAGATCTCCTTCGAACGCAGATCCGCCGCTACAGCTTATGCGACACTGCGTATGGCAGACAGCTATTTCGCCATGAACAAGTTTACCGATGCCAGACTGAAGTATCGGCAGTTTTTGGATAGCTTCCCGGATCATCAAAACGCATCCGACGCCTATTACCGCATCGGGCTTTGCCTGTTTGAAGAGTCTCTGCCGCCCGCCTATGACCAAAACGAGACCGTCGCAGCTATCGAAGCATTCCGAAACTTCATCGAACGCTTTCCAAACGACAGCCGCTATGAATCCGCGATCGAATATATCAGACGAGCGCAGTATAAACTCATCGAAAAGAAGTATCTAAACGGATATATCTATTATAAGATGAAAGACTATAGCGCGGCGCTGATGTATTTTGATGAAGTCATTGCCCTGGGTAATACGGATTCTCTGGATAGACAATCCCTCTACTACTCCGCGCTCTTGCACCTCGCTCAAGATAATGAGGATGCAGCAAAGGCGGCATATCAGAGGATCATGGCCAGATATCCCGGCTCCAAAGAAGCTCAGAGATTGGACTCAAGGTTCTAGCCAGATGCCCCACAAAGACTTTCTCAAAGGAGCATATGCCATTCTCGGCGGAAGCTTTGACCCCATCCACAATGGTCATCTCTATCTTGCCAAAGAAGTGCTCAGCCTCAGCCCTGTGTACAAGGTCATCCTGATTCCCAGTTTCAACCACAACTTCAAGGGCGAGGACATCGTTTTGGATTATGATACGCGCCTGGCGCTGGCTCAAGAAGCGGTTGACCACTTTAGCCCCCTGAACTTCATCCAACAGCCCGCGGAGGATTTTCGCACTCCGATTGAGGTCTGGGACGCAGAGCGAGATGAAAGCGGATACACCAGCGACCTCTTGCGCAAGCTGCTCTCGCAAAGACCTCAACAAAACTTTGCCTTCATCGTCGGCGCTGATAATCTCGCGAAGCTGCCAAAATGGCACGACTTCGAGTGGTTGCGCCAAAACCTGCACTTCATCATCCTGCCAAGACCGGATTGCACAATGCCTTGCGATGTCTTATCTATGATAGAACACAGCATCTTGGATATGCCGCTGTGCAAGATCTCCTCATCGATGATCCGCCACAATATCGCCACAGGTCAGAGCATCAGTGGCTTGGTCCCGGACTTCTTAGAGATCCGCATCCGCGAATTGTATCGGCAGAAGAAGTGAAGAAAGAACGCTTTTTAGACAAGATCCCGCTGAGCCCAAAGCAAAGTACGAAGGAAGAGATCGCAAATGCCATCACGCATGGCGTGGGAGTCGGCTTGGCGATCGCCGGACTCGTGATATTGGTCGTCTATGCAGCCCGTATCAATGATGCTTGGAAGGTAGTTTCCTTCAGCATCTATGGTGCCACGATGATCAGCCTTTTTGTGTCCTCAACTCTTTACCACTCTTTCCCGCAACCCTATGTTAAACGATTTTTTAGGATCCTTGATCATACCTCCATCTTTCTTTTGATCGCCGGCACCTATACGCCTGTGACCATCGGAACCATGCGCGGCGGATGGGGATGGACTCTTTTTGGCGTTATCTGGGGGCTCACGATCATCGGAATCCTGCTCAAGATCTTTGCCATGCGCAAGCTAAAATGGGTGTCGACCCTGGTCTATCTCTTGATGGGATGGATCATTCTTGTGGCGATCAAGCCGCTAATGAACACTGTTTCGACCGCATTCTTGATCTGGATTCTCTTAGGCGGATTGGCATATTCTTTAGGAGTAATCTTCTATGTGGCAAGGAAGATGCCCTTTCATCACGCGATCTGGCACCTCTTTGTGCTTTTGGGCTGCACGAGCCACTTCTTTGCGATGCTCACTCTGATCCAATAGACCCGGGATCTTACCGACCCTAGATCGGCTCAGCCTTTAGATATTTCCCCACTATCTTCAAGAGTTTCCCGTTTTTAAACGACACTGTGAGCACGGCGTTTTCATCGGTGCCGTAGACCGAGAGGATGACTCCCTCCCCATGCTCATTATGCCAGACCTTCTGCCCGATGCGGAAGTGCTTTTGACTCTCACGCACGCTGATCTTGGGCTTCTTATAGCTGCTGCGGGGATGATCCAAAAAGAGATCCCGACAATCCAGGACATCCTCTCCCAAACCATTTAGGAAGATGCTCGGTTTGCAGATCTGATAGGTATCATATGTGCGGCGTGATTCCGCCAAGCTCAGGCTCAGATTGCGCTTTGCCCGCGTGATGCCCACATAAAAGAGTCGCCGCTCTTCCTCAATCTCTTCTCTGGTGTCCATGCTCATCCGATGCGGCAAAAGCTCATCCTCCAGCCCGGCGATATAGACGGTCTCAAATTCCAGTCCCTTGGCATTGTGCAGGGTCATCAGTCTCACGCTTTGCTGCTCCTCAGAGACCTTGTCCAGATCGGTCTGCAAAGCGATGAACGGCAAGAAATCCTCGAGCAAGGCAGCTTTGCCGCTCTCCTTAAGAAAGCGCTCGGAGAATTCATTGACGGATGCCACAAACTCGAGGAGGTTCTCCGCTCGGGCGATATCTTTGTGGTCGCTGCTCTTGCGATAGAGCTTCACCAGCCCCAGCTCTTCGACGATCTCCTTGACCAGCTCGGATGCCGGCACGGTCTTGGCAGATTCTGTCCAATCCTTGAGCAGCTTGCTAAATTCCCCCACTCTTTTGATCGCCGCGCCTTTCAGCTCGGTCACCGCATCCGGATTGTGAATAGCTTTGTAGAGCGGAATGTGGGTCTTGGCGGAGAAGCTGAGCAAGCGATTGATGGTGGTCTGCCCGATTCCGCGGGGAGGCTCATTGATAGCGCGCAGAAGGCTTTCCGTGTCAAAGGGATTGGATATGGCATTCAGATACGCCAAGAGGTCTTTGATCTCTTTGCGTTGATAGAAGTGCAAACTCCCCACGATGCTGTAGGGCAGCTTAGCCTGCATCATCGCGTTTTCAAAGAGGCGTGACTGAGCGTTTGTCCGATAGAGGATTGCGATGTCTCGCAGGTTTTCTCCGGCATCTCTGCGACCTAAGATCTCTTTGGTGATCGCTTCTGCTTCTAGGTAGGCATCGCTATAGACGTTCAGTTTCGGCTTCCGACCTTGCCCGAGCTCGCTCCATAGCTCCTTGGGATGGCGGTTTTTGTTTTGGCTGATCACCTTGTTAGCCAGATCCAATATGGCTTTGCAGCTTCGATAGTTTTGCTCCAGCCGTATGGTCTTCACCGCGGCATAATCCCTCTCAAACTCGAGGATATTGCGCAGACTGGCGCCGCGGAAGCTATAGATCGCCTGATCATCATCGCCCACCACGCATACTCTTTGATGCTCTTTGGCGAGATGATGGATGATCTCAAATTGCGCCTTGTTTGTATCCTGATACTCATCGATCATGATATACTGAAAGATGTCTTGATACTTCCGCCTCAGCTCTTCTTTCTCGCGCAGAAGCTGAGCCGTATAGAGTAGGATATCATCAAAATCCATCGCCTGATTCATGAGCAAGGCTTGTTGATAGAAGCTCCAGATCTGCACAAACCCCTTTAGGAAGGTGTCTGACTCATAGTCGCCGGGATGCAGATCATCGGGCATCATGAGGCGATTCTTATAGCGGCTGATCCTTGCCAAGACCCGGTTGATGGGATATTTCTTGATGTCAAAGCCATGCTCTTTGTAGATCTTTTTAATGACCGACTTCTGTTCATCATCAGCGTAGATGCTGAAATTTGCATTATAGGGCAGATGCGCCGATTCATAGCGCAGGATGCGCAAACAGATAGAGTGGAAAGTGCCGACCCAGAGAGATCTGACCGGGATGCCGAGCAAGCCTTCCAGACGCTCCTGCAGCTCGCGGGCTGCCTTGTTCGTAAATGTCACGATCAGGATCTTCCAAGGCGCAATCTGCTTTTCTCGGATCAGATATGCCGTGCGATAGATGATGCAGCGAGTCTTCCCGCTTCCGGCTCCGGCAAGAACGAGGATCGGATGCTCAAGATCCGTCACCACTTCCTGTTGGCGTGAGTTTAGTGCCGATGATAGATCTATCATTGACTGCTGATGCGCACAAACTTGGGAGTGCTTTGCCGGCCTTCCAATCTACCGGCGGGGAAATCCTTGAAGGCTGAGACGCGATAATAGTAGTCCCCGGGAGCCACAGTGTGGTCATTTGCCGCGCTATGTGTAAAACTCTGCCTTGGTTCATTGTCCACATGCCAGACGGTATCCACCACGGCATAGGCGCTGTTGTAACCCAAGCTGCGACACACAAAGTAGCCATCGGTATTGAAGGGTGCATTGGAATTCCAACTCAAGATGACATAAGGAGTTGTGCCCAAGACCACCTGATCTTGCAGCCCCGTCACTTGCACGGGAACGACGATATCTGAAGAATAGTTCGGATCCAGCGGATTATCTCGTTTGATGCCACACGCTGTCAGCACAAACACGATCGGAAGAGCGAGAATAAACAGTTTCTTCATATTGCCTCCTAAAACCTCAGCTCCACTCCGCTGGGAGTGACTTGCAGGCCTGTGCTGCCGGGTCTTGACAGGATATCCTGCCAGAGATCCGCATTATATTCGGTCGTGGACGTGATCACATCGTAGATATTGTAGACCCAGATCACGCCCGCGAGACCTGCCAAAAGCATGGAATAGTGATGCGGAGTCTGAGTCTTGCCCCACCAGTGGTTAATCTCATCAATCTGCGAGGCGGCTTTGTATTTATCATAGTTCCTTTGAGCTTGATCATAGAAATATACGGCTCCGACGATGGAGACCAGTTCCATGCTCAGGATCACAGTGGCCTTTGTATTGTGATTGGCAGCAAATTGCCCCCATCCGGGGATAACTGCGCTTTTGATAATATTTCCTCTGAACGGCACAGACTCCATCTCATAGAGTTGCAGTCTATTCTGCCGAAAACTGAGATCTTCGCGAAAGCTGAGCCGATCCCGATAATCTTCCCATTCATATTTGGTGGTATCCGCAAAAGCCTGGATATCAAAGCTCTGTGCATAACCCAAGCCGACAAAGCCCAGGATCATCAGCAAAACGGCGAATTTGATACATGTATTCACTTCTCTCTCCCCTACTGCATCAAAGCTTCTGAAAGCCGATTTAACGGGATGATAGAACGATCCCTGAGATTGATCTGCCAGACATACAAGAAGGTCTCGGTGGGTGTCAGAATGTCGTATCTGGCTTCATATTTATACTGTCCGGTTGAGAGCAGGATTCTCCAGCCGCTATCCCGAACATCTGATTGATCGTGATCTTCCAGAATCTGTGCTCGTTTTGCCTCGATGCGGCGCAAGAGCAAGCCCCCACGATATTGATTGATGATTCTGCGAGCCACTCCGGTGGGATCATCCTGTGCTTCGATGAGGTTTTGCATGTTTTGGGCTTTCTCACGAAACTCCGCCTGCGGATCCAGCGTGTAGGCCTGATTGTAGAGCCTCAGCGCTTCAGCAAAGAGCTGGCTGCTTTCCATCCGACTTGCTTCGCCGGCGACCCGGGCAGCCTCCATGATGTCATCTTGCAGGCGGTTCAGCCGCGCGATCGCGTCTCGAGCGGGCGGATAGTCCGGAATGATCTCAAAGGCTGTGCGATATTGATTAAGTGCCGCCTCAAAATCCCTCTCTCCCAAAAGTCTGTCACCCTCTCGGACATAGAGATCTGTGATGCCGACGAGCTTGGCGTCCACCACAGCTTGTTTGGCGGGATTATATTGCACCGCAATGCGATAGAGGCTGTCAGCTTCTTGATATTTTCCGTCTTCAAAGAGCTCATCAGCTTGAGCTTGATAGACATCCGAGATCATGCGGTTGATCTCCTGCGAATCCACCACGGGATATAAAGATAGCTCAAAAAGCTCTCGCAGCGAGTCCTCAAAATATCCCTCCTGCAAGAGCATCTCGGCATAGTCTATCTTAGAATCAATAAATTGCCGCACATAATAGCGCGCCTGGATCTCATAGACATTGTTTGGATAGCTATCATACAGCGTCTTATAATCTTCCCAGACCGCATCGCGATCCCGATATTCTTCCATGTTTATATTGATCCGTCTTAAGAGAACCTGAGGAGCCAAGGGGGATCTGGGGATCTCGCGGATGATGTCGTCCATATAGAGCTTTGCCAAGGGCAGATTCCCTTCTTTCATCGCGTCTTCACCAAGCCTATAGTAGAGCTCTGCCAATGCCAGATCAGCTTCATCCGAATTTGCCAGTTTGTAAAACCTGATCGCCAGAGAGCGATTGTCCCTCGCTTCGGCAGTCTTGCCCAGTTCCAGATAGCTGCTGCTGCGAATCATTTCGGCACGGGTGATGATCGCTCCGTTTTGTCCGACCTCAACTAATCTGTCCGCTTCCAGTATAGCCGCGGCATAGCGTCCGCTGTCATAGTGCTCTGTAGCACTGGATAGCCTATTGATCTCACAAGCAGTCATCAGCATCAATAGCGAAAGCAAGATGCTGAGTCTCACAAGCCTTTGGGATCTTTTGTCTTTCTGCACAGATATTCCTCGTCTTTTTTAAATAATGTATTTTGCGCCCTGAACCGCTTCTTCAAATCTGGGATCCGGATTCTCCGCCAGCCACATACGGGTTTCAGCTCGGCTCTCATGCGTCAGCAGAATACGCTGAATGTCAAGATCTTTGAGCTTTTGGATCTGAGTCGTCTCCGGATGCCCGGCATCCACCAAGATGGTGTGCGCTGCCACGCAAAACTCCGCGATGCTATCCACAGTTTCCAGATCCGAGCTGTATACGAAGTCTCCGCCGGGGCTTTGAAGCCTCAGGGAATACGCCTTTTGCCGATTTGGCAATGCATTTCTTCGGATGATCTGACTATAGCCGACAAGATGGTCATTTTCCTTGCAAGTCAGAGCCTCAAACTCCTTATTGACCTCTGCTAGTGGCAGAAGACGCAGCTTGAAGCTAAACTTCTCAAAGAAAGTATAAAAGATCCGGAAGATCGCTTCAAATTCTTCCTCACGCTCCGGTAGATACAGCGAAAGCGGTTTCTTGCGTCCCCCCAGATAGAGCATCTGCACCAGCATAAAGATCCCGCTCACATGATCCGGATGAAGATGAGTGATCAAGACAGCATCCAATTCATTGGGAACCATCCCCATGGAGATCAGGCTTTTAGTGACTCCTTCCCCGGCATCAAACAAAAAAGTGTGATCTTCCGACCTTACAAGAATACTGGAGCAATCCAAGCTCGCACTCGGCATGCCGGATCCGGTTCCCAAAGCCCAAAATTCCATCTACTTTTCCTTTTTTTGATTTGAGGGAATCACCACCGGCACCTGATCCAGCTTTCTGCCAAAGATCAGGAAAAAGGCAGCAAAGAGGATGGTACTGGCTATGAGCAACTCCCTGGAGCCGACCTTGAAGATGATGATCGAAGTTAGCACTATCAAAACATTGATGGTATATATGATCGCTGCGGTCACCTTGACGGAGCCGAGCACGTTGTTTATCCGATGTGTAGAGTGATCTTTGCCACCTTGCATCACATGCCTGCCATCCCGACGCCGAGTATAGCTCACCAATGAGATATCAAAGATGGCATAGCTCAAAAGTAGCACCGGCAGAAGGTAAAACGCCTTGTCATTGTAACGATTTCCCGCATATTGCGCCATCAAGATGCCCATTGACGACAAGAAATAGCCGATAAACATGCTGCCGGCATCTCCCAAAAAGATCTTGGCGGGATTGAAGTTATATGGCAAAAAGCCAAATGTGGAGCCGGCAAAACTCAAAGAGATCAATGCAATCAGCGCCATCGCGTTCTGATTGGAAGGATTTGTGTTTGTAAGCGCAAAAGCAAAAAAGCCGATGCCCAAGATCCCTGCCATGCCACTGATAATGCCATCCATATTGTCCAAAAAGTTTAGCGCGTTCATCAGCCCGACCATCCATAAAAGCATGAGCGGCAAAGTGATATACACAGAGCCAAACATCCTGTCCAGCTCGGCAAAGGTGAAATTTGAAAAGATAAAGATGAAGCTGACCAAAAACTGCCCTGCCATCTTGACCATGGGCTGCATGCCACGCCGATCGTCTATCGCTCCGATCACGACGATCAAGATCGCCGCTGCCAGATAACCCAGCATCGGTGTGTCAAAATATCGTCCGGGTGATATCGCTACGTCATAGATACAAAGCAAGACAAAGCCCATAGCCACACTAATTCCGCCCATTAGCGGCACGCTCTTAAGATGCATCTTGCGAGCTTCCGGCCTGTCTACAAAGTTAATCTTATTGGCCATTTTTATGATAAAAGGTGTGAGGGCATATACAAATAGCCAAGACATTACGAATACGGTAAGGTATTCATAGACGCGAAAATCCATCCGGAACTCCATGCTTTTTTTTTGTTTGTCCAAAGTGAGATACAGCGCGATTTTGTCAATGCTTTTTCCCATATGCTTTGCAAGCTTCCAAAACTGATTATCATATCTTTAAAAAAGCGAGGAACGGATGTCTGCCATCATTTTTTTCAAAACTGCCAATCTTCCTCTCATCCGCCAGTTCTACCAAGAAAAGCTTAAACTGAGTATTTTCAAAGATCAAGGACGCTGCATCATATTCCGGATGGGCAATATGAAGCTGGGTTTTTGCAAGGCAAAAGCCGCTGAGATACAAGGAACCATCACCTTCGTGTATCCCACCCAATCCCAAGTAGATGACGCCTATCAAGCGCAGTTGGATATTGCCTTGGGAAGCCCTGAAACCAGCGAATACTTCAAGATCTACCACTTCTGGGCACGAGATCCCGAGGGCAGAAGCTTGGAATTCCAGTGCTTCCTGGATGACGATGAGCTTGAGCCCCAAGCCTCACCAATCACCGTGCCAAACCCCAATGCCCACAAAGCCAAGATCTTGCTGACGCGAATGATCCCGGAAAACGCAGTAGATAAACTCAAGAATCACTTTGAAGTTCACGCCTCTTCTGCCAATCGATATCTCAGCAAAGCGGAGTTAATCGCCGAAATTGCCGACAAAGACGCCTTGCTCTGCCTTTTGGGAGACAAGGTAGATTCCGAAGTCATCGACGCCGCAAAAAAACTGAAAGTGATTTCAAACTACGCAGTGGGTTTTAACAATATCGACATAGACTATGCCAAAGAAAAGGGAATCGCAGTCTGCAACACACCCGGTGTGCTCACCCAAAGCACGGCAGATCTCGCCTGGGCTCTGATCATGGCGACCGCTCGCCGCATCCCGGAAGGTGAACGCCTCGTCCGCGAAGGTAGATTCCTCGGCTGGGAACCGCTCATGCTCTTAGGGCAGGATATTCACGACCGCAACCTCGGCATCTTGGGCATGGGACGCATCGGACAAGCCGTGGCACGACGAGCCCTGGGCTTTGGCATGAAGATCCTCTATACAAACCGTAGTACCTTGGATCTGGATTTCCCCGCTGAAAGAGTGGATTTGAAGACTCTGCTAAAGGATTCTGACATCCTGAGTCTGCACGCTCCGCTCACGGATGAAACTCACCACATCCTTGGCGAAGACGAGCTAAAACTCATGAAAAAGACCGCAATCCTGATCAACACAGCCCGCGGAGCACTTGTGGACGAGATGGCACTGATCAAAGCCCTCAAAGCAAAACAGATCTTTGCTGCCGGCTTTGACGTCTATGAACACGAGCCCGAGATTCCCCAAGAACTGCTGGATCTCGAGAATGTCGTGCTGTTGCCACACATCGGCAGTGCCAGCCTCGCCACCAGAGCAGCTATGGGAGATCTGGCCGCAGAAAATGCAATTGCTGTCGTCAGAGGAAGAGAAGCTCCGGCAAGGGTTAATTGACCCGCACTATCCCATAAATCATTGCCGATAACTAGTTAGATTGGCAGTCAATTTGAGCGAATTTGCCATAGCTAAGTGCTTGCAAAATATGGGCTGCTCATGCCTTGCTCACCCCTTGCTCACCGGTCGAGCGTGCAAGGGGTGAGAAAATAAGGACTTAGAGAGTTCTTAGTTCGTAGTTCTTAGTTCGTAGTTGGCGCGGCAAATCGAATGAACAATCTACGATTTTCGATGTAGAATTAGGGTGCTGGAGTGATGGAGTGATGGATTTGCGCGTTACAATACTCCAGATCAGGTATACCTTGCTTCGTAATCCCGAACTGGCCACCCAGAGGGTAATCTATATATGTAGGGGATGGAAGCGGAAATAAGAAAAAAACTGTTCGCTATTTCAGGACTTGACACGCGGTTAATGAGTGCCGTAGGCACGCTATTTTAGATAGCATCGATGCCTCCTAAGGATTA
>CALGPA010000132.1 GCA_937960795.1 uncultured bacterium | reverse complement strand
TCCGCAGTGGTCGTTCCAAAGTCTTCAAAAAAGACAGGTTGAGCGAAGAGACTGCACAACCCCAATCCTAGGATAAGGATTGTGAATAGCAACTTGTATCTGTTCATGAGTTTCTCCTTTTTTGGGAATGAAACAGTTTTGTTTGCAGTAGACTGCGCTGAGTAACGTTTTGTTGTGCACATTCACGAACTTCCTCAGGCATATGATCTAGGGAGCATATATCCAAGGATCTGCAGCGAGCAGTGTGGTTAGGAATGGTCATAGGGGTAAAGCGGTCGGTGAAACGTCCGGGATCTTCGAGCAAGGGATCACTTGCGATTAATCTCGGGTCGGCATTTTCATATAATGTACAGTTTAGTGGGATAACCCCGGGGTTTGCTTGCGAAGATAGTGTTTTTGAAAGTGGTGCAGGGCAATTGGCACCAAGGCTTAAAGATGCTCCCAGCGCTAAGCATAGAAGCGAGGCAGACAGCATTTTTAGTTTCATCGCTGTGACTCCTATAGGTCTTTGTTGGTTTGATTTGATCCCCCTCTACGGCTAGCGTAGAGAGATTTGTTATATATCTATCTAAATCTATTCAATCACCTAATCAGGGTCTGATACCAATTTGCGAAACTCGCAAAAATATGTAAAGAGAAATCTTTGAAACCCCCTACATTTTGAAGCTTGGGCAAACAAAAAAGGCAGAGACCAGCTCCGCCTTTCTTTTGGATGTCAAACAAATATTAGTTATTTTTTGACAGCGTCTTTCAGTTTCTTGCCCGCTTTGAATACAGGAACTTTACGTGCCGGGATCTTCAAAGGAGCTTTGGTCTTGGGGTTGATGCCTTGACGAGCTTTACGCTGTGCAACGCTGAAAGAACCAAAACCAACTAATGAGACCTTCCCGCCTTTCTTAAGAGTCATTGTGATGGCTTCAAGGACGGAAGCGAGTGCAAGACCGGCTACTTTTTGGGAAACGCCGGCATCGGACGCGATCTTTTTTACTAATTCATCTCTGCTCATTTTACCTCCTATTGTAGTTTGGATAAGCGTTAGAGATACTTCTGCGTAAAGGAAAAGCGGGATCAGAAATTCTGTCAATGAAAAAAAAGCGAATTATGGATTTATTTTAGAGTGACTTGCGCCGAATTGAGGCAATAATCACTTATATAGGCATGCAATACATAGAGATAGGGGTTGTTTAAGTTTTTACACTATTTATAACAAAAACTTAGGCATCAGCTCTTGCCTGCCTTTTTTAAGTTGACAAAATCAGCGATCTTCCCAGCGTGTGTATAGATCAAAAAATGGAGGATCCGATGCCAAAATACAGATTAATAGCCTTAATGACACTTGTAACAATGATTGTCATATCTGCGTGCTCATCAAATCAGCAGATTGCAGCCGAGCCTGAGCCCGTGCGCAATCCCCTTGCACTTGCACGCGAAGCCGCCACAGAAGGCGCTGATTTCTATGAAGACGGTCTTTTTGAACAAGCCCTGGCCGCTTTTGCTCTTGCTACAGACCTTTTTAAAGAAGCTGCCCCAATGGCTACCGAGCGCGATTCAATCGCCTTGAATCTTGAAAGAATGGAGCTCAATGTTGCCAAGGCTCATGTTGACTTGGCAATGGAGAGCACAGAATATAGCATGTACAATGAAGCGATAGACCACTATGAATCAGCTCTGGATGTCTATCTGAATCACGAGCCCGTAAACATCAGCCAAGAAGAATTGGATGAATACATCCGCGGAACTTACAACAACCTTGCGATCACAGCGCGTGAATCTGGAGACTATGAAAAGGCAATCGAATACTATGATGATTTGCTTGTCTTGGAGCCCGGTAATGCTGACGTCCTCAATGCAAAATTCTTCATCCTAAAAGACTTTGTCCAAGATAATGATCGTGCCTTCCAAGTTCTGGAAGACTACGCTGCCGCAGCATCTGATGCATCTGCCTACATCATGCTAGCAGAAGGGTATGCTCAAGCGGGCAACTATGAAGGAGCAGAAGCTGCCTATATGATGGTGGAAGAGCTGCGCCCCAATGCCGACACATACACTCGCATTGGAAACTTCTATCGCGCAAACAGCCAGTGGGAAAGAGCCAACGAATATCTGCAGAAGCTTGCCGAAACAAATCCTCCGGAAGCCACTCTGGCAGTCGTCTATGCTCAGATGGGGCAAAACTTCTCACAGATGGGGAACACAGCCAAGATGATCGAATTCCTCGAGAAATCCGTAGCTCTTGAGCCCAATCCACGCCTGGCACTCACCCTTGCCGGTCATTTCAACAGCGCTCGCAACTGGGCAAAAGTGGTGACCTACAGCAGCATGGTGCTCCAACAGGAAGCAAACAACTCTGCTGCTCGCATGCTTCGCGGTGTCGCATATTATCAACAGCAAAACATGAATGCTGCCAAAGCTGATCTCGAACGCTTGGTCAATGACCCCACCTACGGCGCTCAAGCTCAAAACATCTTGAAAGCCATAAACTAAGCGCTGATACATGATTTGTGGCGGGCGGAGCAACACATCTGTCCGCCGCTTTTTTTGATTATGAAGAAGTTTCGCACAGACGGATCCATCAAGAGCATCTACAAAGCCTCCATAGGCGAGAAGGTGACGCGCCCGCTTTTCAGCACCAAGGTGCCGGCCGGGTTTCCCTCACCTGCTACTGACTACACCGAAAAAGAGCTAGATCTCAACGAACGCTTGCTTGTGCACAAAAAGCACACATACTTCATGGAAGTGGATGGCTATTCGATGATCGGCGCAGGCATCTTCCCCGGAGACCTGGCGATCGTCGACAGAGCCTTGGAGCCCGCGACAAACAACGTCGTGGTTGCTTTGGTGGATGGCGAGTTTATGATCAAGCGCTTGGTCATTGACAAGGGGGAATATTGGCTGACTCCCGAGAACGAGGAGTTTGAGCCCCTCAAGATCACGGAAGAGGCGGATTTCATCATTTGGGGAGTGGTTACTTACGTAATCCATCGTGTCTGATGACGCGCATTGCCATCCTGATCGCTGCGTTTTTGGCTATGGGGATCTTCCTCTCTGCCGAGAGATATGTGGTCGAGGAAATCATATATCTGGAGCCGGGACAGGAGCAATACCCACTCTCAAATCAAGGAATCATCGTCCATTCGGAAAGTGTCATGAGTGATTCCTTGCTGCTTGTCGTCGGGCGTGACTATCATCTGGATTACTCCAAAGGGCTGCTCAATCTGCACATCGTTCCCCAAAGTCCCACGCTTTTGATCAGTTATCTAAAGATTCCTCATCAATATACCAAGAGCATAGCATTATATGAGCGCATCCAGCTTGCAGACAGCATTAGCGTAGTGCCTCGTCCACGATCTGCAGATTGGTTCAATCAGGATTCCAATCTCAAGATCAGCGGTAGCAAGACCTTTGCACTCAGCTTTTCTGAGACCGGGCAGACTGATCTGATGCAATCTCTATATGTCAATCTCAGTGGAGAACTGGCCCCCAACGTGCAGATCGAAGCGCAGCTATCTGACAGCCAAAGCAAATTGAGCCCGGAGGGCGACTCCAAGGAGCTTTCGAGCTTGGATCAGGTCTTCATCCGTGTCTTTGGCAATTCTTGGGAGCTGGGCATGGGAGATCTGGATTTTGCCTTTGAACAAAGTCGCTATCTTCGCTATCAAACCAAACTTGAGGGCATCGCAGTGCACTATGACTCAGATCACAGTGTACAAGCCGCATTTAGCGCCGGAGGAGGGAAACGCGCGCAGATGCAGATCCCGATCATTGATGGCAAGCAAGGACCATACTACCTGACAGCAGGCGGCACTCAGCGCAGCTTCATCATAGTTGCCGGGACCGAAGAGATCTATCTGGATGGACAGCTTTTGCAAAGAGGAACCGACTACTATATTGACTATTCTGATGGTTCTGTGATGTTTCGCAGAATGGTGACTGCCACAAACCTCATCAACGCTTGGTTTCAATATTCGGACGAAAACTATAGTCAGTCGACTTTCTTCACCGGCAGCAGATCCCCGCTCACGGATCGACTTAGCTTCTACCACCACTTCATTTATCAAAACGACAACAAAGATAATCCACTGTTGTTTAGCTTCAGCGAAGCAGATCTGGATAGCCTCGCTCAAGCCGGAGATTCAATAGCCTATAGTGATGGCGTGACAGAGACGGATTCTGGAGACTACCGCCTAGTCACGGACAATCTTGGCAATCTCTTCTATGAATATGCACCTGCAGATTCTGCTGCAATATATCACATAGTGTTCAGCTATGTGGGTCCCGGCAATGGCGATTATGAGGAGTTTTCCTTGCGCCGATTCCGCTGGGTGGGCACAGGCAATGGATCCTGGCTCCCCGTCAAGAAACTCATTGCACCTGCAAGCCGGAGCAATCTCGAATTTGGCATGCTATATGAAGGCGATCTCTTCAAAAGTGGCGTGGACGCCATGTATTCTTTCAACGATCAGAATACATTTTCTTCCTATGATAATGATGACAATTCATCGGCGATCTTCTCTTTTTGGCTGGAGCACGATAGTCCCCAGAGCCCATACATGGCAAAGTTGGACGCCCAATATCGCTTTTCGGATATCTATCGCTTTGGCACTGATGGTGCCGTGGATCATGACTTTTCCGGGATCGAACCCGCAGACTCATTGGCGATGGGAAACCTGGATCTCAGCTTTGGTTATGACTCAGGCTTTTGGAAACCTCAGATCCTTCTGCGTTACAGAGATGTGGAAGATCTCTACATCCAGAAAGCTGTGAGGATAAGATCAGAAAACTCCTCCAAAGGTATCCTGCCTGCCGCCAGATTCCATCACAGCATTTCGGATCAAAGCGGAGAACAAAACACTTTTTTGCAATACCATAGTGCCGAGCTATCCTGGGCATATCAGATATTGGGGCTTAGGCTATCAGGCTTGTTTTCTGAGCTTGATGATCATGATCCAGCCCTCTATGGAAACCGCTTCCTCAGATGGCAACCACAGTTTTCTATCAATACCGCCCGTGGTCATTCCGCGTTGGCATACACTCGCGAAAACAGCAGCGTCAAGCAGACTTCTTGGCAGACGCAAAGCAAAAGCGACACATATTCCCTCAAACACTTCAGTAGCTATACTGATCATCGCGTAGATCTGGATCTTAGCCACAGATCCATCGAGAATCCGCAATCCGATACATCACCCAAGCTTGCCTATGAATTGCTCAGTCTGCGCAGCAATCACAATCTCTTGGAAGGGGCAGTGGCGCTGTATAACAACTACGAGCTCAATCAGACCGAATTTTTCCCGCGCATTCGCGAGCTTGTCCATGTCGGTGCAGGACAGGGAGTCTATGACAGCACCGGGGTCGTCATCGAAGATGGAGAATACATCTGGGAATTTATCACGGCCGATGTCGGGAGATTGTCCTCAGAAGTCTCAGCCATGACGAGCATCTATCTCAAGCCTGGTTTGATCCTGGAGGAAACTATCTTCAAAAGGATCCAAAGTGATCTATCTCTGAGTGCTACAGAACAGAGCGATCGCTCCAGATCCTGGCAGAGCTACCTGTTTTTGCCGGATCATAGCTTCGGAAGCAAAAGCATCTACGGTCGGCAAAGCTATCTGCAAAATCTCTGGATGGATCTATACAAAGGCCGCATCATCGGGAATTTCTCCATGGATTTTTTGCGCAGCCTCGACAACCGATATCAAAGCTCCGAAAGACTTTATGAAAGCCGACAGCATATGCAGATTGACTTTCGTGGCTTTGCCGGGCTAAACACACGGCTGCGGCTACAGAACGAATATTCTCGGGAAAGCCGCTATGCTTCTGAGATCACGAATCGCGGCCTAAGCAGCAGCTTTGAGAAAGTGCTAAGCCCCCAAAATGCCATCCAAGTGGAGCTCAGTGGGTCAATCGAAGAAGGCAAACAGCAAGCCGGAGATGAAAGCTACCGGATCCAAAGCATCACCGCTTCTCCCCAGATTCGCAGCGTCCTCATGCAAAAGTATCGGATTTCTGCAAGACTGGGCTTGGGCTACAATCACAGACAAGGATCCGGCTATCTGCTCTTTCTACCTCAGAAAAGGCAAGGATTCAATGCCGATGGCAATCTCTCTGCGATCTATCGCATGAATAGTTTCAGCTCATTTAGCGTTGAATATCGCTTCAGTAAATACCCTGATGACAAAGCAAAACACAATCTCAAAATAGAATTTAAGGCGGAATTGTAAATGCCGATCTCACTAAGTCCGATTGACTTCATGATCATTCTGCCATTCATCTTTTTGGCAGGTTTTTTGGATGCCATAGCCGGGGGCGGAGGCCTCATCTCCCTGCCGGCTTATTGGAGCGCTGGAATTCCCGCTCACATGGCTTTGGGGACAAACAAGTTTTCCTCATGCTGCGGAACCGTATTCTCCACAGCACGCTACTTTCGGGCAGGAATGATCGATGTGCCGGTGGCGGTGACCGGAGCCGCAATGGCGCTTCTGGGCTCATGGCTGGGCGCCAGCACCGCGATGATCGCTTCGGCTGATTTTCTAAACTATCTGCTGATCATCCTCATCCCGGCAGTAACGGTGCTCACCCTGCTCAAACGCAAGCTGGGATTGACAGACAATGCTCACCTCCTGCGGCTGGGATATAGGCTGATCCTAGGTGCCCTTGCCGGCTTGGTTATTGGATTCTACGATGGATTCTTCGGTCCCGGAACCGGAACATTTTTGATCATCATATACTCTGCTCTGCTGCACTACGATTTTGTGAGAGCAAATGGAAACAGTAAAGTAGTGAATCTGGCGTCAAACGTAGCAGCGATGGTCACTTTTGCTATTCACGGACAGATCTGGTATGCACTGGCCATTCCCGCAGCAGTCTGTGGCATCGCCGGAAACCTAGTGGGATCAAAAATGGTTGTGCTGCGGGGAAACAAACTCATCCGCAAAGTCTTCGTAATCGCCATGCTCCTGCTTTTGGCAAGGGTCTTGTACAACGTGATTCTGTAGTCTGAGACTACGGGAGATTCCGGATACACCCCTTAGCCCCACAAAACTGCTGCGCAATTTTGCGGGGACCCCGAAATCACCCCACAAAATAGCTACGCGATTTTGCGGGGACCCAGAATCGCTTCGCTTCGTGTTCCGGAATGACTGGTTATGGGCTGGTGGAGAAGATACGGAATGACTGGTTTTGGGCTGGTGGAGAAGATACGGAATGACTAATGACTAATGTGGGGTTGGTTGTGAAGATATCGAATGACTGGTTT
>CALGPA010000131.1 GCA_937960795.1 uncultured bacterium | reverse complement strand
TTGCTGGCAGAAAATGGGCACGAGCTTTTGGTGTGGGAGTATAATCCCGCATTTCTGACCTCACTCAAAGAGAGTCATACCAATCCCGCCTTACTGAAGGGAATAATCTTGCCGGAAAGTATCGCGTTCAGTGATTCCTTTGCCGACATCGCCCAGTTCAATAGCGATATAGTACTTTTAGCTACTCCCTCACAATTTATCCGCAAAACTCTGCGCTCAATTCCCCGGGATATCGCCGCAGAGATCTGGCTAAGGCCGGCTCTGCAAGCCATTGTGAATGTGGCCAAGGGCATCGAAGAACAAAGCCTGAAGACCATCGATCAGATTCTCTACGACGAGCTACCTGATGCAGCGCACGATAAGATTTGCGCGCTTTCCGGGCCCAGTCATGCCGAAGAAGTGGCGCGTGAAGTGCCCACGACTGTTGTGATCGCCGGCAAGGATGAAGAGCTCTTGATCAAATTGCAAGAAGTGTTTTCAAACCATTATTTCAGGACCTATAGAAGCACAGACATCATAGGGGTAGAGATCGGTGGAGCGGTAAAAAACATCATTGCTATAGCCGCCGGAATAGTGAGCGGATTGGGCTTTGGAGACAATACCATGGGGGCGCTTCTAACTCGAGGGATCGTAGAAATAAGCCGTTTTGGCCAAAAGATGAACGCTCAGGCCGAGACATTTTTGGGGCTCTCCGGCATTGGAGACCTCATTACTACCGCCATCAGTCCCAATAGCCGCAATCGCTTTGTGGGCTTTGAGATCGGCAAAGGGAAATCCCTGGCAGAGGTACAGGCATCGATGCAGATGATAGCCGAGGGCGTGGCCATCACACGCAGTGTTCATCAGCTGGCACAAAAGCTGGGTATCGAGATGCCGATCGTAGCGCAGGTATATCACATACTATACGAAGACAAAGACCCTCAGCTGGCCATGCGGGATTTGATGTTGCGCGAGCTGAAAGCTGAGTTTGCATAAGCGCAAGAATAACCCCAAGCACAGACATTGGAGGATGAAATCCTCAAGCCGGATTGGCATCCTGAAAAATTACAATCATACTCTGCTTTGGGCTGCTGTCTGCTATTCCTTTAAATACACCTTTAATCCTATCTTCAAAATCCCCTCGATATTTTG
>CALGPA010000130.1 GCA_937960795.1 uncultured bacterium | reverse complement strand
CCTTGGTTTTATGTATTGTTGGATAAAGACAGTCACGATCTTCTTATATGCGATTTCGAAGGCTTAATTTTCAACCCTTGGTTTAATGGATTTATGGATAAAGACACCATGGTACATTATGGCTATTGCTATGCGGCGAGTAGTTTCAACCCTTGGTTTAATGGATTGATGGATAAAGACCATAACGGGCATGAGGCTAACAAGCCTGTACCTCTAGTTTCAACCCTTGGTTTAATGGATTGATGGATAAAGACAGTTACTGATATCTTAGGTATTTGCAGAATATAGGTATAGGCTGCAGAACTCAGAGCTAAATAAGCCGTCAATATCACAAGGATAGATCACTTTTTCCCGATGATTTATGATCCCGGGAATCCTAAAACACGCTATACAAGGGCAAAGAACAGAAGAAGGCTGATTTTGTCAATAAATTTAGCTTAGGTAACGCAGAGATTTCTATATGTACAATCATCGCATTTTTGCATAGTGGCCTTGGCATTTGGGAAAGAGCCTTCGTTGATAATCTGAAAAATGTCTTCCAGGATGTCAAGAGCTTTCTTTTTCATGGCATCAGTTATCTTGATGCTTTGAAGGTGATTTTTAGAGCGGACATAGACGAGAAATGCCATATTGACTGGCACATGGAAGTTTTCTTCGATGAGCATTGCGTAGAGGGTCTGTTGGACGCTGTGAGTCTTGTGCACGTGGTTTTCCCAAAAAGCATACTTATAATCCAAAGGAGCAGCGCTGTCGTCTTCCAGGAAGAGGATCTCATCGATTTTGCCAACGAGTTTGAGTCTTTGAGAGCTGAGGTAGGCATCCTGGATTTTGTCTTTTGCTCCGACAGATTTTCTTAGATAGTCTTTGTTTTGCACGAGCTTGAGTGTGTGGATGTCCCGGCCTTTGTTGACTAGATATCTTCGGTGTTCGTGTTGGTCGATATTGAGCACATTCATAAAGTAGACGAATCTTGGGCAGAACAAGTATTGCATGACCTCAGAGGGTGTGATAAATTGGAAGTCCATCTTAGAGCAGCAGTGCCTTGATCTCATCTGAGACTAGGTCTTTGTCGAAGGCCTGTCCCAAGAGAATGCAGCTATTGAAGTCATCTTTGCAGATAGGGAAGATATAGACCTTATCCACGTCGTGATTGATGAGGTCTTCGATCTTGGTTCGGAGTTCTTTCCTTTGGGTCTTGTTTAGTTCTCCCAGCCAGACAGAGTATTGGACGCGATAGATTCCGGATTGTTCGCAATACTTTACGATCTTGTTTCTGGTCTTGTCTTTGACGATGTCATACATGACCCAGGTCAGCATGGTTCATCCTCATGTTCAAAAGGCATTTTGGGGTTAATAAAGTTTTCAAACTTGCGCGCAATAGACGCTTCCAGATAGTTCTCTTTTTTTCCGATGAGGAAATTCGCGAAGCTATGCGCATCGGTCTGGATCATATCTATCTTCTTGCGGTTTTTGTTTCTATATCTGATGATCTGGTCTACGGATTCAAGGATGTATGGTGCAAAGAATTTCTTTCCCTCGGTGCTGAGACCCACTCCTTTGTAGATGCTCTCCAGATATTCGTCCTTGCAGCGATTTCTGGAGAAAAGATAGAAGACAGGTTCATCTGCCAAGATCCGATATGGCTCGATGAAATCAAACACAAAGCTTTTCTTATTGTAATTATCGCTATGCAGCAAGCCGATGTAGGGGTCCAAACCAGCTATCACCAGGGCTCTTTCTGTGCGTGAATACAGGATCCCATATGCATAGTTAAGAAATGCGTTGAAAGCATCTTTGGCGGGCCTGGAGCTGCGCCCGTGGAACTTGGAATTTGGGGGCATCATCATGTTCAGAAGCCCAAAATACAGCCGTGACGCGCTGCCCTCCAAGCCCATGATGGTGGGGCTGAGTTCTTCTAAGCTGCCATCTGCAGAGAAGATTGATATGGCATAACTGCGCATTATTTCGAGCTTTTCTTTGTCGGATTCGGTGATCCAATCTCTCTTGGAAAAGAGAGTCTTGATAAAGCGGTATTGATTCATGATTTTCAGGCAGACCCAACGCTTGATAAAGTCTCTTCCCATCTCATCTGAGAGCATCTCCAGTTGTCTTCTTCTGATCAGCACGGTGCTACCGATTCTAGGGAACCAAATTCTGGCGTATGGGTCGCCATATTTATCCAACATGACAACATCAATATTGTGATCCATAGCCAATTGGATGGCATCGGATGAGATTTGGACGGCGTTTGCGATGACGATGCTGCTAATTTTCTGCGGAGAGATCTTGAGATTCTTTCCGTCTACATAGATCTCAAAGACATCGTCTTTTTTTCTGATGGCAGATCCATAGGTATTCAGATGTAGTTCCATAGTTTATAGTGACATGGCGGAGCCTTGGGTTGTGGGTTCAAGGATAAAGCCCGTTTCTGAGTCGTATGCTTTATCAAAATCTGAGAACGGGACGTAATAGACATTATCGAGATGGGGGACTTTGTGGAAGTAGGACATTTTGATAGAATAGTTCCGCAGCTCATGGGGGCTTAGATTAAGCTGATAGGCGCTCAGGACATGATAGCTTTTTTTGACGGTCAAGCGGGCGAAGGACTCTTCTTTTGAAGTCATGAAGGAACCGAGAGCGAGCTTTTCTTTGGCCTTGATGAATGCATCAAGAGCATCCTGCGCGCATTGATTCTCGAGTATCAAGAGACTATTTGTGGCATACTTTTCTTCAATCAATCGAAACTTGTTGACAGCAAGCTGGTCTTTGTAGTCTGCATCATAATTAAGCTCTTTGATGGCGTTCATTAGGGCAGTGGACTCGGCGGAGAATTCCAGGCTGTGGTAGTAGTATCGAATTAGAGCCGGAAAATCCCTGCTTTCAAGGCTGTGCTTTCCCCTGAGGGCTTCCTTGGTCTTTTGTAAGAGATAATTATCATAGACTCTGCGGCAATACTCTTTGCCATCATCAGTCAGAAGCAGCAGGCTCATCCGACCACCCAAGACGCCATATTCAGAGTGTCGATTGCATCTTCCTGCCACCTGGATCACGCTATCAAGTGGACCAAAATCGCGATAGACGCGCTGAAAACTGAGATCTACACCAGCTTCAATGAGCTGGGTGGAAACCAAGATGATTCGCTCTTTGTTTTCAAGGGCTGTCTTGATCTCAGCTATACGGCAGAGTCTGGACTTTGGCGTCTGAAAAGTAGTAAGGCAAAAGAACCGATATGAGTCACCGTATTGGTCTTTGAGAATCCTGAAAAGATCAATCGCACTGCGTTTTGTATTCATCACAAAGAGGGCATTATGGACATTGTCAAGCTCGAGCTGATCTGCAAACTCATCTAATGTGCAGCCTTGTGAAGAGATTTCGAGTTTCACACGATTGAAGATAGGATGATCAAAGAGTCCCGGGGGGCAGATTTCCAAAAAGCTATCAGGCTCAAAGATAAAGGGTTGCGTGGCAGTGCAACTAAGGATGGGAGTATCAAATCTCTGAGCTAAGACATTGAAGATCCTGCGCAAAAGTGGGTAGTATTTTGGCGGAAGGCTCTGCACTTCATCCAGCAAGATGATGCTATTGATGATATTGTGCAATTTTCGAACGAGAGAGTTTTGAGAGCCGATAAGTGAGTGAAAGAGCTGAACAAAGGTGGAGACTACGCAGGCGGCGCTCCAAGAATCAGCAATGAGATTCTCGGAAAGGTAGTCATGAAAGTCATAGTCTTCGTCCTGATTCTCGCGGGAGAAATCAACCAAGTGATGGTGTTTGAGAAGTAGATCCGGATTATGAGCATTGACGCCATTTAATCCCAGAAGCTTAGATATCTCTTGGTGATTTTGATCGATAATCGATGTATATGGCAGACAGTATATGACGCGTCTTAGAGTGGGGCTGGAACTTTGTAAGGCATCGCAAAAGCCCATACACGCCAGGGTCTTCCCGCTGCCCGTTGGAGCGCTCATGGCATAGCAATTTGTGGGGCTAGTGTCGGTTGAGGATGCTTGGTCAAGCAGTTTGCCGCGGATCTTGTTCAGGTCGTTTTCATTGTGGTCTCTTGATGCCAAAAGCTTTCTCGGTGAATAGGAAATGGGGCAGAGCAAAGACTGATCAGGGATATTCTCAAGGCGGGCAGCATCATGTTTGTCGGCATCTATCAATACAGAATATAGCAGATTCTGGATTAGAAACCGCTCGATGGCGTCGTCTTCGTCGTCTATGATATCAAGCTCTTCGAGCTCAAAGCTGAGATTTATGAAGAGGTCTTTACTTATGGAGGGCACAGCGACCCGATGTCTCTCAAAGAATGCTCGAAGATCATCGTCCGCGATTATCTGCCTTTGGAGGTCTTTATGGATCTTGAGAGTGTTTTGGATTAACACTCCATCACGGAGATTCTCGGATCCAAACGCACTGAGATTGCCATGATGGCGCTGTACGGCCTTGAAAGCAAGAAGAGCAAAGCCTTGCAGCTTTGGATTCAGGGCAAGATCACAATACAAGTATAGGGCAGAGATGAGGCTGTGTCTGCTAAAAACTGTGCTTCTCTCTCCACGGATATGGTTTTGAAAATACGAGCTGGCCTTTCCGATATCATGGATGAGTCCACAGCGATAAGCCAGAAGCGCCAGATCCTCCTTGGTGATGAGCAAAGTAGCAAGAGAAAGCCTTTGAATCCTGGCATGAGCTGCTTCTGCAACAGCTTCGAGATGCTGTGTCAAAGGCTTTCTCTGGTGCTCTTTATGGGCGGGATGTGAGATAATCATTACAGAAATGATATCCTTGATTTTGAACTGTCTTGAATCTCAATGAGATCCGAGAAAGTCCCGGTTAAGCGCTTTCCTGAGCTTTCAAAGACCAAATCACCAAAGCGAACTGATCGCCGGAAGCTCTTTTTACCTTTAGTTTCAAGAGCTTGCTCCAAGGGCATTCTTTCGATATTAATCCGAAATTCACTGGTATCAAGCTTTGAGATTTGTTCTTTTCTGAGAGCCGAATCGACATAGCCTGATTCTGATATCCTGCAAAAAGAATCTTGAGTGTATATGCTTACAAGCTCGATTCCGGCGCGAAACTGGCGTTGCCCGAGATACACATCATAGCCCAGATTCTGGTTTTTGATGCGATTCTCAAGCTCTTGCAGCTCGGGGATATCCTGCCTAATGCCGAGATAGACAAGCCATTGTAGCTTTTCCCCGGGTGCCGGCAAAAGAAGCTCAAGGCGACATTGCTTGTGTCCTGATACATCGTTTATCAGCTTCTCATTTCCCACATAGTTTGTGGTGAAAAACTGTTTGCGCATCTCTGATCCCGGTACAATCCTGATGGCGACTCCCAGGTTTTCGGAGCTGAGAATATCATAATAGGAGTCCCGGGGCAACATCAGAATCGATGCTATCAGGCCACTGATAGCGGTGCGTGGCGGTATACTGTAGCTCAGGGACGACGCATTGGTGTAGAACTTACGGAAATGCGCCATGCTCCCGGTGAGCTTAAGCTTTAAGATCGAATCGAATTGAGGGATCTTTGTCATCATATCCCCCCATCAAAGAAGGGATAGCTCGTGTTTCCAGTTTGGGTTGACAAAGATGCTTTCAAAATCCGGAATATCCAATTGATCATCTTTGAAGAAGTGGATCTTTTGGATTCTGTCTTTATTCTTCGCAAGATAATCTGCCAAAGCGCTGATATCAAGCTTGTAGTCCGCCGGTTTACGGATAAGACGGGGATTTGAAGCTATGTTTGCATCAATGGGCAAGACCTTGAGCATGGGGCGTAGATCTTTGAGAAACAGGTCTTTACCACCAAGTTCGATGCGTAGATACAGACGAGGATATTGACCAATCTTTGTACGGGTTCGGGCAAGCGGAATGGATCTCAGGATGGATTCGTCAAAGAGAGTGAGATCATCATCACTGAGCTTGGTCACTTTTGCGGCATTGGCATTGATGCTGCCGGAGAAAGCAATCAGCGAATAGTATAAGCGGAAGTCTTTGCCGATGCCTTGCCCTGATGAGAAGCTGGAAGTAATCGTGCTGCTATCCACCAACTCGACGGGGTGCAAGGAATGGCCCCAATTGAACTGAATCGGACCTGTGTAGTGCCCTTCTTCGCGATTGTCCTCTGCGGTCACCGCACCAAATAGTCTCACATCGACCATGTCCGTGTGTGTCAGGCTTTGGGCTTTGATCTGTTTGTTTCTCTCCTTGGCATCTTTTGCAGATGCGGTGATGAAAATTTCCTGGTCTTTTGCAGATTCCAAGTAGTCGCGAATGTAGCGTTTAAGACGCACGTCTGACACGAGGTTTGTAGATGTGTCATAATCCATGCGAGGTTTGTTTTCATAATCCATGTCTCCGTTTGGATTACACATTTGAGCGTCGTAGAGAAAGAGAATTTCGGAATTCCGGTCAATCATTTTGTGCCTCCTGATTGGCTTTTTCGTTTTGCTTGTCTTTGTATTTGGTGATTGCGACATAGCTTTTGTAGGCTCTGCCACTAAGAATGTGATACACGACTTCTTCGGGGCTGATGCCGCTGCCCTCAATGCTAGCCAGACATTCACGGTAGTAGGCATCCAAGACCCCGTCTTGGTAAACCTTCCAGACTTGCCGCAGATCATCAATGGTAGCCATGATGGATTTCACTTTTTGCAGAGGTATTCCACGTAGGTTTAGCTTGTGTATGGCAGTGCGGTTTGTGCCTTTTTTCTTTTGTTCATACTCCAGATCAGCTAGGTACCAGCCCAAAATAAAGAGGCCTTGTGCGGCGGGATTGTTTGCATAGACTTCTTGGTGATTTTCAAAATACGCCAGAAGCTCTTCATGCTGGAGAGTGGTGGTCATAGGTCGTTCCTCCCTGTTGTTTTGAGATCTTATTTGATTGAATATTTTTAGGTGTTCGATATAAAGATTCATGATGTAAGGCGAAAGATCAAGATAGTAGGACGAATGATCCTTGAGATTGTTGAACTTCCGGGCAAAGATGTCCACAAAACGCTTGATAATCAGCGAAAGATCCATCTTCTGAGAATATAGGTAAGCAGAGAGCAGGCTAAGCATATCGCGATTGATCTTTTGATATTCCAAGGGCTTTAAACTGGGATGAGATTCTTTTGAGGGAAGCAGGAGAAAGCGCAAGCCCTCAAAGGACATGCTGAAATCTGTGTTGAGGATCTCTGATAGCCGATTTTCATCCGAGATTCTGCTAAGGTCGTCGCTTTTTTGAATCAAGGATGGCAGACTAATGCCTTTGATTAGGCGATTGACGATAAACTCCTGACTGGTGGGGCTCGGCTTGTTATAAAAGAAGAGCGTGAAATCTCGAAGACGATATTGTAGGTCGCGGACTATGCCAAGCTGCGCTTTGTGCTCTTCGGAATTGCGTCTTCTGAGGAGCGTGGTGATAGATTTGAGATTCTGTGGATTGATGACAGCTTCACCGGGATCTGGGGCAAGATCCAAGTCCGGAAGAATCAAACAATCCAAACCCAAAAGATATGTCTTAAACTCTGTGGAGCTGATCTGAGTGCCGACGGTGATTTGGTTGTAACAATCCTTGCACACAGAAAAGGCATTCCTACTCATTGAGGCACTGGCGTTGTCGAAGAAATAGGGGTTTTTGACTCCGTAGAACTTCTGCTTGAGAAAGACGTCCTTTGCCAGAGAACTTTGGACGGAACAGAGGTGACAATAGCCTTGGTTTCCGGAATCGGCGAACTGTTTGTCAATAATGTAGTAATACAATACATCCAGATAGCAGGCGGCCAACTGAGGGATTTCGTGGAGGAATCTGCCATCGATGATAAGCGCGTAAGCTTGGCGCTCTCCGGTGATATCCTTCAGCTCCTTTTCAAAATAGCTTTTGGTGGCTTTGTCCTTTGCCTTTTTGAACTTGGCAGAATCCTCAATAGCAAAGAGATCCTCACAGGTCTGTGAATCAGGAAAGCCGCTGCGTTGTTCTTCGGGTAAGAGCCGATAGTTTGGCCGCAAGCCCTTGCTGTCTTCAACATAGAACTTCTCCCGAATCATCCTCAGATAGTCGATACAAGGATCCACTTCCTCGGGTTTGCTCCATTGGATTTTTGCACGGTTTGTAATGATGTATTCCATCAAGGTGAATGCCATGATGGATTTGTATCCGGTGTGCGACGCGTAGATGTTAGGATCCGCAGGGGCATAGTTTTTGAATATGAGCCGTTTAGCGCAGGAGCCGGGTCCGATTTGCTCGCCTGCGGAAAAGCGGATGGAATCATCCGTTGTATCAAGCTCCATTCTGATGATTCTTCCGGTTGCGGTATTACCCTCATTTTTCTTATCCTTGTAGGTGAAGGCTGAGTCTTCGGCGCAAAACTGCCGAATGAGATAGATCTTTTGCTCGGCCAAAGACCTCTGCGATAGCCCATCCAATCTCATGCGCAGCTTGCCTATCTGGGCATATGTGGTGATCATCTTTCCTCCTTGTGTGGTGCCACTACTCCAAATCCTCGAGCGATTTGCTTGCCCAAAGCCAGATGCTGAGGGAGCTTGAAGTTGACGGTGAATTCCCCCGTGAAGCAGTGCATGGGGATATTATGAAAGTTTCTGGAAACGGGCTTGAACCAGCCATCCACTTCGATCTCATCAAAATCCGGGATGGTATAGGCAAATGCCTTGGAAATGGTTAGCAGATTGCCCTTGAGGATCTGTTTGAGCCGTTTCTTCTGTTGGATGCTGTTCATCTTGACATAGTCTTTGTAGTTTTCCTGGTTCAGTGCCATCCAAGGCGAGGCAAAGCGGTAGTCATAAAAGCCGCTGGATTGCCCAAATTCTTCCTCAAAGAGCTCTACCTGAAACTCCTTAACCGAGAAGCTGCGATTTCCAATCTCGAGATTGTGGTCGTGTAGGATGATATCTTTGATCAAATCCACTCCCTCGCCAATCCCCAAAAGAGCGGGGTGGGAATGGATGACTCTATATTGGATTTTGGGATATGAATATGCCGCTCGATTTTCGGGGAGATGGTTGTGAAACAGGACTTCATCAGGATATCTATGGGCAAAGTATCCCCGTAGTTTGGGGATCTCAAAGGCGTTGAGATGAATGTCCGTAAAGATAGCAACAATATAGCTTACTGCTGACATAGACTGTCTCTCCTTATCATAGTGATACGTGGCTTGTTCGAGTAAAAACCGCTTCCGCTGCAAAGATTATTGATTCTGAGAATCGTGTCAAGAAAAAAATAGTATGGCGATGGAAACATCTGTGGCAGGGGGCTGAGGGAGTG
>CALGPA010000129.1 GCA_937960795.1 uncultured bacterium | reverse complement strand
GCCAGGATCAAACTCTCCATCATTTACTAAATGACTTGAACTGACAAGAGCTTCTCTTTCACTTAATCTCTATAGCACTCTATAAACTTGTAAAGAACTTTTTTCCCCGCTCATGCCGAGCAGGTTTTGCCACTTTCTTTATGGGGCTTTTTTTGTCAATAGATTTCTTTGCCGCATAATCGTCAGATGCGACTAACAGAGCATCTATCTATCTGCCAATGAAACCTCTAAGAATCACAAAAAAAATATCGACCTGAGCCAAAATACTCAGGTTTCTTTGCATTCATCTGCGGCATGGAGCCCCAGATCTAGCGCAGAAAGCTGTTTAATAGGCTTGCAAACGGATCCCGACAGGGCGGTGATCTGAGATGAGATTGTAGTAAGCGGAGATTCCGCCGACGTGGTTTTCGACCCGAATGACACGGCAGACGCTTCCCGCTGCGGCAAAATCCTCAAAGAGCTCACTGGTGATCAAGATGTGATCGATCATGCTATTGTAGGAAGGATATGAGACGGTATTGGGGGTTGGATTTTGTGCGATCGGCATCGTAGTGAACATATATTCATCGGGTTTATCTAGGAATGCCATGAAGACGTTTGTCTCTATGGGCTCCTGAATCTGATCGTTGAGATCGCCCAGAAGGATCACATTATCATTTTCGTGATTTTCGCTGATGTGTAGTTCAAGCAGTTCGATAGCATATCGCCTGCGCACCTCTTCATCCCAGGGGTCGTCTTCGTCGATGATATTGTCACCAAGGGCTTTTAAATGGTTGTTTATAATGACATAGTCTTTGTTTGCAAAGGTGATATCGAGGATGTATGGAGGTCTTGGAAAGGGATTTGACATCCCGTTGTAAATAGTGTATTCATCGTTTACCGTCACGGTTCTGGAGTCATATAGATATGCCAAGCGCCAGGATGATGTGGCGTTGTAGACATATGCATTGTAGTATGGGATGTTCTCTGCCAGGGCCTGAAACTGAGCATAGTCCATAATCTCTTGGAAAGCGATGATCTCGACATTCATTTGTGGGATGATATCGCTTAGAAGATCGACTGTATTTGAGGTCAAGGGGAAGGTTTTGAGGTTCCAGGTAAGGATGTCCAATGTGTTTTGAGTCCCAAAAGCCAGTCCGCTCTCATCCGAGATGGGCGGAGTAATTTTTTGATTCTCACCGCAGGAGCTCAGGACTATCAGGAGCGCGAGCAGGAAGCTGATCAGGTATATTCTCTTTTGCATAGTTGTTTCCTTTCAAATAGGAAATGGTGGCTTAAGACAGGGTCCAAGTCAGATGCACAGCCATATCCGATATTTTCCCAAAAGCCTATATAGCCGATAATTGTCAAGAGCTTTCACAAAGAATGAGCCCGCAATCATTTCTGACGCGGGCTCGAGCTTAAGTAGCTATATTGATTATTTCATCATAAGCATTTTGCGAGTATGGCTTTGGTTTTGGATCTTGAGGCGATAGAGATATAGCCCTGTTGCCACCAACTTACCGGAATCATCAGTACCGTCCCAGACGATGCTATTGGATCCGGCTTGGACCGGTCCATTGTGCAAGTCACGCACGAGCTGTCCCTTGGTGTTGTAAATCCTCAAGCTAGCCGATGTAGCGATCGCGCTATTGAAGGCGATGGTCGTGCTTGGATTGAAGGGATTCGGATAGTTTTGCAGATTTGTCACCGGGATGCTTGCTACGGCATCATCGGTGGACACATAGTTATCCGGTGCTGTTGTGGTGAAGCGGATGGAGCGTCCGGCCTGCAGCGGTGCCGCTGTGGGGGGATAGATATTTGCATAGGTGTAGGTCAAGCCGGTGAGATTACGATGATCTTCCAAGCCGATGGTGCAGTAGTTTCCGGTGCTGGCGGGGTTGTCCACAGTGTGGAAATGCAACACGATGTCGCCGTCATCATCATCTTTAGGATAGAGAATGATCTGGAACATCTCCAAGGAGGCGTCGTCGCCGGCTTGGATGGTATACTGGTTGTAGGCTTCGTTATATTGGACGATATAGCGATGGTTATTCTCATCGTAATAATAGAGGATGCGCATATCGGCGAAGATGTCGTCTCCACCGGGGGTGGTGCCGATCTTCTTTCCTTTGAGATCATCCCAATATCCCGCGATCAGTGCTTGGGGTCCCAAAGCTGCCGGGATGAAGTGGTTGTTGAAATAGCTTTCGTCCGTATGGATAAATGATATCCATCCGTTTGAAGAAATGGTCATGCTATCATAATCTTGTCCATAGAATCTGAACGTGAAGGGCAGATCTAGTTCCAAGACGCCATCATCCATTTCCAGCCAGAGATTACCGGGTCCGTCAAATTCCGGATCCAGCTCAAACCACTCATAGCTAGGCGCCATGGCATAGTCCACATCGGTGTCATCATAGGCAAAATAGCCATATTCACAAGGTCCGGTGGGGTCATTTGTGCTTGGGAAGCCAGCGGTCACTGAGTAGAATGACATCCATTCATAGCCGGTGTCATCACCAAAGACAAAGCGCAGGCCAATCTCTCTGCCATCCCATACATCCGGCATCAGAGAGATGCTGACGTCAAAGTCAAAGACCTCTCCCGGAAGGATCTCACCGAGATTAATCGGGCTAGCGGTGGCAGTGGCAGCTTCTGTGAGAGTGGAAACCATCACGTGAGCTGTTGAAAGCGGAGCTGTGCCGCTGTTTGTGGCTGTAAAAGTGACTGTGGATGTCTGCCCAAGCGGCAAGTCTCCACTGTGATCATAGACTTGGAGCATGGCTCCGCCGCCTGCAATCTGAAACATATGGGTTCCTGCGGGGTTCTGAGTCACAAAATTCAGATTCAGAACGTCGCCGGGGTGGATATTGTGGTTTGCCGCGATATTGAAATATAGCGTATGAGTCTCACCTGGAGCGAGATCAAAGCTATCGGGGCTATCGTTTGTAATAGTGAGATTCTCATATGCTTCGATATCTCCGGTAACTCCGCTGAGAGCGGCATCAGAGTAGTTTTT
Source organism: uncultured bacterium (assembly GCA_937960795.1). GTDB lineage: Bacteria > Cloacimonadota > Cloacimonadia > Cloacimonadales > Cloacimonadaceae > UBA5456. The sequence continues at coordinate 6,264 of CALGPA010000129.1, read as the reverse complement.
GACTGTGATGGCGATATCAAGGCTTTCATTGGCATTGATTTGCGCATCAGCACCGGTATTTTCGCTAACTCCGATTCCGGGATCGCCATCCACCGTCAGAGTTCTGACGAGCGGCACCCAGTTTTCTTTGGAAACCGTAAGCAGCAGATCCCCTTCCTGATTGGGATCAATGTTTAGGATAGCTTCGCCATCCACCACTCTGGTGTATGTGAAGTTTTCTCCGTCTTTGGTGCCGGAAACGATCGCATCATTCAGATGCGGAGCATTGATGCGTATATGAGAGTCAGACTGAGCGAAGCTGAGCCCACCCACAACGATGTTTTCATTGATCACTCCCGGCTCGAGGATCCACATATTCATGGAAGGATCGGAGAGCAGGTTGTAGACGTGGAAATAGAAGGGGACATATTCTCCCGCGCCTTGATCATTGGGGAAGTTCTGATAGAGCTCCATCTTTCCCATGAGGACGGATGTTCCAAAACCGCGCACGTTGTAGTCCAGAATGGAACGATAGGTGCCGCTGGAGATGGCGTTGTTTAGGCGCGTCTTGGTATGCAGATCGCTGGGCCCGACAAATGCCACAGCGCCGCCGAGACTGGCAGTGGTGCCCATGCGCATCCATGCTTCACCAAAGGATGGATTGACCGAATTTGCAAAGTCTCCGGTGTTGCACACAAAGCTATAGACGATGGGCATTCTTTGCCCATTATAAATGTTTGCCAGATCCGGGATATGGAAGCTTGGATAATGCCATCCATTTGCGTCTCCCCAACCACGATAACTGATGATCTGCACGCCTTGGTTGATGCTTTGGGTGATGGCGGATGTGCCGGGGTAGCTTGGCGGGAAAAACACGGTGTCCACTTGAGCATAGCCAAAGTCCAAAAGACGATCGCGGAACCAACGGCTCATCCAAACCGGAGTAGTCGGCCTTAGGTTTCCTTCAGCATAGTTTCCGGCGATGGCCAAACCGCGTTTCATCCACGAAGTGTCAGTCATAAAGGGTTCACGCTCATAGCGAACCGTCTTTTCCAGCATGATGATGAGCTCCATGATATCATTGAACGAAAAACGTCCAACGAGCATTTCAGGGAAGTAATCGTCACCTTCCAAGAGGGTGTAATACTGGTCGTCAGCATCGTTTTCATTGTATTCCGGGGATGGATAGAAGTTTGTGGGGATACTAAAGTTTCCGACGGTGTCACCCATCAGCAAGAGGTAATCACTCCGATGTTCCAAATAGTGCTGACGAATGGTTTCGCGGATCTCGCCAATGCTGGAGCCGGCGTCCACTCGATTGATCACAAACACATCAAATCCCAATTGACGTTTCCATTTGATAAAGTCTGTCTGGAAACTCGCCAGATTGGCATGGCTAATGATCAGCATTTTGGGGCGATGCACAGGAAGATTGCGCAGATAGCTGGTCTCCCAATTGTCTGCCAAGACCTTATAGGCATCTACAAACGCTGGTGACAAGCTCTGTGGAAGCTCGATGCTGCCACTACCTTGCAGATTAAAATCCAGATTGTCCAAAGTGAGGATCTCTGTCTCATTTTCGATCTGAGTATTAATGCGAATCGTATATCCCTGCATCTCTCTAAATGTAAATGGCAAAGAAAGATCCAGCGCGGATTCATTGACTTCAGCGCGTGTATTGAGATATTCTCCATCTTTGTTAAAAACACGCCAGGTCATCTGATTTATGGATAACTCAGCGGTCTCAAAAGGCAATGCCAGAGTGCGAGAAATCATCGGAGTATCGGGGAATTGGTCTTCTCCCTCATCGATAGAGATTTCTGAACGCTCAAAGGGACTGCTGCGTAGATTTTCAAATCGGGCATTTACCCCGATTCCGGTGTCTTGAAAGCGCTCCAAAGTGGCCGCGCTCAAAAGGCTTATGCACATTAGACTGATGATCAGTATGATATTTCTCATTGGTCCTCCCATTAAATGGTAGATTAAAGATATGCAAGAACTGTTCCCAAAGAAGCGCCAATGAAAGAGTCACTAGCATATCAGATATTACATAGATCTGTTAAGATGCTGTTCTTCAGAATATTGAAGGAAGATATCAGCAGGCGAGAATAAATCCAAGACTATCAGTTGATAAAAAACCACCTGAGATTGGCGTGGACAGAAAGCGGGATGGGATACAGTCCATATATACTGGTGGACATGATGTTTTTCCCCGTCACTGAGAAGTCAAAGAGTTTGCTGATTCTCACAGCAGCCCATGCATCCAGGATGGTTGAGGCCTCGATCAGATATGGATTCACCGCATTGGGCAGATAGTAATCCGTATGTCCGCTGATGGCAAAACCAAGTTCCAATCGGTTGTCATGGCTGAGATTGCGGAATAGTCTATGCTCAGAGCTGAAGCTATATTCAGGAGCAGCCATCAGGGCGGGATCGTATTCTTGATAGCGCCAGCCGGTATCAACCCTTAACTGCCAATCATTCCACCTAGCCTCATATCTTCCCCCGAGCCGAACAAGCATGAGTTTCTTGGAAACTTCTGATACTGAGCTATACTGTTTTTCTTCTTTTTGGGCTAGTGAGGCCTTGATCCTTAAATCTCCCAGGCTCACCATCCCATATAGGCCATGCTCTTGTGGTATATACAAATCTGCCACAGGGATCATGCTCCCGTCTGTGGGTGAGTGAGCAATATTGAGCCGAGTGTAGCCTTTTGTGAGGGCACTCTCCAATCCCAGACGCCAAATGCCCAGATCCCTGTAGAGATCCAGCTTTGTCTGCCAGAAATCCCAATCCTTGATCCGAGCATCCGCTTTGATACCAAGCACACTCTTGTGCGCAATGCTCAAAGAGAGCTCTTCCTTAAAATCCGCAAAGTTGTATCCTCGAGCAGGTTCATAATCTCGATCAAGATCGCGATATTCATAGCGCAGCCTCGCATTCCCGCCGGGGATACTGAGAACCCGATGAGCTGCCAGATGCAAGGACTTGCTCTTCCAGCTCCGGTTTTGTGCCGGGAAAGACATCTCATCTTTCATTGATGCCACGCTGAGACTCAGCAGTTTGTGCTCGACTTTTGCGATCAACTGAGTAACATCGTGCTCATAGCGGAAATTCCCCAGATGCCAGTATGCCGGCTTGAGCTCATAACTCCCACCATCCTTGTGATATGAAGCCATGTCCAGACTAAAAAGGAAATCTTGATATCGATAGCTGAGAAACTGCTTGATGGAGTTGCCGCTATTGGGAGAGTCCACCCAATATCCATTAAAAAGGGTGTAATCAAATCTCATGCTGCTGCCCGAGATTCCAAAGAGATCAGCCTTGGCAAAACCGGCTAGAGCATAGCGGCTGTCATAATCCCCCAAAGATCCTTCCAGTCGCGATAAGCTCACAGGGTAGTCATAGATTTCGGGGTTCGCATCCATGCCCCATGCATCGTGGTGCAGTGTGTGAAACTGTGAAAAGTAGCCTTGGTAGATCCAGCTTTGAAAAAAGGTGCCCGGGATTGCAAATCCGGAGCTCATCAGATCCCTTGGCTCATTTTGCAGACCGGCAAAATCAAATCCAAGACGATAGCTCGTGGCAGACGATGGTGTCGAGATAGGCTCAAAATATCTGGAGTTTGGATATGTCTCTTGGCGATAGCGATCGATGCGATCGATAAGATCCTGCAGATCTAATTCCTCAATGATATCTTTCTCAGAGAGAAAGCTGTCTTCGGTCGGGAGAGTCAATGTGTCTGATTCCGCTGAGGCGGGCATATCAATAAGCTCCATCAGATCTGATGCTTGGCTATCTGTCACTTCAGGCTCCACAGCGCTTAACAAAGCCAAGCTAAGAAGCAGGTAGATCAGAGCCAGTGATTTTCTTTGTACCATTGAAAGGTCTCCCTCATTTGCTGTTTGAGCTTTGACTCCGGTTGCCATCCCAAAAGCTCTTTGGCCTTGGATGGATCAGCCGTCCAGGCATCGGCTGTGATTTCTTTGAATTTTTCCAGGTTCAGGATGCTTGGACGTCGGGTGATCCGTGCCCAAAAATCGCTGATGCTAAAGATGCCCTTTGCAATTGTCTCGGGGATGGTGATGGCGAGATTCTTCTTGCCCATGGCTTCGGATATCGCCTTAACGATCTCATGATGACTATAAACATATGTGTCTGTAGCAAAAAATATCTCATTTTTGCTCTTAGGATTTATAATCGCAGTAGTGATAAAATCTGCCAATTCTTCGCTATAGATCATGTTCAATGGGCGATGTGATTTCCCGATATGGAGGCTGAATCCACGATAGCAAAGCTTAAACAGCTCCAAAAAGTCCCTGTCGCCGGGACCATATACGCTGGATGGGCGGATGATGCAATAGTCTTTGCGGCAATCTCGACGAATGATGCGCTCGGCTATAGCCTTGCTCTTACCATAGGTGGTTAGGGGATGAAGAGAGTCTGCTTCGGATTTTGGCAGATCTTTTCCGGAAGGACCGGAAGCTGCTTGGGAACTGATGTAGAAGAAACGGATATCCTGCTTAAGATGATTGACAGCCTCAATCAATTGCCGCGTAAGCCCTACATTTGCAGAAAGCATATCCTTGGCGGAAAGTGCTTTGGTCATTCCTGCATTGTGGATTAGGACATCAATGTCGGATAGAGCTGTGATTATCTCGGCTTGCTTGGAAAAATCAATTACGCGGACTTCAGTGTCGGGTATATCGACGGCTCGGCGCAGCAATGCTACCGGCTCAAAATCCTGGGATTGCAAGCTGCGAATGAGGGTGCTTCCTACGAAACCGTTGGCGCCTGTGATAGCTATTTTCATCGGTCTCCTATGTCTTCCAAAAAAGAAGTGGTGGGCGTTAACGGACTTGAACCGCTGACATCTTGCTTGTAAGGCAAGCGCTCTCCCAACTGAGCTAAACGCCCACTGTATATCGGCTTAAGCGCTGGTCGGGGTGAGAGGATTCGAACCTCCGACACCTGGTTCCCAAAACCAGTGCGCTAACCGGGCTGCGCTACACCCCGCAGCAGTTTGATCACAAAATATTAGCCATGCATTTTTGTCAATCTTTTTTTGTGAAACGGACATAGTACGCCAAATTAAAACCGTTTAGCGCCATCCCGGCACTTGCAATTCTGCGGACTTGAGTCCAAATTGTCTTGACGACTTGCGGTGACTTACAGAAATAGCAATTACAAAGGAGTTTGTAAATGAAATTAATGCTCTTGTTTGTCATATTCATATGTCTGGCGGGCTGCGCCGTGATGGATATCAGCACTCTTGATACTGCCAAACCAATGTATCCCGACCGCGTTAAAGCAGATGTGTATCTCAATGTCGCCCCGAACTATAGCTCAGGATTCTTTCTTACTGACGAGGAACTTACCTATGTCCAAGAGCATGATGATTTCTATAGCAACGATTTGAGCGCTTCATTACTCTCAGGATATCGCTTGGGACTGGCAATCAACGAACGTCTAGACATTCATGCGAGATACTATGAAACTGGACTTTGCAGAGGCGGCAAAATCGGCATCAAATCCCTAATCCATCACAGTGACAATGTGTATCACGCCTTTTTGCCGACCATCACCTTCATGGTAGGGAAGTCAAATCATATGGCAAATGGCGAGAACTATGTTAATCGATATTCATCCTTGGGGGGTGAATTTTCCTACTTGGCATCCAGTGAGATGAGCAGATACTTTACAGCGACAGCATCAGCTCGAATAAATGCCTCCATATATGACCAGAATGTATTCAACAAGGATTTTGAGACAAAGACTATCGTACATGGTGGGCTTTGCGGGAATCTTCGCCTTAAGATATCTCCAATCTATGCCATCTTTGAGATAGGAATCGAAGCCCTAACAAACCATGAAATGGACGTGACACTAAGCCCGAATAGCGGGATGGCCATCGGATTGCAATTTTAGCAAATTCTATAGAAAAGCCCGGCTTTACTCACATGGGTTCAGCTCGATTGGCTATGATTACACGTAAGAATTGAGTCAGCAGATGCTGTGCATATGGGTTTCGGTAACGTAAATGCCTGTAAAATAGGTCTCGCTCACCCCTTGCTCACCCCTTGCTCACCGGTCGAGCGTGCAAGCGGTGAGAAAATAAGGACTTAGAGTTCTTAGTTCGTAGTTCGTAGTTCTTAGTTCGTAGTTCTTAGCTCGCAGTTAGCGGCCATTTCGCGGCAAATTGAATGTACAATCTACGATTTACGATCTACAATTAGGGTGTCGCTGCGCACGTATCTGCCTTATTACTACCAACCCAAAACCAGT
>CALGPA010000128.1 GCA_937960795.1 uncultured bacterium | reverse complement strand
TCACTTGCCTTCCCAACCACCATATCCGGCGGAGCTTCGATTGCACAGAATGTCACGGTAACCAACATCGGCGGAGGAACTCTCAGTCTCAGAGCGGAGGATCTAAGATTATCCGGTGATAATTCTGAAGATTTCAGCTTTGACGGTGTCAATCTGCCGGCAGATTTAACCACCGGACAAAGCGTAGTTATCCCCGTAATCTTCACCCCTCAGAGCGCGGGCGACACGACCGCGACACTGGTAATCACCTATGCGTCGGTAGATTATGAAGTTGCCCTCACGGGTTATGCCTATCCTGACAACTATGTGTTTGAAGGTTTTGACAGCAGCACCTTCCCACCTGCAGGCTGGGCTAATCCGGGAACCTGGAGTAGAAGCACAACAACTGTTTTTGCTGGAACTGGATCTGCGTATAAATATGGAACTTCTTCTAGCCCCTACATTCTTTCCACACCAAAACTTGATATAGCGAATGGTGATCACCTTATGTTCATGGGAAGAGTTAGTAGTACCAGCGCGACTCTGGACATTATCTATTCGCAGAATAGAAGTGACTGGACTGTATTGCAAACCCTAACCGCACCTACTGCCAACACATGGTTACAGGTTGACGTGGAACTTTCTCCGATTTTGGGTTCCAAAGCGAGTGAAGGATATTATCTGGGTTTCCGGGCTAACTCGACGTATGTAAGTTATTATATAGATAACGTTGTAATGCCACCCATTGTTCTGGAAGCTCCGGAAGCTGTCACACTGTCATCTCCTGCCAACGCAGCTACGAATCAAAGCATACTGCCAACTCTGAGCTGGACTGCCCCGACAACCGGTGGTGTACCTACAGGTTATAACGTATATCTAGATACAGTTGATGGCAGCACTCTGTTTGCCAGCAACGTAACCTCTCCTTATACGCTTACCACCCCTCTGGATTGGGATGTGACCTACTACTGGACAGTGAAAGCCTTCAACGTTGCCGGCACCGGTGATGCTCCTGCCGCACGTAGCTTTACCGTGATGAGCGACCCCACCATCTATGATCTCCCTTATAGTGTTGATTTCGGCACTGTATCCGGAGATTGGCCGGTAGCAGGCTGGTCTCAGTTGAGCGGCCTCTATCCCACACCTACCGGCACCACCGCGCAGTGGGTGCAAGATGATTGGTTAAACGTGACCACTCCGGCCAACAAAGCTGCTAAGATCAATATCTATGGCACCACTCGCTATGGCTGGCTGGTAACTCCGCCCATAGCCATCCCTGCAGATGGATATGAGCTGAAGTTCGATGCCGGGCTTGTGATATTTGGCGGCACCACCCCTCCCACCGGAACGCAGGAAGATGATCGCTTCATGGTCATCATGAGCGATACACCCACAATGACCAATCCCACCATCCTGCGCGAATGGAACAACACCGGTTCGCCGTGGGTATTCAATGATATCCCTCACATCGGTGCTAACTACACCATCCCCCTTACTGGAGTTACAGGAACCAAATACTTCGCTTTCTACGGCGAATCTACCGTTTCTGGCAATGGTGACAACGACCTCATGGTAGATAATATATTGATCCGCCAAACCCCCACAGCTCCCATCTTTGCCATTGATCCTGAGTCAAAGGACTTTGGCCTAGTTGAGCTGGACAACACGGTTGAAGCGAGCTTCACCATCTCAAACACCGGTGGGGCGACCCTTGAGATAGATAGTGAAGACATTACTATCACCGGTGAAGATGCCGCAGATTTCGTTCTCTCACCCATCACTGAAGACATCAGCCTCACAGCCGGTCAGACTGCTCAGATCACCGTGAGCTTTACCCCTACGACTGAAGGTGACAAAACTGCTGCACTTCAGATTACCGATAACACAGGCGCTAAAGCAGTTCACGATATCAATCTTAGTGGTAAGGGCGTGATCCTAAACACAGTCCCATATGCTTATGGATTTAGTTCTGGTTGGGGTGATTGGATTGTCGTCAATGATGGCCAAACAAATCAGTGGCATGTGGGAGCACATGATGATTTTGAGGGCACATCCGCAGCCTATGTCAGCAAAGACGGTGGCACCAGCTGGGAATACGATGTTACTGCAGAATCTGTCTCTCACTTCTACCAAGATTTCGCATTTCCCGCAGACGCAACGGATTTCATTCTAAAATTTGATTGGCTCTGCAATGGAGAGGGATCATTCACGAGATATGATTATCTCAAAGTGAGTATCGTAGATTTGTCGGTGATGCCTCTGCCAGGATCCATGATTTCTGGGGGAGTGTTTGAATTCTTCAATCTGTCTACATCTGTTCAAACAGAAACAATAGCCCTTCCGGATGAATTTGCCGGAACCAGCAAAAGGATAGTCTTCACTTGGAGAAATGACTCTAGTGTAGGCAATCAACCGCCGGCTGTTGTTGATAATATCAGATTGCTCATTGATGATGGAGTAGATTATGCTGATATAGATAATGGAGAAGTTGAGTTGGAGACTGAGATAGAACCCGAAGAAGGAATCATATTCAATCCCTCAATTCACATCGCCAATCTAAGCGGTGGTGGAACAGTCTCAGTTTCTGCCGGCTACGCTGATGCGGATCTTCCCAATGCGGGACTCAGCTTGAGCTTGTCCGGTGCAAACTTCAGTGGTGCTACGATCACAATTAACCACAACCTGGGCTTTAGTCCGGAGCAGATAGCCTACAAGATCCTTCCCGGTGAATGGGTGATCATGACACCCACAAGCGATGAGGTCGTTTCTTGGGATGCTACATCGGTAGTCTTCTCCTTGGCTTCCAAAGCCGCCGGAGATCTCGTGGTAGTCTTCCCCACAGAAGCCGGAGCGACCCTCCCGGTCAATCTCTCTAGCTTCACGGCGATGCTCACTTCCGAAATGAATGTCAATATACTCTGGACAGTGGAATCTGAGACCAATCACTCCGGATACAATGTTCTGCGTAGTGAAGTAAATGAGCTGATCACCGCGCTCACCATCAATAGTGCCCTCATCCAAGATGGAGAGACAAATGGCACTCAGATCAAGTATCAGTTCCTGGATAATGAAGTGTATCAATCAGCTACATATTACTATTGGCTGGAAAGCGTCAGCCTTGCAGGCGAGATCGAGTATTATGGTCCCTTGACCGTGACGATCCTATCTGAAGGTGATGAGCCCGGAATCCCTGAAATTCCGCTCGAGACAAAGCTCTTTGCCGCTTTCCCGAATCCCTTCAATCCATCCACAAACCTGCGTTATAGCATGAAAGACGCAGGTGATGTCCGCATCGATATCTACAACCTCAAAGGTCAGATGGTTCGCAGCTTTGTAAATAGCCACGATCAACCCGGTTACTACCAAGTATCCTGGGATGGAAGAGATGTCGGTGGGCGCGCTGTGAGCACGGGAGTCTATTTCTATCGCATGGTAAGCGGAAGATATAGCTCCACCAAGAAGATGGTGCTGGCAAAATAAGAAAAAGTGATGCGCTAGAAAGCATCCTGATAATAGCTGATCGAGCCCTCGAATGCGGGGGCTCGATCTTTTGCTTTGGGTGCTATGTTCTATTTATAGTTATAAGCTGGTTTCTGCCTTATAGTAGATGCTTCATCCTGAAGCATCAGTGTGGGAGCCTCCATGCGGGGATGATGCAATGGACATTAGCACAAAATCCCGCTCGTAAGTGCTTGCAAAATATGGGCTCCTCATACCTTGCTCACCGGTCGCTCACCGGTCGAGCGTGCAAGCGGTGAGAAAATAAGGA
>CALGPA010000127.1 GCA_937960795.1 uncultured bacterium | reverse complement strand
TGACCGTCAGCCATTATTGGGCATTATGCTCACAGACTGGACTGCAAAAATTCCTGGATCATGCTCTTGATTTCATCAGCGGATTGAGCGTGGTTGATCTTGGCGCGCAGCTCTTTGCCTCCCGGCATACCTTTGATATAGTGACAGAGCTGAGATCTCATCTCGCGCACTACCACAAATTCTTCTTTAGACATGAGGGCATATTCCAGATGCTTCTGTGCTGTATCAAAGATCATATCCTTGGTAGCGGGGCTATAGTTTCCGGTGTCAAAGTAGTCCTTTATCTGTCCGAAAAGCCATGGTCTTCCCAAGGCTCCTCTGCCGATCATGATGGCGTCGCAGCCGGTGTCACGGATCATTCTTTGAGCAGATTCCGGGCTGTCTACATCACCATTGCCGATAAGAGGGATCGATACCGCTTCTTTGAGTATGCGGATATGCTCCCAATTGGCGTGTCCTGAAAACATCTGTTTTTGAGTGCGTGCGTGCAAGCAGAGTAGGTCAGCTCCCGCGTCTTGCATCATCAATCCAAAATCCCGATAGTTTTGGTTTTGCGTATCCCATCCGCTACGAAACTTGACAGAGAGCGGGATGGCACCACCCAGTGCTTTTTTAACTTCGCGCACGATCTCGCTTGCCTTTTGGGGATCTTTCATGAGGGCAGAGCCTGCTCCTCGTTTTACTACTTTTTTGACCGGACAGCCCATGTTTATGTCCACGAAATCAGGGCGGAAAGAGATGAGCGTTTCAGCAGCTTTTGCCATCACCTGTGGATCGGATCCGAAAATCTGCACGCCGTAGGGGCGCTCATAATCAGTAAAATATACATAGTTAACGGTCTTAGCTTTGTCTCGGATCAGGCCATCGGCACTCACCATTTCGCTCACCAAGAAGTCCACCCGGAAATCCTTGCACAATCTGCGAAACGCTTGGTCTGTGTATCCCGCCAGGGGCGCTAAGTAAAGTGGAATCTTAGCCAAGCTGATATTTACTCTTGATTTCTGTGATATTGGGGTTGTCTATCTGCTCGGGTTTCATATATTCGTGAGCGTATTGCATATAGAGTCCGCTGTCCATAAAGAAATCCACCAGATCCTTATCCAGGTGTCCGAATTTTACCATGTTTGCCATGATGCCCAGTGATTCAGAGAGGCTTTTGGGTGTTTTGTAGGGGCGATCTGCCGAAGTGAGGGCTTCAAAAATATCTGCCACCGCGATCATCCGAGATTGTAGCGGGAGGTCGTCTTTGTCCAGCCCTTTGGGATATCCTTTTCCATTGAGAGCTTCGTGATGAGTAGCGGCATAAAATGCTACGTTCTTATACTTTTTGGGAAAGCTGAGCTTTGAGAGCATCTCCCAAGTGACAGATACATGAGCTCGCATAATCTTGAGTTCTTCGGGATTTAGAGTTCCTCTGCGAATGCTGAGATTCTCGACATCTGATTCATCTAGGACAAAGTATGATATGTCTTCATAGCGAAAATTGATCGTAGCGATTTCATTCATACGGGCGATATCTTCATCACTGACAAATTCTGCTCCGATATTCAGATCCCGGATGAAGGCAGCCACTTGATCCAGATACAAAAAGGGATCTTCTTGCATCGGGGCAGGGAAATGCTCTTTGCAAAAAACTGTGTATTCTGCTTTATCCATTTTATGGCGGATGTATTTGAGCAGTGTCTTCATAGTGGTGATGCGTTGGATGATGATCTCGATGCCATCCATGATGCGCTCTAATTTTGTGCTTTTGTCCATCACAAATTCCGGAGTGATGATCTTACCCACATCATGCATCCATCCCGCCATGGATATCTCTTTGAGTTCGTCATCGGAGAAATGCACGTCGGCAAAGGAACCCTGGCTATCTTGATTGATGCGCTCAGCCATCATGTCCGTGAGTTGAGCTACTCTGGTGATGTGCGCTGAGCTGTATTTGCTCTTGCGCTCGATAGCACCGGCGATGGATCGCATAAATTCCATCAGAAGTCCTTCCAAGCTGCCGATCAAGCGGCGGTTTGAGAGGGCAATGGCAGCCTGCGATGCCAAAGACGACAGCATGGCTTTGTGCTCAGGACTAAAGCTGGTGACAAGGCCATCATCGTCGATGGGATTGATAAATTGGATCACGCCCAAGACTGTGTCTTCATGATCTTTGAGCGGGATAGTGAGCATGGCTTTGCAGCGGTAGTTTGTGCTTTGATCAAATCTCACGGTGCCACTGATGTCATAACCTTTGGCTTCATAGACATCATCAAAGACCAAGCTGTGTTTTTTGTGATAGACCGCAGACACGATATGCGAGAGCTTGGGATTGCCATCTTCGTCATATAAAGGCACGGCAGGCCAATCTACTTTGCCATGTGAGCCGCCTTGGCGGGTGGAAAGAGTGGCATTGTAGACCAGTTCAAAATCCAAGGCAGTAGCATCGTCGTTGACCTTGTATATGGTGGCTCCATCAGCTTTGGTGAAAGCTACGCCCTCGTCAAGGATCATGTCGAAGATCTTGTCGAGATCAGTCTCTGAGGAGAGGGACTGCCCAATCTTGGTGAGTTGCTGAATGTGTTTCAGCTGATCTTCTGCCATCTTTGAGATCGTGTCTACCACTTCGTTGAGGGTTCGATTTACTTGAGGATTGCTACTGAAATCATATTGCATGTCAGCTCCTTAGATTCGCTCAAATAGCATGAAGTGAGGATGGTAACCTTGGCGTTTTTGCTCCTCTTCAAACCATGTGACGATGTGATCATCCAGGTTTGGATGCATCTGGATGGGGTCGTCTTGCAGAGAACTGAAGTGTGGGTTTTGCAAGAATTCCTCCAAAATCCAATTTGCATATTCGGCGTGATCTGTCGAGACTTGAACCTGGGCTTTGTGTTTTAGGACATCTGCCAGAGCATCCAGAAAGTCTTGCTGGATCAGGCGTCTGCGGTGATGCCGGCGCTTTGGCCACGGATCGGGGTGTTGGATGAAAACTCCGGATAGGCTTGCTTTGGAAAACCAGCCGGAGATCTGTGCGTCTACATATCTTCTGATTAGGCGGACGTTTGGATTGCGATCCACACTAAGCTTGCGAAGGCAGTTTTGGATCCGCTTTTCGCTCATTTCGATGCCTATAAAATTCCATTCAGGGTGGCTGATCGGATAGCGGGAGATAAATTCTCCTTTGCCGGATCCGATCTCGAGATAGAGATCGTGCTCATCGGCAAAGACATCATTTAAGAGAGAGCCTTCAGCGGGCTCAACCACAAAGAAATCTCTGTCACTAATCATTGGTAGATTCATCTCCCTTGCGAAGCTGACCAACCTCAATGCGCAGAAGCATCAGATCAGCCATGGACATTCCAAAACCCATAAAAACATATAGGATCAGACCATACATCAAGATCGGACTCCAGAAATCCGCCGGCAAGGGGATGGAGAGCATTCTATAAATGGCAGATAGATAGAATCCAAAGCACAGAGCCCCCGCTGCGCCCAAAAGCAAAGTGCGCATCCGAAAGAGAGTCTTGATATAGAAAAGATAGCGGATCATGAGAATGCTGACAAAGCCATATGCGAGATTAAGCAGCAAAATGGGGAAGATGCTGATCGGGGAGCTGAGCGCGATGTGAAGCGGAATGCTAAAGATTAGCGCCAAGAAAGCGCCCAGATAGTAGCTGTATTTGCCGCCCAGATATCTTAAAAACAGGGTCATGATGCCCATATAAATGCTGATAAAAATGCCGATATGCATCAGGCGGGGTCCACTGTGAGCGGGATCTTCCTTTTGAAGGATGCCGCTGACCAATGCTCCCAAGATCGGGAAGACTACAATCAAGATGTGTTGAATCCTAAATCTGTTCATGGTTCCTCGATAATTTCATTGTGTTTATATGGTCGGGAGTCATGCCTTGGGATAATTTTCATTGACGACATCTCCCATGTTGCAAACTTATCTCACAGTATTAAGATGTCAATGAGAATCACAAGGAAACGGAGTAAACCATGTTGAGCAAACTGAAAAACCTACGTGAGAAACTAAGCAAATCCAAATCCGGATTCATAGATAAAATATCCGAAGTAATCAAGGTTCGCGGGGTCGTGGACGAAGAGCTTTTTGACGAGATCGAAGAGATCATGATCAAAAACGACACAGGCGCAGAAATGGCTGTACGCCTTTTGGAAGAGCTCAGAGAAGAGATCCGAATAGACAAGATATCCGATCCCGAAGTAGTGCAGATCTATCTTGTGGATATCATGCAAAGCCTTCTCTTCAAAGACGTTGAGGATGAGACTGATTTCTTTGATATCCCGGATCACAAGCCCCACGTGATCGCCTTTGTGGGCGTCAATGGCACCGGCAAGACCACCACGATCGGGAAAGTGGCAAATCGCTTTGCCCAAGCAGGTAAGAAGGTCTTGATCGTGGCAGGCGATACATTCAGGGCCGCGGCAATCGAGCAAGTGGCTATCTGGGCAGAAAGAGCGGGAGTGGAGATCCTCCGCTCCGAGCCTGATCGGGATCCTGCAGCAGTGATCTATGACGGAGTGGCATCAGCCGTGGCAAAAGCTTATGACGTCGTCCTGATCGATACTGCCGGAAGGCAGCACACCAAAGAACGCCTGATGAAAGAGCTGGCAAAGATCGATCGCAGCATCAAAAAAGCTTGTGCTGATGCTCCTCATGAGACGATCCTTGTGGTGGATAGCACCACCGGCCAAAACGCCATATCCCAAGCGAAGCACTTCGACGAATCCATCAAGCTTACCGGCATCGCGCTGACGAAATTTGATGGCACAGCCAAGGGCGGCATAATCTTTAATGTGAAACAAAATCTGAGTATTCCGGTGCGCCTCCTTGGGGTCGGAGAAGGCATTGATGACATCGAAAACTTCAGTGCTGTACGCTTTGTGAAAGCCTTCTTTGACAGGGGCGAGGATAGCGATATTTAGATGGATCTTGCTCGGGCTGCTGATTTGGCACAAAGACTTCTGGAGATCTTGTCAACAGAGCAAAGTGTCGGAACTATCCTTATCTTTGAGAGGCAGATCCTAGAGGAGATCTACAAAGAGCTGCTTTGTGATGTCCCGCAGAGCTTCAACGGACTCTTTGCCCGCATGCAATATTATCACGATACTAGTCCCCTTCCGGAGCAGATCGTGGATCAGACAAACAAGCTTCGCATTCTGGCAAACAAAGCCGCTCATTCGGATGCAACTGATCTTGGTATGGCAGAAGCGGAATCCGGGGCTTTGTGTATATATCGGTTTCTGCAGCATCTTTGTGAAGGATTTGTCCACGCGGAGCTGGAGGAAAGGCTCAAAGATGCTCTGCCTTTTGCGGAAAAGCCGAAGTCAAAAAAACGCAGCTTTGCCTGTTTGATTAAAAGCTGGAAACCGTATATGAATGCGGGAAGAGTCAGTGGATTGGAGCTTGATGCGGTGACGGAAGACGGCGTCGGAGTCAGCATCCTACTCCGCGATGATGCCAAGAATCCCTCGAAGGCCAAATATAGCACCCTCATGCCGAGTCTCTGGCGCTATGCAAACCTGAATTGTCACTATCTAAGCGAAGTTGCCGGGAAGGAAAACTATTTTATCGACAACCCCCGCAGCTTGGTCGTCTTGGAGCCCGACTTCTTGGTTGATGCCTCATCCGTGGCGGAATGTATGACAGAAGGAAGCTCCTATCCTGAGCTCTATATTCTCAGCAGGATCTTTCGCGAAGCATCATCCGAGAAGATGCTCTTGGGCAAGATTGCAAACAGCATCTTTGATGAAGTGATTCATCAGCCCCGCCAAGAATTTTTGGATCTTTTTAAACAAGCGATGAGATCCATGGCAATCCCATTGACCGCCCTTGGCTCTGCCGCGGTAGCACGCATCTACCATGACATCGAGAAGATTCATCAGCCTGTGATTCGTGATTATTGTGCCGGAATTCGGGATTATGAGCATCTTCTGGAGCCCAGTTTCCTCTGCCCGGAATATGGTCTGCAAGGTCGGCTCGACCTTTTGTATTATCAAAACAAGAAGCTTAGCATCTGTGAGCTCAAGAGCGGGAAGCCGCATCCTCATGATGTGTGGCCGTCGCAAAGATATCAGGTGGTCGCCTATAACATGATCATCCGTAGTGCCTATGGCAATGCCAAGCTCGGCACCAGCAGCATCTTCTACTCAGGCGCTGCTCAGAAGCCGCTGAGAAATGTGGCAAACATGCCGCTATTGGAGCAGAATCTGATGCACTGCCGAAACAGAATCGTGGGCATCATGCGTCTATTATGTGAAGAACCACAGCTTTTCTTTGATTGGCTGATCAAACAAAGCGGGGATAGCTACAGCGTCTTCAGTCGCACAGCATTAGGGCGCTTTCAGAAGCTTATTAAGGGGATAGAGAACTATGAATACCAGTGGTTTTGCGAAGGGATAAAACGGGCAGCAAGAGAGATCTGGCATGTCAAGCTTGGCGCTGATGCATCGGTCGACAGCCTTGGGCACAATGCCCTGTGGCGAAGATCAAGAGCCGAGAAAGCAGGCAAGATAGTCACAGATCTCACGCTCATCTCCCAAGAGCAAAATGAGATCAAGCTCAAGCCCTGTGAAAACAGCGCAAGCACAGACTTTCGCCAAGGCGATATTGTATTGGTTTACCGACAGGATCGATCGGTGGAGCATCAGGAAGTAATGCGTGGTGTCCTCGTTGAGATCACGCCACAGAGCCTATTGGTCTCCCTGCGAGGAGGAACTCATCGGGCATTTGCTAAGGACGCTCTTTGGGCCTTGGAGCATGATCTGATTGAGAGCTTTGTCTATGCGCCCTTTAGTTCTTTGACCTCCTTCTTGGAGATGGATAAAGATAGGCGGGATTTGTATTTTGGGCTGCGAGAACCGCAAGCTGAAGCGGTGGATTCCGAGCCTAAGGACGAAAAGGAAAAAGTTCTGGGACGGATGCGCGCTGCCAAGGAACTCTATCTCATCCAAGGCCCTCCCGGCACAGGGAAGACCTCAGGATTGATCGGCTCCTATGTGGAGAATCTTTTTGTTAATACAGATCGTAAGCTGCTGATACTCAGCTTCACAAATCGGGCTGTCGACGAGATCTGCCTCTGTCTTAGAGAGCGCAATGTCCCGTTTTTGCGCACGGGAAACTCTCAGCTTGTCAAAGAAGAGCTGCTCTCATCAAAGATCCAAGAGATGCGTTATCATGAGATAGAGGACTTGCTCAGGGAAAACCGGATCTACGTGGCGACCATCCAAAGCGCCATCAGTTGGTATAAGGATCTGAAATGTTTTTGTGATCTGGATGAGATGATCATAGATGAAGCATCACAGATCCTGGAAAGCTCAGCGCTGCCTCTGATGGATCTCGCTACCAAATGCATCGCTATCGGGGACCAAAATCAGCTTCCCGCTATCAGTGTGCAGACACCGCTTGATTATACTTTTAAGACCAGCCCCTTGGACGGGCTCTGCTATGATGCCATCAATCAATCGCTTATGGAGAGATTGTATCGGGTATATAAAAACAAAGGCTGGAATCGGCACTTTTGTATGCTCACTGGGCACTACCGAATGCATCAAGAGATAGCCAAACTAGTTTCTCCATATTACTCGGATCAACTCTCAGAGATATTGCCTCGGCAGATGGAGCCCTTGCCGGACTATCCTGTTCCAAGATATCTGCAAAAGCGTCTGACTTGGGTGGATTGCCCCCCTTCTGAGAAGGACTATCTGGATGAGCGGCAGATCCTGGCAGTAAAGCAGATTGTGAATACACTTCGGGAATCCGGAGCTGTGCAGAATCCTTCTGCGGAGATCGGAATTGTGGCGCCATATCGCGTCATGATCCATGCTCTTCGCGCGGAGCTTCCTCGGATCACCATCGACACGGTGGAGAGATTTCAGGGTTCCGAAAGGGATCTGATCATTCTCTGCTTTCCCCTAAAGAATCAGGGCTCACTACGAAGCCTTCAAGCTCTGGATAGTGAAGGGAAAACCGATCGTAAGCTAAACGTCGCTCTCAGCAGAGCGCGGGAACGCCTGATTATCCTCGCAAATAGCGACATATGCAGGCAGTCATTACATTATCAAAAACTATATACCCAAATCTCAAGCACGGGCACTATAGTGAAGATACAAGATATTACAGACTAAGGAGTATACCATGGCAAATCAAAATCCACAACAGAAACAGCTGAATCTCAAGATCGACGAAAAGGTCGGCGAAGGCATCTATGCAAATTTCTTCATGATTACAAATTCACCATCCGAGTTTATCATGGATTGCGGCAGGATCCTACCCGGCTTGCCTGATGCAAGGATCTATTCCAGAGTAGTGATGACCCCAAGTCATGCCAAGCAGCTCCTGCAGCTTTTGCAGAAGAACATGGATGCATATGAGAAGCAACATGGCGAAGTGAAGGTGCAGGGGCAAAACGAGAACAAAGCCGTAGGTTTTAAGACGCATCAAAGCTAGGAATGGATTCTGACAACCCGGAAGCTGATTAGCTTGAGCTTCTGAGCTTTAGTATCCGGCTCAACTTGAGCGGATTTGCTTGATAAGCGTATAACAAAAATGTCTTGACGGATAGCGGCTGATCAGACTTTTGGATCAGACACAGTATTTTTAAGTGAAAATTAATAAGAAAGGGAGCAAAAGCCAATGAAGAAATTTTCCTGGCGTGGTCTTTCAATAATCATATTCATATGCGTGACAGCATTTTATCTGGCTCCTTTGGCAATCCCGAATCTGCCTGGGTGGTGGTCCAATCACGTGCTCAAGCTCGGGCTTGATCTCAAAGGTGGCATGCAGATCCTCTTGGAAGTGGACACTTCCGAGCTTTCTGCTGCTGATGCCCGCGGCGCGGTAGACCAAAACATCAAGATAATCCGCGAACGTATCGACCAATTTGGAGTAGCCGAGCCTTCCATCCAGAAGCTCGGAGAGAATCGCATCATGGTTCAATTGCCCGGAGTTAGTGACTTTCAGGCTGCAGAGAATCTGATCAAACAAACAGCTATGCTTGAGTTTAAAGTAGTGGCAAATCCTGATGAGACAAGACGCGTGCTCGATTCAATCGATGCAAACGTCAATGCCAATCTCGATAGATTCCCTGCTCTTAAAGAACTTGCAGAGTTGGATCGAGAGCTTCTGGAAGAAGCCGATGATGAAGCTTCTTCGGATCTAGGCATCTTTAGCAGCTTGATTCGTCCCGGTCAGATGGATTATGAAGTTCAGTTTGATTCGGTTCGTCTTGTCCAAGAGCTGCTTGGTAATGCTGATTTTGTGCAGATGATTCCTGCAGGATGGCAGCTGGCCTTGGAGCGAGCAAATGCCGAGAACCCTCGCGCTGATCGCCCGATTCATGTCCTGTCCTCAGCGGTCGAGCTTTCCGGAGCTGACATAGCGAGAGCCAGAGTCGAGTATGGTTCAGCCACCTCGACAGATCCTCGCATCGCAAACAAACCTTATGTCTCCATCGAAATGAAACGCGAAGGAGCTCGCAAATTTGAGCGCGTCACAGCCGATAATGTCGGCAGACGTCTTGCCATAGTTCTTGACGGAGTCGTCTATTCTGCACCGAACATCCAAGAGCGCATCGGTGGCGGAAGAGCTCAGATCACCGGAAGATTCACCACATCGGAAGCAAACGAGCTTTCCATCGTGTTAAACACCGGTAATCTTATTGCTCCCATCAGCCCGGCTTCCACGTCGATAATCGGCGCAACCTTGGGCTCAGACAGCATTCGCAGTGGCTCGACAGCCGGCTTGATCGGTCTGGCGATCGTGATGGTCTTCATGTTGTTCTATTACAAGCTATCCGGACTGATCACGGATTTTGCCTTGATCTTCAACGTTGGTTTTGTTTTGGCGATGCTCACCGCATTTGGTGGCACTCTGACCTTGCCCGGAATCGCCGGAATCATCCTGACCATTGGTATGGCAGTGGATGCAAACGTGCTGGTTTTTGAAAGAATCCGTGAAGAGCTTGATCATGGCAAGACCCCTCGTTCTGCTGTAGATGCAGGATACAAACGCGCCACAATCACCGTGTGGGATGCCAATATCACGACTCTAATCGCCGCAGCCGTCTTGTACCAGTTTGGCACAGGGCCCATCCGCGGATTTGCCATCACTCTCACGATCGGAATCATCGGCTCGATGTTCTGTGCCTTGGTCTTTGTCCGTTCTATCTTCGACACCTTTATCGTGACCGGCACCAAAAAGTCTTTGAGCATATAGGAGAGAAAGATGAGATTATTTAACAACACC
This sequence comes from uncultured bacterium, assembly GCA_937960795.1. Lineage (GTDB taxonomy): Bacteria > Cloacimonadota > Cloacimonadia > Cloacimonadales > Cloacimonadaceae > UBA5456. The sequence goes on along the minus strand of CALGPA010000127.1, from coordinate 2,443 downwards.
AATATCCCCTTCGTAAAGTATCGCAAGATAGCTTATGTGATATCTCTGATTCTCATAGTAGCCGGCTTGATCGGTCTCTTTGCTCGTGGACTGAACTGGAGCATTGATTTCACCAGCGGCGTAGCAGCCAAGGTCAACCTCACTGCTCTGGATAGCTCAGTCGAGCCCATTCAGATAGACGAACTTCGCAATGTCCTCAAGAATAATGGCTATCCCGAAGCAGAGATCCAGCATGTAGGTCCCGTTCAGGATGCCAGCTTTATGATCAAGATCAAAAGCGAAACTGCGGACGCTGAAGTTTCGGGAAACGCCAAAAACGAGATTCTTAGCATCATCACCGAGAATTTCCCCAAGCATGTAGAAGGCAGGGACATCAATCAGGACGTGATCGAGGAGATCTATGAAGTAGGTCCCAAAGTCGGCAGCGAGCTGCGGACCAATGCAATCCTGGCGGTCGTGATCGCCTTGATCCTGATGATTATATACATTTGGTTCCGTTTTGAATTGCTCTTTGGCTTGATGGCGATTGCAGCTTTGGCTCATGATGTCATCATCATCGTGGGAATCTTTGCCCTCACCGGCAAGGAGATCACCATCCAGATCATTGCGGCTCTCTTGACCATTGTCGGATACAGCATCAACGACACCATCGTGATCTTCGATCGTATCCGTGAAGATCTCAAGATTCGCCGGAAAGAACCTCTTGATGAAGTGATAAACTTCTCTCTGAATGAGACTCTTTCTCGCACGGTGATCACTTCCGGAACCACCCTCATCACAGCTCTGTCGCTCTATCTGTTCGGCGGGATTGTGCTCAATGACTTCGCTTTTGCGATCTGCCTTGGCGTCATCATTGGCACCTATTCCTCGATCTATATTTCCAGCAGCTTGGTGATTGATCTCACTCACGCCACCAAGAAAGAGAAGCGCACAGCCCAAAAACTGAGCGGAAGAAGATAACACAATCAAAGTATAGACCCCAGACCCGGAGCCAAATGGTTCCGGGTTTTTTGATTGACACGAGAAGAGATTGTCGGATCGTCGTACAAAGAGATTTGCAGGCAGGAAGAGATGCTGTCTTCAAGGTGTCAAGACCGGCTAAACAACGGCTTATATCGCTCACACATTCAAGGCGGCTAGAAATCCTTGACGGAAAACGGCTCTGCAAATCTTAAGTTAATCTACGATGAATAAAAAAAGAATAATAGTCCTGCTAGCCATCCTCTTGATTGCCCTGCTTTCTGCAGAAGACGGCATAAATGAGCCGATCTCTGTGCCCGTAGAGCCTCAGTTCGGCAACTTTGATCCTGCCATCTTTGCAGATAGCTTGGATATCGTGATGGATCCGACCGGGACTTTGGATTCGCTTTTTTATTCCGCAGACAGCATCAGGGCATACTATTCCGATGAACAGATCTGGCTCTTTGGAAACACCTCCATTGACTATGGTGCTTCTCAGATTCAGGCGGATTCCCTATATCTGGATCTGAAGAATGAGCAAGCCACCACTTTTGGCGTCACCTTGATGCAAGATGATGGACAGCTCCTGATCGGAGAAAACGTCCGCTATGACATGCGTAGTCAGACAGGCTATCTCAATCAGGGACAGAGCTATATCGAAAATGGCTATTATGCCGGCGATGAGATTCGTAAAGTGGGCTCTTCCACCTATGATATAGACGGCGGCAGCTTCACCACTTGCGATCTGCAAGACCCCAGCTATTGGTTCTGGGCGAGGCAAATGCGCGTCTACCAGCGCGACAAAGTGGTCGGCAAGCATGTGGTAGCATATGTCAATCACATGCCGATATTCTATTTCCCATTCATCACAATGAGCATTAAACGTGGGCGCCACCCAGGCTTCTTGATTCCTGAGCCCGGCTACAACAATGTGGATGGCAAATACATCCGTGATCTCGCTGTATACTATCCCTACAAGGAGTTTGCAGATTTCACTGCCGGTATCGATCTCATGGAAAAAACGGGATGGAAGGCAAAGCTCTCTTCGAGCTATATCAAACGCTATCTCTATACAGGCTCATTCAACGCAAGCTATCAAAAGAACATCAACAATGCCGGAACTCAGTATGATTGGTCATTACGGGCAAATCATCACCATGATCTTCCCGAAAAGTCCGCTTTGGATGTATCACTGGATTTTATCAGCAACAAACGCATCTGGGAAGGCAGCGACTTGGTGGATGAATCTCTTGCCCAAAGACTGAGCTCCAGCGTCTCATATCGCAAGCCGATCGGCACCACATACCTTAACGCCGGCGCTCTATACAACCAGGATTTGGTCAACGACACTGCCAATCTAAGCTTGCCCTCGATCACCTGGAATGTCTCTAGCCGCCCAATTTACGAGCTGCTTGGCGCTCCCGCCACCGTCTGGTATTCCGGCCTAAGCTACAACTATAATGTGCGCATGGATCACAAGGGT
>CALGPA010000126.1 GCA_937960795.1 uncultured bacterium | reverse complement strand
TACGATCTACAATTAGGGTGTTGTTGCACAAATCGGATTGAGAATTGAGGATGGAGAGTTTAGAAGTCGCTGTGCAAATTGAATCTACAACCTAGGATTTACAATGTAGAATTGTGGTGTCGTTTGGGCGCTGAAGATCAATGGATATTGAACGCAGGTTTAACTAATTTGACGGATTCTTATGATTTGGTTTTGGAGAGCTGGAGTGCTGGAGTTTTGCGCAAGTTTCTACCCTCAACACCAGCCCTACACTAGTCTTTCCGGAGCACCTAGCGAAGCGAGATGTATCCGGGATCTTTGGCATTTACCATAGGCACCGCCTCGTTGATAAAAAGAAAGCCCCAAAGTTATCTTTTGGGGCTGTATAAATATTTGCTTATCAGCTTTAGAAGTTATAGCTTCCGCCGCCTTCCAAAGAACGGTATCCGGGCAGGCGAAATGGAAACTTGAGCTCTTGGGTTTGTTCCCAGAAGCTAAATGGCGCATCTAGCGTGCTTTGCCAGTGTGGTATTTGTTTGTTGTTTGTAAAGGCCTTCACGCTTTCCGTGGTTTCTTCCATAAGCACCGGAAAGTCGATCATTCCTGTCGTAATCTTATCAAAGAGCGTGTATGTGAATATGCTATATTTGTCGCCTTGGGATTTGAGCTGCCCACCGGCTTCATTGGCCATGGCAAAGCCCTGATTGGGGCGAAGATAGATGATCTCAGCCAGGCCCTTGTCTTTGCTGCACAGGCTTTTCGGGAAAGACTTCCCGATCTGGCGCCCCTCTAGGATCATGAAGGATCTATAGGCGCGTGAGATAGCTTCCAGAGCCACATCCACGCTGATAACTTCCATGTCTCTAGTTTTGCTTTTGGCATCCACATATGGCATCAGATAGTTTCTCCCGCTATCCTGCTCTGTAAAGCCGGCATAGTAGAAGACGGCCACGTCGTTTATGCTAAGATTTGCCTTAAAATCTTCGATTGCCTTCAGAAAGTCCGGATAGGTCAGATCTTTGTGTAGCGTCACATCATAATCAATCGCCAAGAAAGCGTCGGCTGCCAATTGGGCATCGTTTAGGCTGGTGCTCAGGCTGTGTTTGCCATGCCCTGAATTTCCGATCACCAGAGCTTTTCTTTGGGCAAAAGCCGATACGGTCGCCAAGCTCAGGATTAGAAGCAGAAGGATGTATTTTTTCATATCATCTCCCATGTGTTTTTCTTTTTTCCAATAGTACAAAGGGCTTTGTGTGAGTCAAGATCTTTTTTGAAGCAAGCTTCTATGCCACCCAAAGTCCATGATTGATGGCCTCACTTCTATACATTTAGCAAAAAAAATGATGGCTGGTAGGGATTTATCTTGACGAAAAATGAACACTGGAAAAAGATTGAATTCATAATCAAATACAATCTTTACAGCTATATGTACGGGTTTTGGCTATAGCCATCCCAATCACAGAATAATCACAAGCGAGGTTGAAGCCGTGAAAGAAGTATTCCAAATCTTGAACCAGATTGATGGTGGCGTGGTTTTGGACGCTGCGACCGGCAAGGGTGAATTCATCAATGTTCTCAAGAAACACTTAAGAAGTTTTTCCAAGATAATCGGTGTGGATGTATCAGAGAAGAGCGTGGACTATGCGCAGAAGGTTTTCCCGGAAAATGATGTGGAAATATATCGCATGAACCTTGAAGATTTGCCTTTTGAAGATGATCATTTTGACACTGTCTGCACAGCTAATTCTCTTCATCATTTCGAGAACAAGGATAAGGTTTTCTCTGAAATGATGAGAGTGCTGAAGCCCGGGGGGACTTTTATCCTAACCGAGATGTATGCAGATGGAGATCAAAGTCCGGCGCAAAACACACATATTCTCATGCACCATTGGGTAGCCAAAGTAGACAGTATCAGCGGCGTGTATCACTCTCATACCCTAGATAAAGCCGAGCTTGAGAAAGTCATTCGCAAATTGCATCTTCAAAAAAAGAAGATCATAGATTTTTATCCGCAAGTAGATGACCCAAAGGACTCAAAAGTCTGCTCGGGACTCATCAACAATTGTCATACAACCCTTAAAAGGCTGGAACACATCGATGCCCCTGCCGAACTAAAATCCGAAGGACATGAGATTATCAAACGGATCAAGGAGATCGGCTGTGCAAGTGCTTCCAGGTTGCTAGTAATCGGACACAAGAAAAAAGGAGATAAATGATGCTTCTCGAAGAAGATCTATTTGAAATGAGTCAAGTGCAGCTCACGAAGCTCGCCAAAAAATTGTCAATACCTGGATACAGTCAATATAAAGGGATAGAGCTCATCTTTAAGATGTATGAATTCCAAGCAGCGCAAGAAGGACTGGCCTTTGTCACCGGATGCCTTGAGATCATGGATGACGGCTTTGGATTCCTAAGATTCCCAAACAACAGCTATTTACCCGGTAGGGACGACGTATATGTGTCTCTGACCCAGATTCGCCGCTTTGGCCTCAAGAATGGTCACATGGTCTCGGGTCCGGTCAGATCCCCCAAAGAGGGAGAGAAGTATTTCGCTCTGCTGCGTGTGGATGCAGTCAATTATATGTCGCCTTCAAGCTTGGAGAATCTTCGGAAATTTGACGAACTTACTCCCTACTACCCCACCGAACGCTTGAATCTGGAATTTGACAAAGATAACCATAGCACGCGCATCATCGATCTCTTTACCCCTGTCGGCAAAGGACAACGCGGCTTGATCGTGGCAGCTCCTAGGACGGGCAAGACCACTCTCTTGCAAGACATTGCAAATGCCATCTTAAGCAACCACCCGGAAGTATATCTCATCGTTCTTTTGGTGGATGAACGCCCGGAAGAAGTCACCGAGATGAAGAAGGTGCTCAAGCCAGGAAATCGCGAAGTCATATCATCCACCTTTGATGAATCTCCAAAAAACCACACTAACGTGGCTGAGATTATCCTGGAAAAATCCAAGCGCATGATCGAGCTTGGTCAGGATGTGGTCATCGTCCTTGATAGCATCACGCGTCTTGCCAGAGCTTATAACAATATCACTCCTTCCAGCGGCAAGGTGCTCTCTGGCGGTATTGATGCCAATGGCTTGATCAAACCCAAGAAATTCTTTGGCGCTGCTCGTAATACCGAAGAAGCGGGAAGCCTCACGATCATAGCCACAGCTCTTATCGATACCGGCTCCAAGATGGATCAGGTGATCTTTGAAGAGTTTAAGGGCACCGGAAACATGGAACTGGTGCTGGATCGCAGCATCTCCGACATGCGCCTCTATCCTGCCATTGACTTGGTCAAGTCCGGAACCAGAAGGGAAGAATTGCTCTTGAGCAAAAATGAGATCAACCGCATGTATGTGCTCAGAAAATATCTCAAGACCATCAGTCCCATCCAAGGAATCGAGACCTTGCGTAAACAGATGAAGGCGTCAAAATCAAACTATGATATGCTGAACTCAATGAGTAATTGATGGAAATCACAGCCCCCGGCGGAGACCTTGAGAAAATCAAATATGCCATTTTGTATGGCGCAGATGCAGTGTATTGTGGCTACAAACAGTTTGGGCTCAGGGCATCTGCGGGCAACCTGGATATGGATGAGATTTTTGAGGCGATATCATTTGCCCATGCACATGGCAGTCGGCTATATCTCACTCTCAATGCCTATCTCAGAGACCCGGATTATGTAGAGCTGCCTGCCTTTGTTAAGTGGCTGGATGGCACCGATATCGATGCGGTCATTGTCTCTGATCCCGGTGTGTTTTCCATAGTGCGAGAACATAGCTCAATCCCCATTCACATCAGCACTCAAGCAAATGTCACCTCGCTATATGCAGCACGCTTTTGGCATCAGCTCGGAGCCAAACGCATCGTGCCTGCACGTGAGCTGAGCTTTGCTGAGATCCTAGCGATCAAAGAAGCTCTTCCGGAGCTGGAAATCGAGTGTTTTATCCATGGCGCAATGTGTGTGGCATATTCGGGACGCTGTCTTTTGAGCTCATACCTAAACGATCGCAGCGCAAATAGTGGGGCATGCACTCAGCCTTGCAGATGGAACTGGGCTCTCACAGAAGAGCAACGACCCGGGGATTTCTTCCCCATTGAAGAAGATCAATATGGCGCTCATATCCTCAGCTCCAAAGATCTCTGCCTCCTTGATAAGATGCCTCAGCTGATGTCCGCCGGCATCCATGCCGGGAAGATCGAAGGAAGGATGAAAAGCATATACTATGTGGCTCAGATTACTAGAGTCTATAAAGCCGCAAAAGATGCCGATCCCACGGATACAAAGCTCTGGGAAAGACTTCATAAAGAGCTGCTCTGCGTCTCCCATCGCCCCTATTGGCAAGGATTTTATGAGTTTGCTCCAGGCTCCGCGGGCATTGTGGAAGCATCACAAGATCCTGCCTACACGTCAGAAAGTCAGTATTGTGGAAAAGTAATTGCACATCAAGATAATATGCTGTACTTTGATGCTTGTCACAAGATAAGCTTGGGAGACTTAATCCAAGTGATTTTCCCGGATATGAACAAGGATTTTAGCCTGACCATCGGCAAGATTCGCAATGAGGAGAACGAAGAAGTGGCTCACACAAAGCCAAACTATCGCTACGCCATTGAAGCACCGGATATGGATTATGAAGGAGCATTGATCAGGACATGGCAAAGCTCTTAATCATTGTCCTGCTTATGACTGCTGTGTCTCTCTCGGGGCAACCGAGACGGGACTTTATCAGGTTCAAAGAACTCTATGAAAGCGGAAACATCGCCCAAGCTCAAAACAGCATTGAAAACCTAAAGCCAAACCGCGATGAAGAACGCGCCATGTTGCTCTACTATCGCGCGCTTATGCAAAGCATGAACAATCAAGCACTTACAGACTTTCACCAAGCAATCGAGAGCTATCCACAGACTCATCATGGACAGCTTAGTATGTTGGAAGCCGCCAAAATCCATATCCTCGAGCGTGATATCCCCACCGCACAGACACTTTTGAGGCGCATCAATTCTGCTGAGATCATCCAGCGCTTCTATTGGCTCGCGGTCACCCATTATTGGCTGGATGATTATTCAGCTGCCATCGCAAATGCGGAGAACTATCTTAGGCTAAAGGATCCCGCGCCACTTTCTGAATCTGCTCTGCATCTCATCGCTGATAGCTATATCTCCCAAAAGAAGTATCAGAGCGCGCTCTCAAGCCTTCAGAAGGTCAGTCGCCTTCAAGAGCTGGATCTTCAGTATCTAAGATACAAAGAAGGATATACTTATGAGCTCTTGGGAAACAGTGCTGAAGCCCTTAAGAGATATAAGGAAGGATATGAGCTAAACAAGTATTCACAAGTTGCTTTTGATATCGAAGAGAGGCTTTTCTCATTACGAAGCAGAGTTCCGTCCTTGGATCTGAGTTTTCTGTATCCATATGAAGAGCTAAAGCTGGATCCTAAGACAGCTGCCACAGCCTCAGAATCAACCGTTACGACTATCAAGGATACAGTCGTGGTGGCAGAGCAATCGCCACTTCCTCCCATAGATGCCAATCAGCCGATCAAGCTGCTTATCAAGCCCACTAGCGGAAACTACCTGCAAGCGGGAAGATTCTCGGTGGAAACCAACGCCGAGGGACTCGTGCGAAGCATCCGAGAAATGAAGATCCCGGCTTCATATTTTGAAGATGATAGCCAAGCCGGCACCACATGGGTGGTTCTCGCTGGTCCCTTTGCCAAAGCTGAGGAGATGAGCTTCGCCAGGCGAGAACTATCGGCAAACGACATAAACAACTTTGTGATGCAACACTGATGGATAGTCCCAAGCTCACCCCGATGCTCAAACAGTTTATGGCCGTCAAAGACAGCCATCCGGATAAGCTTATTCTCTTTCGCATGGGGGATTTTTATGAGACCTTCTTTGAGGACGCGGTCACTGCATCTAAGATCCTGAATATCACGCTGACAACTCGCAATAAGAATGATGCAAATCCCGTGCCTTTGGCAGGCTTTCCCTATCATGCCTTGGAAAACTACCTGGATAAGCTGATCAAAAGCGGTCTCAAGGTTGCCATCTGTGAACAAACCGAAGATCCTAAAAAAGCAGTCGGTCTGGTCAGACGGGAAGTAACCGAGATCATCACTCCCGGAGCAGTATTGGATCAAAACCTTTTAGAAGGCTCTGCTAATATCTTCCTCACGGCAGTCTCTCGATCCGATAAGGCCAAGATATGCGGCTTGGCACATCTGGATCTATCCACAGGGGAATTTATGTTTACCGAGCTTCAAGCAAGCGAGCTAACAAACGAACTACTGCGCCTCAGCCCCGCCGAGATCCTTGTAGATAGCTCCACAAATGAAGCTTATATCAAAGATCTAAGATTGGAGTATGCTCCGACCATCACCATCTTCGATAGTTGGCAGTTTCAACCCGCCGAAGCCAAGGCACTGCTAAAGAAACACTTTGGCGTCAATAGCCTAGAGCCTTTTGGTGCTCATGACAAAGCAGCCGGAGCAACTGCTGCCGGAGCAGCTTTGGCATATGTGATGGAGCTTTACAAAGTCCCGCTTTCTCATATCTCAGGTCTGCGTTACTATTCCTTGGCAAACTATATGCAACTGGATGAGATCAGCAGACGAAACCTGGAGCTTACCCGCAGCATCCGCTATGGGAACAAACATGGCAGCCTGCTGAGTGTCTTGGATCAGACTCAGACTCCGATGGGAAGCCGGCTGCTGAATCAGTGGCTTCTGCATCCTCTGCTTGATCCTCAAGAGATTCTGGCACGCCAAGATCTGATCGCCGCCTTCATCGCAAACACTGCCTATCTTAAGGATATCAGGATCAGCTTAAGAGAGATCGGCGACATCTCCCGCATCGTCTCACGCCTGGGTTCTTTAAGGATCAACCCTCGCGAACTTCTTGCACTGGATAGCTATCTGATCAGCGCAAAAGAGCTTAAGTCTCGCTTGGAAGCCTTTTCCGAGCCGCTCTTTGAGAGATGGATCTCTGTGCTTGATACATACGACGATATCAGCCAATTGATCGGATCTGCCATTTGTGAGAAACCGCCTTCTACCATCACCAATGGCGGCATCTTCCAAAAGGGATATGATCCTGATCTGGACGAGCTGATCGAGATCATCCACGATGGGAAAAGCTGGATAGCACGTTTGGAAGAAGATGAGAAGCAAAAGACCGGCATATCCAGCCTCAAGGTAGGATACAACCGTGTGTTTGGCTACTACCTTGAAGTCACCGCCGCTCACAAAGATAAGGTTCCTGACTACTATATCGCCAAGCAGACATTGGTCAATTCCCAGCGCTATATCTCACCCAGGCTCAAAGAGTTTGAAGCCAAGGTGCTGTCCAGTGAGGAAAAGATCAAGAATCTGGAGTATGAGCTTTATAAGGAGCTTAGGCAATCGATCGCTGTCCAATTGCCACGACTGCAGCTTCTAGGAGAAGTGCTCTCCGAGATCGATGTATTCAGCTCACTCGCCTTTCTGGCTTGGCAAAACCGCTATATCCGACCTGAGTTTTGCTCTGATAGAGATCTGAAGATCGAGTCAGGGCGCCATCCCGTAATAGAAAAGCTTATGGGTGAAGCAGAATTTATCCCAAATGACACACTGCTTGATTATCCTCAGACCATGATCGCTTTGATCACAGGCCCAAACATGGCAGGTAAGTCCACATATCTCAGACAAGTGGGACTCTTGGTCATCCTTGCCCAGATGGGCTCCTTTGTGCCGGCAGAACGCATGCGACTACCGATCTTTGACCGCGTCTTCACCAGGGTAGGTGCCTCCGATAACCTCGCCCAAGGACAAAGCACCTTCCTCGTTGAGATGATTGAGACGGCAAACATTCTCAACTCTGCCACTGCAAATTCTTTGATCCTGCTTGATGAGATCGGCAGAGGAACTTCCACCTTTGATGGCCTCAGCCTCGCTTGGGCCATCATAGAGCAGATCCACCACAAACTCAAAGCTCTCACCCTTTTTGCTACCCACTATCACGAACTCACCGAGCTTGAAAACATCTATCCCGAGATCAAGAACTACAATGTCGCGGTAAAATTATACAATGAACAGATGATCTTCATCCGCAAGATTGAGCGCGGAGGCGCAGATCAAAGCTACGGCATCCAAGTCGCCAGATTGGCAGGAATCCCAAACAGAGTGATCAAAAGAGCCCAAGATATTCTCAACAACTTGGAAGAGCATGAGATCAGCCCCCAGGGACTCACTGCCAGCTTACGCAAGAAGCTAAGTAGCACCACTCCACAACTCGAAATCTTTGAAGTCATGATCAATAAAGCAAGTGAACACGAGGATATCATCAGTAAGCTTAAGGACTTGGACCTTGAAGATACCAGCCCAAAAAGAGCTTGGCAAATCCTTTCTGATATACAAAATGAGATTTTAGGAGAATCATGAAACGCATTCTTTTACTTATTCTGACAGGAATCATCTTAGCTTCCTGTTCCGGTCCCAGAGGCGAGAGCGCCGGCATCATCAATGGTCAGCGCATCGCATACCCGGAGTTTGTGAGATCCTACCAAGGTCATACAGCAAACTTCCAAATGAGGGCGCAGCGCGCTCCAAGCAATGAAGAGAGAAACGCCATTTTCAATGAGACTTGGAAAAACATCACCAAACACGTGATTCTCACTGAGCACTACAAGAAGTATGACATCAAAGTGACAGAACAAGAAGTCATCGACAGCCTTCTTGCCCATGTCCCGCCATACTTGGAAAACACACCGGCATTGAAGCTTAATGGCAGTTTTGACCATGATCTTTACTACCAGTCAATCCGCTATGACAGCCCTGTAAATATGAGCCCGGTGCGTAAGAACTATTTTGACTACTATGTTCCGATCCAGAAGCTCAAGGAAGAACTGATTGATGAAAACGTGCAGAAGTCCCGCCGCGCCAAGATCATCAATGAGATCGGGGTCAGTCGGGCAGATTTTGACCTATTGGTCTTTGACCCGGAAGACATGAGACCCGTCATTGGTGACAACGAGATCCAAGCCTATTATCAGCGCAATATGGAGCGTTTTGCCCTTGAACCTATTTATGGGATCCAATACATCAGCATTCCGGTAAATCCTGATGATGCAGACAGGATCTACACTCAAGCCGTCACAGACAGTATCTACTATGAAGTCACCCAAAACAAGCGCTTTGAGACCATCGTAACCGAAAGGCAAAGCCACATTCCCGGCTTGAAGATTTTCAGTTCAGGCTTTGTAAGAGTGGAAAACTTGGACAAGCAGCTTTTGGACATCTTGGAATACATTCCTGATAATGCATTTAGCAAACCAATCAAAGTTGGAAACGGCTTCACCATCTACCAGAAGCTCCAACGCAGCAAATCCATGATCAGCTATCGCGCACTTCAGATCCCGCCCATCTTGGCGCCTACTACCATCAATTCTCAATATAGCAGAGCTGTAGGGGCAATCAATCTTGCGCGGGAATTTGGCATGAACGAAACAGCGCGTGAGCTGGATCTTGATATGATAGAATTGGAAAGACTCACCCAAAGTGACATCTGGCATCCGGATCTGGCTGTAGTGGAAAGCCTCAACTCTCAGCTTAATTCCCACAGAAAAGGTGACTTCCTCGATCCGATATACTCAAACCTCAGCGGTAGCTGGATAGTCTTCTACCTCACCGAAAACATGGTTAACAGAGTTCGCCCGCTTTCAGACGTGCGAGAAAGCATAACGCAGACCATTATCGAGGAGCGCAAGCACCACCTGGCAGCACAAAAAGCCAAAGAATTCCTCAGTGTCCATACTGATCTACAGATTCCCGAGCTAACAGTGGACTATACTCATCGCCGCTATAACCGTGGCGGAATCTTCAGCAAATATGAAGATCTTTCTTTGGATACAGCTTTCATCAAGGCTATCAGTAGACACCTGGAGAAAAAGAGTCCGCAACCCGACCGCATCGGAGACTATCACATAATCATTATACCGAGGGCTTATTACAAAGACAGCAGAGCCAGACTTGAGCCGGGAAGGCTCCGCGAACTGTATGTCAAACAATTGGATCCCGACTGGTTTGACAAATGGATGCAAGACAAAGTTGAGAATGCCAAAATCCAGATCTTTGTAAATCCATGACCGACGAATATTTCATGCAAATAGCCCTAGATGAGGCAAAGCTTGCTGCGGCGGAGGATGAAGTCCCGGTCGGAGCTTGTCTTGTCAAAGACGGAGAGATCATTTTTCGTGATCACAACCGCACTCGGCAACTTCAAAATCCCTTGGCTCATGCGGAAAAGCTGATCTTGGATCAGGCTCAAGCCATGGGACTTAAATATCTGTTTGACTACTGTCTATACGTCACCCTTGAGCCCTGCCTGATGTGCAGCGGCATGGTCATCCTTTCCAGATTGGGAAAACTAGTCTACGCTTCTTCGGATCCCAAAGCAGGTGCCGCGGGATCCGTATACCATACCCTAAAAGACAAAAGCTTCAATCACAGCCCAAAGCTCAGCCGTGGCATACTAGCTGAAGATTGCTCTTTGCTCTTGACAGATTTCTTTCGCAATAAACGTTGAACACATAGTGGAGAGTTGCCGGAGCGGTTGAACGGGGCGGTCTCGAAAACCGTTGTGCCCTTGCGGGTACCCAGGGTTCGAATCCCTGACTCTCCGCCATTTCATTTGGAGGTTTAAATGCCGAAACGCTATCGCAAAGCAGCCTCTTTCGCGGCTGATATTTATGGCTTTGACCAGCCCGGGACTTTCTTCGCAAAGAGTCACCTACATTCCACTGCCTCCATTTTCCACTTCAATAGATCTGATACACAATATCTGTGCAAGATAGATTGCGCTCCCACCGCCCACAGTTACTCTGCTATGCTCCAAAGATTTGAATATGCGGAGTTTCTTCACAAAGCCGGGATCCGCGTGCTTTCCCCTTTGCGCTCACCACAGGATAAGATCATTGAGTGCTTCCACCTTGACGAATGCGATTGCATGCTCTATGCATGGCCCATGATCCCCGGCACAACCCTTACTGATATTGCCCCCGATGATCTGAAAGAATACTATCAAGATTGGGCAAAGCTCATTGCCGGAATCCATTGGATTGCCAAGGATTACCCAAAGCCACCATCTCCTCTTGAGGCTTCCACTCAGGACTTTCTTAATTGGCACCAAGAATGGAGCAATGCCCTAGACAAGCTTAGTGAGCCCGCCCTTAAAGCTGTGTGGCAAGAGCTCAAGGCTGAGCTGGATTCTTACTCAGCGTCTGAATCAAAGTTCGGCATGATCCACAATGACATCCATCCTCAAAACATGCTCATGTCCGACGATGGCCTATATCTGATTGATTTTGATCGTGCAACCCGACATTTCTTCGTGCAAGACATCGCCAATGCCATCTATAGCGAATACTCACGCATAGCCTACCACTCAAGCCACAAATCCCGGCTAAAGAGCTTGGATGAGCTTTTCCTAAAGCCCTTTATAAACACATATCTAGAGCACTATCCGAGCCTGATCAGTGATCTTGAGAAGATCGAGAGCTTTATCCTCTACCGAAGAATCCTTATGTACTGCATCTTTGAAGATGAGCTTCAGCTATATGCCCCCAAGACAAAGAAGAAGCTTGCTGATGATATCATTCTCAGGACGCCATTCCTCAAGCGGAGCATCAGGGAAATCCTCAAGCTCTAAGCGTCAAACAGCATTGATATAGTAGTCCCCTTGCCAATCTCGCTCACAATCTCCATGTGGCTGTTCATTCTGGCTAGGGCATCTTTGCATAGGGACAGCCCCAAGCCAATCCCATCTTTTGCCTTGTCACGATTCTTCTCAGATGCCTTGCCGGAAACCAAATCCTCGATGGTGCGCTTATCCATGCCCATGCCATTATCACAAATGCTCATCCGGATCTTCTCTTTTTCCTTCTGAAGCTCAATGCGAATCCAGCCATGAGAATGTGTATATTTGATTGCATTATTAAGCAGATTACGCACCACTATCTTAAAGAGATCTTCATCAATCACGGCTTCGATATCCTCATCCTGTGCTTCAATGCGCAGCTCAATTGCTTTCTGAGTAGCAATATGACTATAAATAGCTTCGACTGACCTGAGCATCGGTACCAATGGCATACGGTTCAGCTTCGCATCACTACTGATATTCTTGCGTTGAAGTCGGATCCCATCGAGGATCCCATCAATGAGCTTGTAGACATTGCCACAACTGCGATGCATGAGGGCAATGATCTCCTGATGTTCACCTGGATCAATCTCTTCTGACTTCATCATCTCAAGCATTCGCCGGTGATTTGCCAAGGGCGCACGTACATCATGAGAGATCACGGAGACCATCCAATTCAAAGTTTCCACACTTTCGGATAACTTCTGATTGGCAGCTTCGAGCTCTTTGGTAGTTCGGATGATTATCTTGTTGCTTTTTTTGAGCTCTCGGTTTTGTTTGACATACTTCTGGGCTTGCTTGGCAATCTTATTTTTGTAAAAATCCGCTTCTCTGCGTGGGATGCTCAATGACTTTAGCCTTGCCATCTCTTCGGATGTCTCGATCCTGCATTGCTTTTCATATTCATAGGCTTTTTGGTAATCACCGATAGCTGCATAGAGCATGGCATACTTGCCATTGATCCTCTGAATGACGGGAACTCCGATATCAGGATCCACGACTGCCAGGGCTTCTTCCAGACTGCGAAAGGCCTTATCATACTGCTTATTTTGCATATAGATAGAGGCAAAATTCACGATGCAATTTGCATGCTCTGATCTAGCGGAGGATTTTTCATAGAGGCTTCTTGCCTTCTTATAGTATCTCAAAGCTTCATCATATTCATAAGCTGTCTCGAGGATGAAGCCAATATTGTTGTAGGGATTTGCCAGATCAGTCTCAACGCCATATTTCCGAGATTCTTCCAAGCTGATATGAGCATATTCCAAGGCTTTGTCTTTGTTTCCGAGGCTGTTGTATGCCAAAGCGATATTACTGGAAGTAGTCCTCACAAAGCGGTGCTCATCGTACTTATCACATAAATCAAGAACCCTCAACCAGCATTCCAATGCTTTCTCCGGCTTTGAATCCCGTTCATAAAAAGTACCTAGGTTTATCAATGGCGAGATAAGCAGCCGCTCTTGATTATGATCTTCGCAAGCCTCCATGGCTTTGTAAACATATTCAAAAGCAGCAGACTGATCACCGTGACGATCATAGGCTACCGAGATATTGTTTAGCAGATGAATACGCTTTTCGATATCCATCCTCTTTCCAAGAAGCTCTTTCCAGATGTCGATTGCTTCCAGAAAGTTATGCTGTTGCGCGCGACAAAGAGCGTGATTTGACAATGCGGTGATATATACGGCGTTCAACTTATTGGTCTTGCCATATCGTATCATCTTTTCAAAAATCTCAGCTGCTTCATCGAGCTGATTTGATCTGCCCAGATATTCACCGATTGTAAACATAGCATCGGCATACGCTGGCTTATTGTGCTTAAAGCTTCTATTCTCGGTATAATGCCTGAGCTTACGGATGCAGACATCCATCTCCGTGCGAGGAAGACTGAAGATTTTATTGCGAATATCTTTGATCTCCTCAGCTTCATGTATTCCTATAGATTCGATATTTCTCTTCATGTAGTAAGACTAATTCTTGGCATCTTGTTTGTCAAGCACAATGTGCGTCTTCTGCGATTGTTAAGGAGATCGTGCTGAGTCTTTGAAGCTTGCCCTCCAGCCACAATTTTTTTCTGAGTAAGCCTCAGAATGCTGCAGCCCGTCATGGACAGTTTTATGAATTTTGAAGAGATTATGGTCTCCTAAGTGCTTGATAAATAGGGCTCCTCACGCCTTGCTCACCGGTCGCTCACCGGTCGAGCGTGCAAGCGGTGAGAAAATAAGGACTTAGAGAGTTCGTAGTTCTTAGTTCGTAGTTGGCGCGGCAAATCGCATCTACAATCTACGA
>CALGPA010000125.1 GCA_937960795.1 uncultured bacterium | reverse complement strand
AGGAAAAAGCAGCGTCAGCTCTATCGTTATGAGGGTGTCAGCCTGGCATTAGACTACTTTCTGTATCACAGGACGCTGAAGCGATCGTCCGGATATGGGCTTTGTTTCATAGCGCTCCGGCATGGTCATCATCCATATCCCTCGAAAGAGTGATCATTGATGGTAACTATTGGAGCACATGGGTCTAGCGTATCAGCACAAGCTTCTTTGCTTTCAGATCCTGTCTGTTGCGCGCTTTGATGAGGTTGATACCGGCGCTGAGACCTTCCAGCTTTGCGTTGTTTACTTCAAGCTTGCCCGTGACATCTGCGCCGGATTGGGATAGACACTGATATCGGGTAGGGGCGGAGCTGCGACATCTGAGTGGCTTGAGCTGGAAAGCTCGATATCAATTTGTATAATGATGCTCTTCTTGCTGACTTTATAGTGCGTATAGAAGAAGATATCCCCATTGGACATCATGCAGGGAAGGCCACGACGGGCGATGCCGCTGATCAGTGGCAAACTAACGTGAATCTGTCAAACTTATGTAGATTGGAGCAAGTGGGCAGGGCAGAAGCTCCATGTGGCAAGAACTACAAACAAAATGTTCTAGGGCTTTCTCATTATGACTCCTTATCTTGTGCCAAAAGACTCGATGATAGACTTCATTCAAGATTGTCGACATGAGAATAAAATGTTCTCGATATGTCAAGGGCTTCATGCTTTTCGTTGCTTGATATGAAAAGTGTGGTGCAATTGATTTGCGTGTCGCCAAGGCGGCAATCCAAATCAGAATCTATGGGCTTCGGGGTTCAAAAGATTTTTCTTGACGATTAAAGCCTATCTTAAAGCTTGAGATAAACGACAATAATCTAATCAAATAAAGGAGATTCAAATGAAACGTAGAGTTATCATTATGGGCGCTGCAGGGCGTGACTTCCACAATTTCAACGTCTTTTTCCGTAACAACAAAGACTATGAGATAGTAGCCTTCACCGCCACCCAAATCCCCGGTATCGATGACAAAAAGTATCCTGCTGAACTGGCAGGAGAGCTGTATCCCAATGGCATCGAGATCAAACCCGAAAGTGAGATCAAGAATCTTATCGTAAAGCACAATGTGGACCTTGTGGTCCTTGCATACAGCGACCTTCCATATGAGACTGTGATGCACAAAGCCGCCTTGGTTAATGCTACCGGAGCAGACTTTATGCTGATGGGCGCAAACAATACCACCATCAAGACTTCCAAGCCGTTGGTGAGCATCTGCGCTACCCGTACCGGTTGCGGAAAGTCCCAGACTACTCGTCAGGTCGTGAAAGCCCTCAAAGCTCGCGGCCTCAAGGTCGTATCCATCCGTCACCCCATGCCCTATGGTGATCTTGTGAAACAGAAGGTACAGCGTTTTGCTGAGCTTGAAGATCTCAAGAAGCACAATTGCACCATCGAAGAGATGGAAGAATATGAACCCCACATTCAGATGGGCAGCGTGATCTACGCCGGCGTAGATTATGAAGCCATCGTTCGCGAAGCAGAAAAAGAAGCCGACGTCATCATCTGGGATGGTGGAAACAATGACATTCCTTTCTACTCTTCAGACGAAATGGTACGCATCGTAGTGGTAGATCCTCACCGCCCCGGCGACGAGATCAGCTACTATCCCGGCGAGACCAATGTCTACATGGCAGACGTAGTCGTGATCAACAAAATCGATAGCGCTGACATGATGGATATCAACGAAGTTCGTGCAAACGTTCGTGAGATCAATCCTACTGCCAAGATCATAGACGCTGCTTCACCTCTTTTTGTTGATCATCCCGAGATGATTCTAAACAAGAGAGTGCTCGTAGTCGAAGACGGTCCCACCCTCACACATGGTGAAATGACCTTTGGAGCCGGAATGGTTGCCGCCGAGAAATATGGCGCAGCAGAATTTGTGGATCCTCGTGAGTGGGCTGTTGGCGAGATCAAAGATACTTTCGAGAAGTATCCCGATATCGGCACCTTGCTTCCCGCGATGGGTTATAGCCCTCAGCAGATCAAAGATCTGGAAAAGACTATCAACGATACCGATTGTGAATCTGTAGTCATCGCGACTCCGATCGACCTTCGTCGCATTGTGGACATCAAAAAGCCGGCTTGCCAGGTTCAATATGAGCTTCAAGAGATTGGCGTGCCCACTATCGCTGAAGTCTTGGAAAACTTTGCCAAGAAATAAAGGATTGGTGTGAAAAGAGCTTAGCTCACAAACACTAGTATCATATTGTAATGACCGGAGGTGAATGCTCTTCACCTCCGGCTTTAGCTTTTAGGAAAGAGGACAAATTATGAAAAAGACAGCCGTACTCGCCCTTGGCGGAAATGCAATCATCAAAGCCGGTCAAAAGGGATTGATAGCAGAGCAATTTGCCAATACCAGAGACTCCTTGGATGGCATTGTCGAGCTCATCAGCCGCGGCTATCAGCTCAGCATCACGCATGGTAATGGACCTCAGGTGGGGAATCTTCTGCGCCAGCAGGAAGCCGGCGAGAAAGAAGGCATCGCTGCTCTTCCCTTGGGCGTGCTAAATGCCGCCACCGAAGGCACCATGGGCTATATGATCGAGCAGAGTTTGCAAAACAAACTGCGTGAACACGCCATCGAAAAGCAGGTGATCACCATCGTATCACAAGTGGTGGTGGATAAAAACGATCCCAGCATGAAAAACCCCACAAAATACGTAGGCAGCACCTACTACACTGCCGAAGAAGCCGATGAACTCAAACGCAGCTTGGGCTGGACACTCAAAGAAGATTCCGGAAAGGGATTTCGCAGAGTGGTTCCTTCACCGATGCCGATCGAGATCATCCCTGCTCGCACCATCAACGAATTGGTGCACGCCGGTG
Organism: uncultured bacterium; assembly: GCA_937960795.1. Taxonomy (GTDB): domain Bacteria; phylum Cloacimonadota; class Cloacimonadia; order Cloacimonadales; family Cloacimonadaceae; genus UBA5456. Next base: position 34,362 of record CALGPA010000125.1, on the reverse strand, counting down.
AGATCGTGATCGCAGCAGGCGGCGGGGGCATCCCTGTTTATCGCGAAGATAACGGAAACCTAGAAGGGATTGACGCCGTGATCGACAAAGACTTTGCCAGTGCACTTCTAGCGCTAAACATCAAGGCTGATCTCTTTGTGATTCTCACAGGTGTGGACAAGGTCGCTATCAATTATGGCAAAGAAAATCAGGTCGAGCTGGATAGCATGACTGTCGCTGAGGCTCAAAAGCACTTTGATGATGGACAGTTTCCTGCGGGAAGCATGGGTCCCAAGATCTTAGCGGCGATTGACTTTATCAAACGAGGTGGCACAGAAGTCCTGATCACATCGATTGAAAAGATCGTGGAAGCCTTTGAAGGCAAGACCGGCACCAGAATCACCCCATAAGCCTGAACATCTTAAAGCACAGCTGCCGAAGCAATCTCGGCAGCTTTTTTAGTATTAAAAAACCGACACCAAAAGCTGATGTCGGTTCAATAAGTTGCTGTAAACGACTGCTTACATTTCGATCAGCTTTGCGTTTACATATTCAATGGCATTGAGTTTTTCGATCATCTGATCGATAACAGCCTTGTCGCCTTCTACTTCAAGGACGACCAATCCGTCGTTTGCGCAAAATTCTTTGGACACTTCATGAAGTCCCAGGCGGACTTTGATGTTGCATCCAAAATCGGTGAGGATTCCTTGAACCCTGGTAGCTTCAGTGGCACGATGGTCGATCTTGACAAGCACTACCTTGTAAATCATAGTCATACTCCTTTGGATGTGTAAAACACCCCTTATTTATTCTGTTTTTTTGCCCAGCTATCTCTGAGAGTGCTGACGCGATTAAAGACGGGTTTGCCATTTATGGTATCAGTGTCGACACAAAAATATCCCATTCTGAGGAACTGGAACTGCTGTCCGGGCTCGACATCTTGCAGACTGCTTTCTCCGAGAGCTTGGTCATTGATACTGAGGCTATTGGGGTTTAGATAGTCCAGATAAGTCTTATCCTCGGGGATATCAGATAGATCCGGGATACTAAACAGATGCTCATAAAGCTTTAGCTTCAAAGAAACTGCCGTCTTGGCATCGACCCAGTGGATGGTTCCCTTCACCTTTCTGCCATCATCGCTCCAGCCACCCCGGCTTTTGGGATCGTAAGTGCAGATCAGCTCAATGATCTCCCCTGCGTCATTCTTGATGACTTCTTCGCAGGTGATGTAATAGGCGTGTTTTAGGCGAACTTCTTTCCCGGGAGCCAGGCGAAACCAGCCTTTGGGCGGATCTTCCAAGAAGTCACCACGTTCCACATACAGATCTCTGGAAAACTTGATACTGCGTTTGCCGGTGCTCTCGTCTTCAGGGTTGTTTTCGGCTTCAAGATCTTCTGTCTGCCCCTCAGGGTAGTTTTTGATCGTAAGCTTCAGCGGCTCCAGAACCGCCATGCGACGCAGAGCAATCTTATTCAGATCCTCACGCACACAGAAGTTTAGGAGATCATAATCAACCATGGATGAAGCTTTTGCGACTCCGATACGATCTGCAAAATCACGGATCGCGGATGAAGTAAAGCCGCGGCGTCTCATGCCCGCAATAGTAGGCATCCGAGGATCATCCCAGCCTTCCACATAGCCGTTTTTTACCAGCTCCAAAAGCAACCTTTTGCTCATCACAGTGTAGCTGAGATTTAGGCGGGCAAATTCGATCTGACGCGGATGACAAGGGACTGGAACTTGATCCAAAAACCAGTCGTAGAGAGGACGGTGATCCTCAAACTCAAGAGTGCAAATGGAGTGTGTGATCCCTTCCAAGGCATCTGAAATGCAATGAGTATAGTCATACATCGGGTAGATCTGCCAGCTATCGCCCGTGCGATGATGGGTGGTCTTCTTGATGCGATAGATCACCGGATCGCGCATGTTTAGATTTGGGCTTGTCATGTCTATCTTGGCGCGCAGAGATTTGCTGCCTTCAGGAAATTCTCCAGCTCTCATGCGACGGAATAGATCAAGATTCTCCTCGATTGAGCGCTCTCTATTTGGGCTGTTTTTTCCTGGAACCGTGAGAGTGCCGCGATATTGCCTGAGCTCTTCAAAGCTAAGATCACATACAAAAGCTTTGCCTTCTTGGATCAAGAATTCGGCAAATTCATAGAGCTTCTCAAAGTAATCTGAGGCAAAATATAGGTGCTCTTTCCAATCGAAGCCGAGCCAACGAATATCCTGCATGATGCTATCCACATATTCCACATCTTCTTTGACGGGATTTGTGTCGTCAAATCTCAGATTGCATCTGCCCTCATAATCTCTGGCTAGGCCGAAGTTTAGGCAGATGGATTTGGCATGACCGATGTGTAGATAGCCATTTGGTTCCGGGGGGAAACGGGTGATGATATACTTATGTTTTCCGCTCTTTAGATCTTCATCTATGATGTTACGAATAAAACTCGGGACTATGGTCTTTGATTCGTTTTCCATTTAGTTTCCTTATCACTTATTAATGCTATATCCCAATAGCTGGCAGGGGGATATCAAGTCAAGAGATTTCTTGGACTCTTAGTGGGAGCCGAACTAGCGTTGCTGAGACGGAATTTTCTCCCAAGCGATATCTGCTATTGATGATTCGTCCGGTCTTGGCTGCTATGCCTGCGTGAGCTCTGCTCAATCCCTCTCGGGCTGTACCCAAGAGGCTCTAGGGAGAAACTTATGATAGATGGCAGCCATAGAGCCAAAATCACGGTGAAAAAAAGCTCTCTTACATGTTGAGAGTTTGGCAGCAAGATGATACTCCAACCATAAGCATTTGCCGGGCAGGAGTCCGACTGGGCAGCTAAAAACCACTCCTAAACGCTTGATACATATGGCGCGCACATGCCTCCCTCACTTGACGCTCACCGCTCAAGTGTGCAAGCGGTGAGAAGATAAGGACTTACGCGATCCGCCCAAAAAGTGTAAACCAAGCTCAAATATTGTGGCATAAAGCGGGAATCCCAGTGTATTGGAGCTTATTGACGCACACTTGGTCTGTTGTGCAAATTAGGTGGAGTGCATGAGCCAAAGTACTGAGCCAAAAAAAGCCCGGCTCGAAAGCCGGGCTTGAGCTGCTATATTATACTACTTCATCAGGAGCATCTTGCGGCTTTCGCGGTAGCTTCCGCTTTCAACAGAGTAGAAATACACTCCGCTGGATACGGATCTATCGTTGTTGTCGCGACCATCCCAGGTGAAGCTATGCAGACCTTGCTCCAGATCTCCGGTAAACAGGGATTTGACGAGCTGGCCTTTGCTGTTGTAGATCTTAAGTTCCACGGATCCTCTTTGCGGCATGTTAAGCGCAATATTGGTATGCGGATTAAAAGGATTCGGGAAGTTTTGTCCCAGTTTGGGATTTGGTGCAGCGGGGATTTCCGGGAAGTCGATCGAGACTGTGGCATTGCTTGCTTTTTGAGCATATAGCCCGAGAATCTCCGTCTTTCCACTGCTGCGACCATCAGCCCAGATCACGTATGCGTTGTTGTTCATGACGGTCGCCAAGGGCTCATACTGTGCCTTGCCGGCGTCTGTTAGAACTGCTCCGCCTGAGCCGTGGATAAGCTCACCATTGTTGTTGATATAGTCAAAATAGATGTCACTATCCAGAGCCATATAGTCTGTCCAAGTAACCATCATGCCATTGTCATTAAAACTGACAATGCTTGGGTGGGACTGTGTAGAGTCTTTTTGGACTACCTCATATCCGAGTTCTCCCCAGAATTTTTCACCTGTGAAGCTAAACTTCTGGGCCATAATATCGTGGTTACCGGCCACATTTTCACACCATGCAGTGATGATGCCATTGTCTGTCACCGTGGCTGTTGCAAGTTCTTGTTCGCGCGGGCTCGCTGAAAGATTTACACCTTCCGGATTCCAGAGACGTGCACCACTAGAAGAGATGTGTTGACCATAATATCGCATGATCCATGTGCGGAAATCTTGCCAAGCGATATAGATACCATGCGGAGTGACTTGGGCGACAGGCGAGCGGTTGACGATCAATCCTGTGAGCCCTTCAGTAGTGCCCATTCCGGCGTCATTCCATCCCGGAGCGCTTTGACCATCGTTAGCCATTCTGCGAACTTCGACATACTCACTTCCTGATGCGGGATGCACTCTGCTCCAGACATAATAGTCTTCGACGAGGTGGGCAAGTCTGTTCTCGTTAGCGATTTGGTCATCACCTTCTAAAAAGGAGACCATGACGCCATCGGCTCCCCACATCTTGACTCCGTCTTCGATGCGTTGTCCGTAGACATGATATCTGTAAGTTGTGCCATAATCGTTCCAATTTGACCATCCGAAGTTAAAGCCGCCATCGTGATAACTCACCATCGGGTCGCGTTGGCCAAGCGGCACATCTTCAGTCATCTTGATGCCATTGTCGCCCCAGAGACGATCTCCAGAAGGGCTGATAAGCTGTGCAAATATATTCGGGCTTCCGGCTCTGTCGTCTATCCAGGTAATCGCCACATGGCCATCAGGGCTGCCGGCGGCGTGAGGATTTCTTTGACTCCCTTCACCAAGCAAAGTCACAGGGCGGCCATTGGTTTCCAGAAGGGTCTCTCCATCTTCGGTGAGAATCTGGTAATATATGCGCACACCTTGGTTTGCAAAGCGAGTGTCTTGCCAGACGATGAGATTGTTATCCCCGCGGGGGACTATCTTATATTGACCCTTGGGTGTGTCGCCGCTAAGGCCCCAAAACACCAGCTCACCATCGTCATCAAGCATTGTGTTTCCGGTGGGGTCTAAGACTTGGTAGTAGATTCCCACGCTGCCATTGCGCATGTCCATCCAGTTGATAAAAATATTGCCTTCAGATACTTTGACCAAGCCACCGGACTGAGTATTTGCTTGGGTGCAGATGGGTTTGCCATCGGCTCCCCACAGAGCAGTGCCATCAGCATCGAGATGCTGAGCATAGATGTCGTCATTGGGAGAGTTGCCATTGCGGAGGTCATCCCAGACGACATACACGCCGCCATTGTCATCAGCAGCCATACGTTGGCCGATCTGAGCAAAAGGAGCGGTTGAGAGAGCAATGCCATTATCTCCCCATAGCTTGGAGCCATCAGCAGCAAGCTTTTGGGCAAAGAGATCAGCATCTTGGAGGTCCAAGCGGTTGTCTTCCCAAACGATCACAGCAGCGTTATCTGAAGTAGCCTGAATCCTGGGATTGCGCTGCGGTACGGGAACTTCTTGATCTTGGTCTGCGTAAACGATGAAGGGATCGTCCCAGAGCATATCACCATCGATGTTCAGTTTTTGAGCATAGATGTCGGGGTCGTCGTTGCGTTGGTCAGTCCAGGTAAAGACAAATTCTCCACCCGTGAGAGCTGCCATGCGCACTCCGTTTTGGTCTCCGGGAGCAACAGCCAAAGGCAAGGCTGCGTCCCAGGTCATATTCCCATTTTCATCAAAGTGTTTTGCATAGATATCTGAATCACCCACATAAGTGCTGGTGTAGGCGATCATCATGCCGCCCTGTCCGTCGGGAAGCATGGTGTTTTGAACTTCATCACCGGGGCCATCGGCGATTGGGATGCCGTCGACAGTCCACAAAGGAGCGCCGGAGGAAGAGATTCTCTGAGCAAAGAGATCCTTGCTGGGGTTTCTGCTGTCTCCCCATATGATAAATGCTCCGCCATCCATATCCGGCTCCATGTTCAGGCCGATCTGGATTCCGGGATATGTGCAGACGGGCACGCCGCCTTCTTCCCACAAAAGATCTCCATCATCGTTTATCTTCTGAGCATAAACATCGCCATCCAGATCAAAGGCAAATTCGATCCAGGCAATGATATAGTTTCCATCGGTGGTGCGAGCAATCACAGGATCCTCTTGACGATCGATTTTGCCGTCGACCAAGAGTGGTTCACCCCAGACGAGATTGCCACTGGCATCTACTTTCTGTGCCCAAAGGTCACGTTCACCGAGTTTTGTATCACTCCATACGTAAATCGCTCCTCCATCAAGAGTCTCGACACCGGTTCTAAACCATTCGATGTTTACTCCCTGACGGATCGGAACGGCGTTGTCCCAAACTAAAGCTGCGGACAAGATAGCTACCGATGCGATCAGCAACATTATCATTGTTATCTTTTTCACAGGCTTCTCCTTATATGTGCATATTATTCAAATCATAGGCCATTAGAATTTTGGCAAGAAATGACATATTATATAGATGCAAGAAGGATTCCAATTCTTGCTAAAGTCTGCAAATCAGCAGCAGAAAAACCGATTGTGAAGTGTTATCTATTTTGGGATTTGATTTTCTATGTAAGGCGATCGGTTCCCAATGTCATGACTCTGCGAACTGCAAAATCGTCACTTAGGAAAAAAGCTTGAGCCAAGCTGTCATAGGAGATATCAAAGCCTTCCGGGCTATCAAGAAAGATTAGATCCGCGTCTTTTCCGGGATCAAGAGAGCCAATGCGATCTTCTAGCGAAAGGATCTTGGCGCTGCCCAGGCTGACGCGATATAGCATCTCTGAGGCAAGGATGGGGTCTTTGCTCTGCCGATAGTTCATAGATTTGGCATGATAGAGCATATTCAGTGTGGTCCCGGCTCCGACGTCGCTGCCCAGAGCAAAGGGGATCTTCTTCTCGGCGATTCGGCGTAGGGCAAATTCTCCGCTTTTTAGGTAGAAATTTGAATCCGGACAATGAGCCACACATGCTTTGGAATCTCTGAGTATATCCAATTCTGTGTCCGAAAGATGGATGGCGTGTCCGAGAATGGTGCGAGGGCTGAGGATGCCAAAATCAGCATAAACCTGAGTGTAGCTATCTTTGCCAAAGATCTCTTTGACCCAGGCGATCTCATCGGGGTTTTCTGAGAGATGGGTCTGGATAAATACTTTATGCTCGGCGGCATATGCTCCTATCTCTCGCATGAGGATCTCTGAGCATGTTGGAGCAAAGCGAGGCGTGAAGATATATCCCAAAAAGGGATCCTGCCAGGTCTGGGCCAGCTCAATACTGTGTTTTAGGGCGTAATCTGTAGTTTGCAGCAGATCATCCGGGGCATTCCTATCCATCATGGTCATACCGATCTTGCAGCGGATTCCCATCTTTGATGCCATCTCAAAGGCGGCATCTGCAGCTTCACGATAGGGGGCGGTGTAGATCACCGAGAAGGTCGTGCCCTTACGCAGCAACTCAGTGTAAAAATCCCTGCTGAGTCTGCGGGCAAACTCTGGATCGCGAGATCTTTTCTCCTCCGGAAAGACGCTCTTTTCCAACCACGGCAATAGAGCGGGTTGATACAAACCTCGGATCCTGTATTGGGAGAGATGAACATGTAGATCTATGAGGCCGGGTAGGGCAATCTGACTGCGATGATCCTCCCAGGATCCATGATGCTCTGAGAATGGAACGATGCTGCGTATCTTGGCACTGTCAATGCTGATGACATGATCCTTCAAGAAGGCAGTCTCAGCGGCTGAGACGGGATTGAAGAAATTGCTGCGAATATGGATCATGGCATTGGCCTCCATAGTTCATAGGATATTATCTCCGCATCACCCAAGCCAAAATGCAGCTCAGGTGCGTTTTGAGTGCTGCTTCCTTTGGCGGAGCTCAGCTCTCGGACTAGCACACGACTTGTGCCATCCTGACCCATGATTTTTAGCTCTACTCTGGCGCCAAAAGCAGGACTGTTGGGATGATCCGGCATATACGGTGACACAGGCAGAATGTCGATCTGTGAGTCTTTGTGGATGGGCTTGAGATACAATGCGCGATTTCGGGTTTGAGTGACGTTTCTGAGAACTTTGGTCTCATTTGCACTGCCGATCACCAAGTCCATGAGTCCATCCCGATCCAGATCTGCGGCGGCGCAAGACCAGCCATTGAAGACTCTGGATCCGCTGAGGAATGTGATGTCCGTGAAGCTGCCATCACCATTGTTTCGATACAGATAGCTGCGTTCGTTTTCGTATACAGAGCTGATATACAGATCCAAGTATCCATCGTTGTCGGCATCAAAGAAAAGCGGCTCGGCATGGAGCTCGTCATATGTGATTCCCGCTTCCTTTGTGATATCGGTAAACTGCCAGAAATAGAGAGTGTCGGCTCCGACCACACGGTGCTGCAAACCATCATTCCGATATAGGATGGTGGTATCTGAGATGTCGATGAATCTGGGATGAGCAAGATTTGCAATGATTAGATCCAGATCTCCGTCGTTGTCAATATCCCCCCAATCAGCACCAATGGAATGGCCATAATATCCACTTTTATTGTCTCCTGCCACGCCATAGAGAGCGGCGAGATCTACGAAAAGTGAGTCAGCCTGCTTAAAAAGGAAGTTCCGGTTGAGACGATAGTTTGTGACTAAGATTTCCTGCTTGCCATCGTTGTCAAAATCAGCAGGAGCTACTCCCCTGCCGGCCATGCCGGGATTGTCGGCATAGGCGGGGAAGAGAAAGCCCAGATCAACGCTTGCGTCAGAGAAACTGCCCCTGTCATTGTGCCAAAAACTATCGGGGAAGCCGCTACGGCTTTGCCAGCGCTCATAGTTTGCCACATACAGCGACGGATATCCTTTGCCATCGATGTCCACAAAAGCGACTCCTTCAGACGGCAATTGATCGTCGATATCGCCCGCTTTGGGGTTTACCCGCACAAAGCTGTGGTCGGGATTTTGCTTCATGAGCGCGTCTCCATAGCCGCCATCGCTGTGGGAAATGCTTACAAAATCCAGAAGGCCGTCTTTGTTGAAATCAGCCCAGATTCCTCCGCTGGAATTCAGGCTCTGAGCCAAGTATTCATCCTGGTGTGCAGAGAAAACAAAATCGCCTTCGTTACGATAGATCTGCCTGCCATTAAAAAGGATGTCTATCATGCCATCATTGTCATAATCTGCCAAAGCCACGCGCATGTAGTTTTGACCGGCAAAGCTTTTGGTATCCTCAAAGATGATGCCGTCATAATCAAAGATCCTTCTCAGATAATCCATCGGCTCTTCATTCTCGCCTAGCTCACTGAGGATCCGGCTTACATGGCTCATGGCATCGTTGTCATAGCGTTTGCGGGGAGCGCCCAAGATCAGGCATTGCCCAAAATCCTTAATGGCGGATTCCTGCATGGCTCGGGAAGAAAAGAGCGCTTTGCTTCGACCGCGCCAAAAATATAGCTCTGCCATCTCGCCTTGATCGTTGCTCTCAAACTCAATCTGCTCCAGATAGCTAAGAAACTCAAGCCCATCTTGATCCGGGAAATCAATCAGGCCGAAAAGATCTTCCTCATCGCCAAACAATCGCTTTTGAGGGATCATTGCCAGCTCTTGATAAAAAGCGGCTTTGGCGTTTAAAAGTAGCACCTTGTTTTGCCAGTGTTCGGCCTCATAATGATCATAGAGTATCGTGACACTTTGAGCTTGCGCGGCATCAGTCAGGCAATGTCGCGCCTCCTGTATGAGAGAGAGATTGGCGGATCCCCCATCATAATCGCGACGCAGCGAGGGGCTGAGCTTGTATAGGGCTGTGATGTAGGCATGGGCAGGGCTTTTGTCTTTGTGAAGGTTCATCGCTTCATCAAAAGCCGGATAATCCATTAGCCGACTGAGATGGTAAAGCTGATAGTAGTATGCGGCTTGATGCCACTTTGAGTGAGGGAATCTGTCATAGAGGTTTTCGATGAGTTCTAGAGCTTCGAATGAGCTTGCTTGGATGGCGATCTCGTCCAAGATTGCCTTTGCACCAGCTTCAATCACGTCATTGTATTCCGTTAGGCTTTGGATCATCTCTAGGATGTCTTGACCTTCGTCATCAAGGCTGTAGTGTGCAAAGATCAAGGAATCAGCAGCGCCGGAAAAGCTGTGTGAGAGCACTTGGTGTTGAATCGCAAGATCCTCGGGTTCCATCTCAACCATGCTCTGCAGGATTAGCCACTGTAGGGCATGCTCCAAAGAACCAAAGTCACGCGCAATCTGGTAATGCAGATTCAGCGCAAAGCCAATCTGATCGGTTCGTTGGGCATATTCCAGCAAGATCTGGCGTTCATCTAGATCTGGGGATTGGCTCAAAAGCAGAAAGTCGCTTTTGTACTTTTGGATGAGATGAAACTGATCTTTGTCCAAGAGGAAGCGGAAATCATCCGGGCTGGGTGATGCAGCAAGATTGATGCTGATGAGCAGCAAGAGGATAGAAAGGATAGGCATGTGTTTCATGGCTTCAGGCTCCGGATAAGCTCGCTAATCTCTTCACCGCTGAAGGAATAGCTTTTGTTGCAATAGTGACAGACGGGCTCGATGCCATCCTGCAATTGCGAAAGCTCCTCGACTCCTAATAGCCGCAGTCCGCCGGCAAAGCGCTCTTTGCTGCAATCACATGATAAGGCAAGCGGCGAGGTCTTTGAGATCTCCCAATCCAAGTCTTTGAGCAGGAATTTGTTCAAAATATCGGTAAGACTCAGCCCCATATCCATGAGGTCTGAGACATTTGGTGTCTTAGCCAGGTTTGCCTGGATCTGACAGCTGATCTTGAGATCGGCATTGGGCAGCTCTTGGATCAGGATCCCTCCCGCGGCGCGGATCTTGGCATTGGGATCGATCAAGACGCCCAAGTTTATCAGCGATGGAGTTTGTTCGCTTTGCATATAGTAGTTTGCCAGGTCACTGGCGATCTCCCCATCAACAAGTGCAATGTTGCCTTGATATGGGCTTTTTAATCCGCTTTGCTTGATCACGGTGAGAGTGCCTTTGCCTAGGTTCTTGCCGACCAATAGGTTCTCTTTTGGATCTTCAAGCCAAAGCTGGGGTTCAAAGGCATAGCCTCGCAGATTACCTTCTTTGGTAGCTATGGCAATGCCGCCTTTAAGCGCGCCTTCCGCGTCGACTCGGATGGCTATCTCGCTATTGGGTGCCTTTAGCTCTCCGCTCATCAGAGCAGCAGCAGTGAAGACTCTGCCCATCATAATGGAGGGTAGGGGATAAAGATCGTGGGTATCTCGCAAGAACTGTACGATTGCAGTGGTATCAGCGGCAAAAAGGCGAAACTGATTCTCGCATATGCTGCCTCGTAGGAGACTTCCTTCATTTGTGTTCATCAGGTATCCATTGTGTTGATAATCTAGTACTTGGGTAGTAAGTTTGGAGGATCTCCGCATAGCTCGAGCCGCTTCTTGCCATGCGCAGAGCTCCCACTTGGCACATGCCGACTCCGTGACCGGATCCGCGTCCTTTGAGAGTGATCTTTCTATCTGGATAGATCAGGGTCTTACCGGCATGTCCCGTAAAATAGAAGAATGACGAGGGCAGCATGCCAAAAGCTTGGCGGATTCGATATTCTCCATCGATCCGGTGATCTGAATTGATCAAAAGAGAAAGGATTCTGCCGGATTCTCCGCGCTTGATAATGCGGATGCTGCGAATATTTTTGATGCCCAGATTCTTGGCAAGATCAGCGCTGCTGATGCTTCTTTGCCAATTCAGGGTGCCGCGTTCCCAGGAGCTCATGCCGGATGTATCCACCGGGCTCTCAATCCATCTCGCTGCTCCGGATTCATTTATCAGATCAAATCTATCTGCAGCAGGGATGCAGATAGAGCCGCCCAAATGCGGGATATACGCCCCATTCCAGATAGCTCGGGAAGAATCCGTCTTGCCCCCGCAGCTGGAGTGATAGGTCGCGTCTGCTACCCGATCTTCGACCACCATGATTTCATAAGAAGTCCCGCTCACGGCAAGCTCGATCTCTTCATTGCGCAGATATCTTCCCTTGTATACCTGGCAATGAGTGCTGTTGCACAGATCATAGCCGTCACTGAGATGTCGGTTGTAGAGCAGCAGGCTCACCGCGTGTGAGCGAGCAGCCACAGCTTGGGCTTTGAGGGCTTCCATCGGGCTATAGTTTCCGATCTCATTTGGCACCACCCCAGCGATGTATTCTTCCAGGGGAAGCAGGTGATTTAAGACGAGCTTGCCGTCTACCACTTTGAGGATAAACTCAGAGTCATAGACGAGATCACCCAACCATAATTGGTCGCAGAGAATCCTGAGCGGACTCTCAAAGTAGTGTTCCACACCACTTCTATCCGTGACTTTTATGCGAGGATTGACGATCGGGATCTCGCGCACGTTTAGCGGCAGCGCGCCCAGGGCATGGGCATAGTCGAGCGCGCGGTTTTTGTCACTAAAGCTTTGGGGAAGAAAGTAGTGCATCTCATGCCTGAGGACAAGATGTCCTTCTTCCCAGGCAAAGCTTTTGCTTGAGACTCCATTAAGAGGAGCATCCGGCCCGGCATCTTGAACCCAATCTAGGATTCCAAATCTGCTTTCATTGGCTCCGGTTTGAAGCTCAAAGGCAATATTACCGGCAAGCTCGCGCCCAAAGAGACCGCTATCATCACTGATATATGTCGTGTTTGCAGAGATCTCTATCCTCTTATCAGTCGCCAGATTTATCTCCAAATACAGGGTACCATCTCTGAATTCCGCTGCACTAAGCATGGAACTGATCAAGATCAGGATCAGAGCGGCAAGCTTCATCACTGCACCTGAGATCCGGGCTCTCCACTTTCGGGGCCGATTATGTGCAAGCCATCCGAGTCATGAGCAGCCAAGATCATACCATTTGATAGGATGCCTCTAATTTTGCGGGGTTTGAGGTTTACCAACATAGTGACAGTTTTGCCCAAAAGATGATCTGCTTTGTAGCTTTGCGCAATCCCTGCCACCAGCTCGCGAGTCTCAAAGCCCAGATCCACCTTGAGTTTGAGCAGCTTATCCGTCTTTGGCACCGGCTCTGCCGTGAGGATCTTGGCAAGCCGCAGATCCATCGCAGCGAAGTCTTCAAAGCTAATCTCCGGTTTTACCGGCTCATAGCTCTTCTCTGGAGCTTGGCTTGCCATGCTATGCAGCTTCTGAATCTGAGCCTGAATGGCATCATCATCGATCTTGCTCAGAAGCGGCTTAAACTCGTGTAGGACAAAGTCCTGCTTGTCAAAGGCGTCTTCCCAAGAGGGAGGATTCCTCAGCCCCATCATAGCTCGGAGAGCTCGCATGTGCTTCGGCAGAATAGGGGATAGCGCCACGGAAATCCTTTGCAGGAGTGACGCACAGACCCAAAGAGTCTCTTTAACGGCTTCTTTATCTTCTTTGATCTGAACCCAGGGCTTTTGCTCATCAAACCAGCGGTTGCCAAGGCGAGCAAGCTCCAAGATGCTGCGCGTGTTCTTTTTCACCTGATAGTTTTCATAAGCTGTCGCAATCTCTGCCATGGCGGCATCCGCTTCTTCCAGGATAGCTTTTGCTTCTGCAGAAAGCTCCACCTTTGAGATCTTGGAATCAAAGTGTTTGGCAGCAAAGCTAAAGACCCGATGCCCCAGATTTCCCAAGACATTGTTTAGCTCGCCATTGATCTTGATCTGGAAGTCTTTGAAACTGAAGTCCGCATCTTGACGCTCTGGGGCGTTTGATGCCAAATAGTAGCGCAGATACTCACCGTCAAAGTCCTTCACGAATTCATCTACCCATATAGCCCAATTTCTGCTAGTGGAGATCTTTTCACCCTCCAGATTCATAAACTCATTGGCAGGAATGTCGTGAGGCAGGCAATACTTTGTGTTTTGCCCCATCAGCATCGCCGGCCAGATCAAAGCGTGGAAGATGATATTATCTTTGCCGATAAAGTGCACCAGACGCGTATCTTTGTCCAGCCAATAGTCTTTCCAGAGCTCCGGTTTACCGATTCTCTTTGCCCACTCAATGGTGGAGGAAATATAGCCGATGGGTGCGTCAAACCAGACATAGAGCACTTTTCCGTCGGTATCGGGAAGAGGCACCGGCACGCCCCAGCTCAGATCGCGAGTGATGGAACGCTCGATGAGCCCTTGCTCCAAAAGGTTCAGCATGAAGTTGCGCACGTTTTCTTTCCAATAGTCCTTGTGTGAGATCCACTCTTTGAGCTGATCAGTAAAGCGATCCAGATGGATAAACCAATGTTTGGTTTCTCGGATTATCGGAGTGTTTCCGCAGATCTTACACTTTGGATCTTTTAGAGAGACTGTCTCATAAGTACCGCCGCATTTGTCACATTGGTCGCCGCGCGCGCCGCTGTTATCACACTTTGGGCAGGTTCCTTCGATATAGCGGTCAGGGAGATAACGCTTGTCGTGTTCACAGTAAAATTGACGGGTAGTCTTGGGCTGAATGTGTCCATTTTCAAAGAGTTCCATAAAAAAGGTCTGCGCCAGCTTGTGATGCTCCTCTCTCGCGGTTCCGGAGAAGTTATCAAACTCTATGCCGATTCCGTCAAAGGCTTCGACCATGCTTTCATGATAGCGGTTTACCACTTCTTGCGCTGAGATGCCTTCTTTGTCCGCAGAGATTGAGATGGGCGTGCCATGCTCATCGGTTCCGCAGATATAGATCACATCCTCGCCTCTTAACCTAAGATATCGGACGAAGATGTCCGCCGGCAGATATGCTCCAGCCACATGGCCTACATGCAGCTTGCCATTGGCATAGGGGAGGGCGCTGGTGACTATATATTTCATTGTTTCTCCAATAATTCCTTGTGTAAGAGCGCGACGGTCTTATTTACTAAGTCAGATGGCAACATCATTTCCAAGCTGCGCTCGCTGTGTGAGATTCTCTGTATATCCATATCTGAAGTGAGGCTGATGACCTTTGCCAAAAAGGCGGGATCCGTAGCCAACCCCAAGCCGACCAATATCACAAAGCCAAGATTCTTGTCTTTGCCATAGCTTTCATAGGCTGAATTCTGCAAAAGATAGTCTATCTCGCTTTCATAGCAGGATTCCACATAGATTTCCAAGGCTTGGTTCTCGACCTGGATCTTAAAGATCTCATGGTGCCAGTTATTTAGCAGCAACAGTGCTTTGGCATCCGGTTCGATCCGATAGCAAATCAGATTTTCTTTGTGGGAGATGGAATTGATTATTCGTTCTTCCATACCTTCTTCTCTTTCTGTCTCATCATTTGTGATCAATGTTCCTGGCTTGAATGTAAAAGATGATTTTACCTCAACGGGTACATGGTATTTGTAGGCAAATTCAACCGCCCGCGGGTGTAGCACCTTGGATCCGGAGTACGCCAGGGCCAGCATATCAAGATAGCTGATCTCTGGGATGAAGCGTGCCTTTTCCACGATCCTGGGATCTGCGGTATAGACCCCATCGACATCTGTGTAGATCTCACACTTCTCTGCTCCCAGATAGCAAGCCAGAGCCACCGCTGAGGTGTCGGATCCTCCTCTGCCCAAGGTAGTGATCTCTTTGCTCGTGCTCACGCCCTGAAATCCAGCCACGATCACCACCTTATCCTTTGCCAGTTCCTCATGGATGCGAAATGCATTGACTTTGAGGATCTTGGCATTGCCATGATGATCATCCGTGATGATCCCGCTTTGTGAGCCGGTGAAGGAGATCGAGGGGATCCCTTCCTCCAACAGTGATAATGATAGCAAGGACATTGAAATTCTCTCTCCGGCAGTGAGCAGCATGTCCATCTCTCGACGAGAGGGATGCTTCGTGATCTCATAAGCGAGCTCAAAAAGGCTGTCGGTCGTCTTCGCCATGGCAGAAACGACCAAGACCAATTGATCTCCTTTGTGATAGTCCTTTGCCAGGCGGGCAGCAATGTTACGGATCAGGGATACATTCCCCACCGAGCTCCCGCCAAACTTCTTTACAATGATCGCCATCTATCCCTTCGAGGCGGCTTTGAGCAGCTCCAAGAATAGGGGATGCGGCCGATTGGGACGAGACTTGAATTCCGGATGATATTGCACCCCGATATTAAAGTCACAAGCAGGATTTTCGATGATTTCCACCAAGAGGTCGTCTCCGGAGAGGCCACTCAGCCGAAGCCCGCCTTTGTCAAGCGTATCGCGATAATCATTGTTAAATTCATAGCGATGACGATGACGCTCACTTATCAAGAGGCTGTCATATGCTTTGCTCGCCAGGCTGCCGGGGGATAGCTTACACTCATAAGCGCCCAAACGCATGGATCCGCCCACAAGCTCGATATAGCGCTGGTCCTCCATCAAATGAATCACAGGCTGAGTACACAACTCATCAAACTCAGTGCTATGGGCAGAGCTCAATTTGCACACATTGCGAGCAAATTCAACCGCCATCACCTGCATTCCCAGACAGATGCCTAAGATCGGCTTATTGTGTTCCCGAGCGTAGCGTGCAATGGCGATCTTGCCATCAATGCCACGTACTCCAAAACCGCCTGGGATGAGGATCCCATCCATGCCGGCAAGCTCTTTGTCGAGATCTTTGTTTTTGAAGCTTCGCTCAGAATCGACCCATTTGATATTGAGCTTCTTTTTGATGCCTGCAGCAGCGTGATAGAGAGCTTCGACGATGCTTTTATAAGCATCTTGATGCTTCACATACTTTCCACAGACAGCAATGGACACAGTTCCCTCGCTTTTGGCTCGGTTGTCCAAAAACCTCTGCCAATCACTCAGATCTATGTCGCATTGATCCAATCCAAAATGCTTACAGATGATCCCCGGAAGATTTGCCTTGCGATAGTTTAGGGGGATCTCATAGACACATTTGACGTCTATTGCGTTGATAACGTTATTCTTGGGAACGTTTGTAAAAAGCGCTATCTTGCTATATATCTCGTCGGCAAAGGGCTTTTCGCTACGGCAAAGCAGGATATCCGGCTGGATCCCTATCTCTCGTAGCTTATACGCGCTATGCTGGGATGGTTTTGTTTTGAGCTCTCCTGCTGCCTTAATATATGGCACATAGGTCAAGAGAATATTCAGAGTGTTTTCCACACCCAGATCGAGGCGCAATTGACGCACTGCCTCCACAAAGGGAAGGCTTTCGATATCGCCAACTGTGCCTCCGATCTCGGTGATGATAATATCGTTGTCTTTGGCCAGACGGGTGATGCGACGCTTGATCTCGTCCGTCACATGGGGGATCACCTGCACAGTCTTGCCCAGATACACTCCCCGACGCTCGTTTGTGAGCACGCTTTCATAGACCTGTCCCGCACTGCAGCTACTGTCTTTGGTAAGCGCTTGATCCACAAAGCGTTCATAATGTCCCAGATCCAGATCTGTCTCTGCTCCATCATCCGTGACAAATACCTCTCCGTGCTGGAAGGGGCTCATAGTTCCGGGATCCACATTTAGGTAGGGATCAAACTTTTGCATTACTACCTTGTAGCCCATTGATTTTAATAGCAGCCCGATTGAGGCTGTCGCTATACCTTTGCCCAGAGAGGACAGCACCCCACCCATTACGAAGACATATTTAGCCAATGTTCCCCCTAGACCAATTTCTTGAGTTCGTACAGGGATTCCTGGATGGCCCCCACTGTGTAGGCAAGATCTTCGTCTGTATGACGATAGCAGATATAGCCATGGTGGTAGGGCTGCAAGAAGACCTTGCGGCGTATCAGCTCTGTGTAAAACTGGGTTCTGAGCTTTTTGTACAAGCCGGTTTCATCCTTGGGGAAGGTCACAAATGGCATCCATGGTGAGCCGCTGAACTCAGCAGGCATACCGGATTCGGCGATTACTTTTTCAACTTCTCTGCCAAATTTCTCTCCCTTTGCTTTGACCACATCCAAGACTTTGTCGCGCCTAAGGATCTCAATGGTCTTTAGCGCGGCAACGATGCTGTCGCTATTTGGGAAGAAGGTGGAGGAGAGGAAGACTCCATCAGCCATTACCTTCATATATTTTTCTTTTCCTACCAAGGCAGCCACGGCATATCCATTTGCCATTGCTTTACCGAAGGTGGATAGATCCGGGGTCACTCCAAAATATTCCTGTGCGCCACCCAATGAAACGCGGAAACCGCTGCGGATTTCGTCAAAGATCAAGAGGCATTCATATTTGTCGGCCAGCTCGCGCACGGCTTCCAGATATCCGGGTTTGGGCATTTCTACAGGAGCTGCCAATGGATGCCCCACAGGAGTGATGATGATCCCTGCCATGTCATCTTTGTTGTTCTTTAGAATCTCTTCCAGACTGTCCAGATCATTGTAGTGAAATTCCAGAACGTCCTCGTAGAACTTCTCCGGAATTCCGCCTTTTACTTCCACACACCAGTCATGCCAGCCGTGATATCCACACCGCGCGATCTTGGTCTTGCCGGTATTGGCGCGAGCTACGCGGATGGCGATGGTGGTGGCATCACTGCCGGTCTTGACCAAAGCTGCCATCTCGCAAGAGGGAATGATCTCCCGCAGCACTTTCACAAGTTCATTCTGCTGAGGCTGGGTCAGCGAAAAACAAAAGCCCTTGTTGCTTACTTGTTCCCAAACGGCATTATCGATCTCATCTTCACGATATCCGATGATGATCGGACCATAGGCACAAAGGTAGTCGATGTATTCATTGCCGTCCACATCAGTGATGCGTCCGCCTTTTCCATGATCAAAGAAGATCGGATATTCACCCTGAACAAAGTTGTAAGGTCTGCGAATTCCTGCCACTGCACCGGGAACGAGCGTCAGCCCCTCCTCATACATTGCCATGCTTTTGTCGAGTTTCAATTTGTCTGCCATGATTATTTCCTCTCCCAAATACTTGCTATTCCCATGCCGCCACCTATGCAGAGGGAGGCTAGCCCTTTTTTATTCTCTCTGCGTTTCATCTCATGCAATAGAGTCACGATGATGCGAGCACCGCTAGCTCCGATCGGGTGACCCAAGGCGATTGCTCCGCCATTTACGTTTACGATCTCAGGATTCAGCCGTCCCAAGCCTTCTTCTTCCAGTCCTTTGAACACAGATAGTGACTGTGCGGCAAAGGCTTCATTCAGCTCAGCCAAATCAATGTCTGCCAGCGACCAGCCACTTTTTTGCAGCACTTTCTTGATCGCGGGAACGGGACCATAACCCATGATGGCGGGATCCACACCTGCTGATGCGCTATTTACAAAATACGCCAAAGGCTTGAGCCCCAGTTCTTGGGCTTTGGCTTCACTCATGATCAATAGCAGTGCAGCGCCATCGTTGATCCCACTGCTGCTGGCGGCTGTGACAGTTCCGTCTTTCTTAAAAGCAGGACGCAATTTGCCTAAACTCTCGGCAGTCACTCCAGCGCGGGGCATCTCATCTCGGTCGACCACGATAGGATCGCCTTTTCGCTGAGGAATGCTGATCGGGACAATCTCATCAGAGAATTTTCCGGAATTTTGGGCTGCTTCTGTTTTGTTTTGGCTTTGTGCGGCAAAGGCATCTTGCTCTTCTCTGCTGAGCTTAAACTTCCCGGCAAGATTCTCAGCCGTGACGCCCATGTGATAGTCATTGAATATATCTGATAGACCATCGCGAATCATGAGATCCACCATGTTTTTGTCGCCCATGCGAGCGCCCCAACGCGCGTCTTTGAGCACATAGGGGATCTGACTCATGTTTTCTGTGCCTCCGGCGATTATGACCTCTGCTTCTTGGGCTATGATCATCATTGCTGCCAAGGATACTGCCTTCATTCCGCTGCCGCATACCTTATTGATGGTATAGGCGGGCACATAGTCCGGAACTCCTGAATTGATGCTGATCTGGCGAGCCACATTTTGTCCAAGTCCGGCTCCGCAGACATTCCCAACTATCACTTCATTGATAGCCTCCGGCGAGAGATTGGTTTCTGCCAAAATAGCTTTGAGGGTATGCACCCCCAAATCCACGGCGGAGATGTCCTTGAGGGCTCCACCAAAGTTTCCGATCGGGCTGCGCTTTGCGCATACAACGACGGCTTTGTTCATCTTTCCTCCAGATTTACCATATATTTTTTCTCTGTATTCCATTCAAACAGAAGCCCATTTTTAGTCAATGGCAAAGTTGTACCATAAGATTTCCTATTGCTGAACATGTTATCAGAGACCGGGACAAACTATCGTAATGCTTGTTGATTGCGTAAAACAACTCTCGTGTGAGGTATGGAATCTGTGAACAAAAGCAACCACAAACTGAGAACAGGCAAGACTGTGTAGTTCATTGGATGCGTGATGCACAGACGAGAGTATCCAAGATATCTAAGCAGCTTCTCATTGCCTCTGATGGACTTGTGTGTACCCCGTTCTGCTGATCCGAGATCAGCGGCACAGCGCAAAGATCAATTTTGCAGGCCTTTTGATCCCTTGCTCACCGCTTGCTCACCGCTCGAGTGAGTAAGGGGTGAGAAGATATAGACTTAGCCCTATCTGCTCAAAAGCTGTAAACCAGGGTGAAATATCGCAAAATAAGGATGTCCTCGTTAAGAAATGCTGCCGTCTGTTGCCATGATAAGCAAGGCCTTGCCGATGGCTGTTACCTCACTTTGAGAATGTGGAATGATGACGCTCTCGCCACGATTAATCGGCAAGGATTCATTTTGGGATCTCAGTATAGCATTGCCCTTAAGACAGAGGATGATCTTCGCCCCGTCTTTCTTTGGAAGCGCAGTCTCATGCACTAAATCTATCTTCCAGAGCGCGAAATCCGGGATGCCTAAGCTGAAGGATTGCCAGCTATTTAAGGTGTCTGAAAAGGACAAAAGCTGTGGATAATATGCTGCGGGTTTTAGGATTTTGATCAGTTCTGGGCTGTCGATGTATTTGTGGGTGAGACCAGCCCTGAGCACATTGTCGCTGGCTGCCATAATCTCTATCCCCGCCCCGCACAGGTAGGCATGGATGATCCCGGAATCCAGAAAGATCGCTTCAGATGGATTGAGTTCTATCAGATTCAGTAAAAGTGGCGAGATCACGCTTCGATCTGCGGGATATTGATCCATGAGCCTATGTACCCAAAGAAGTTCTTTAGAATACGGATCCTGTGGACTAAGGGAAACGAGATGATCGCTTAATCCCGGAAGCTCTCGGCGGGAAATGGTCTCTTGGAAAAAATCAAGGAAAGATTTTGATGTGGGTGCGTTTGCAAATGCCTTAAAGCTGGCGAAGAAAGCATCCAAATCATAGTGCAGGATGATATCTCGAATCTCCTCATAATCTCTGAAGCCACATAGGGCAGAGAACTTTGTGAGAGCAAGGATTAGCTCCGGTTTGTGATTGGGATCCCGATAGTTTCTATGGGGGTCATCCGGAGGGATTTTCCGGGAGATTTCTCTGGCATAGCCTGCTTGGGCTTGGTCCTTATCAGGGTGAACCTGGATAGATAGTGCCTTATCCGCAGCCAGAATCTTCATCAGATAGGGGAGAGCCTTGTGCTTTGGTCCCAGCCAATAGGTGGGATCTTCTTGCAGCAGTTTATCCAAAGAGACAGCATCAACGGTGGATGGAGCTTTGGGGTGTGCCCCATACCATGCTTCAGCCAGTATTCTCGACTTTGGGATATTCAAGAGATTTTGGATAAAGTCTTTTGATCCCCAATCATAGCTTTGAAAGGAGGCCGTGATGTATCTCATATTGACTCCTAAAACTGGAAATAAATAAAGGGTTGCAAATCTGCGCTGCGAACTTGGAACAGGATCCATATGACAAGCGCTATGGTCAAGGACTTTATCGGCAGGGGCATTTTCCGAAAGAGATCTTGATAGGATTTTTCCCAACTATCCGGCTGCCAATGAGCCAAAAAACCAATAAGGATTGCAATTCCCACAATACGGTATTCTCTTAGCCAATGGCTGAAAAGATCGGCGTTAAAGGCTGTGGTGATTCGCCAAACAATCGTTCGGGCGTCCTCAAAAGTGCGAGCTCTAAAAAAGATCCAAGCAAAGCAAACGAAATGGAAGGTAAAGATGATTCCCAGGAATTTTACAAGTCTGTAGTGGGCAAATTTCAATGAGAGCCAAGCTTTGTCAAAGATGAGCGCCACACCGTGTAGAGCTCCCCAAAAGACAAAGTTCCAGCTTGCGCCATGCCATAATCCGCCTAGGATCATCGTGGTGGCAAGGTTGAGATATTGTCTGGGTTTGCCCTTGCGATTGCCTCCCAAAGGTATATACAGATAGTCGCGTAGCCAGGTGGAGAGGGAGATATGCCAGCGTCTCCAAAAATCCGTGATACTATGTGCTTTGTAGGGGCTGTCAAAATTGATCGGAAGACTAAAGCCCAAAAGCGCTGCCAGACCGATCGCTATATCCGAATATCCGCTGAAGTCACAGTAAATCTGGATGGCATAGGCATATACTCCGATGAGATTTTCCACTCCACTAAAAAGGGCAGGATTTTCGAAGACACGATCCACGAAATTGATCGAGAGGTAGTCTGCAATCACGCCTTTTTTGAGCAATCCCGCAAAGATTAGGATCATTGCCCGAGCGATCGTCTCATCATTCAAACATAGTTTCTTGTGGATCTGAGGGAGAAAATATGAGGCGCGAACGATGGGACCTGCCACGAGTTGGGGGAAAAATGATACAAAGAAGGCAAAGTCTTTGAAGCTGGATAGGGGCCGGATCTTTTTGAAGTAGATATCCAGCGTGTAGCTCCATGTCTGAAACGTGAAAAAGCTGATGCCCACCGGCAAGAAGATATCCATCATGGGCAGAGATCCACCAAAGAGCTGGTTGAAGGTATCTATGATGAAATTTGTGTATTTGAAATAGCCTAAGGATCCCAGATTCCACAAAAGGCTCAGAGCGAGCCAGAGTCTTTTGCCTCTTCGAGTCTCAGCTCGGTAGATTGCAGCGCCCAAAGCGAAGTTTAGTCCTGCTGTCACAAGCAAGAGCAGCACAAAGCTTCCGCTGGTCTTGAAATAGAAATATAGAGAGGCTAGGAGGAGATACCAGACCCTTATGCGGCTTCTGTGTACCACCAAAGGATAGAACAAAGTGACAAGGATGAAGAAAAAGAGGAAAAAGACGCTATTGAAAAGCAGAGGATTTGCCGGATCGTATGAGAGGGATGAGATGATGCTGTGGATGATATGTCTCATGTCAATGCTCCTTTTGGGGAGCTGTGCTTTCAAAAGCGAGAAAATCCAAAAAGAGCTCAGCTATGCGATCTGCTCCCCGGCGAGTGAAATGAGTGTAGTCTCTTCCGGCAAGGGGAGGATTTTGATTTACAAAGTCCAGCATGGAGTTTCTGCCACCCATGGCGGCATACACATTCCAAAAAGCGGCATCAGTCTCTTCTGCCGCTTCACTCTGGGCTGAGATCAATAGCGGAAGATCAGGAGAACTTTGGAATTGAGTTCCAATTCGAACCGCGCGATCGTGCATGCCGGCGATGAGGATGGGTACATCTATGGCAGAGGATTGAATGTGTCTGATCGTGCGGATGAGAGCAGAGCGATATCCACTGTAGTCTGTGTTATCCGGATGAGTGATATTGCCACCATATTGCAGTATAATGAGATCATAATTCAGAGCAGTGATAAAGTCCTTCAAAAGGCCGCTATGAATCCTCTGGAAATACAATCCTGAATAGCCACGACTGGGAAAATTGTCCACATATGCGCCTTTCTTGTCGTCAAAGCTGACGCCATAGACGTGGATGGGGTCATCCTTGGGAAATTCCAGGCGGAGCTTCTTGGTTGGAGAAGCGGGACTAATATCTAGGATCTGCAAATGGTGTGAAGCGATGAGTCTTCGCTGTGTGGGCTCATTAGAATCGTGGAATATTCGCACAAAGGAGCTATCAGAGGCGTGGCTGTAAAATAGGCGGATCCTCCTAAAACTATCTGAGCCTCCGGCAATGTCCACAGTGCGATATTCTACCCAAGGATCTTCATCGACATAGTAGCGGATCAAGCCGTCATCATCATCATCCACAAGAGTATCCTGTTCAGCCTCAAAAAAAAGACTGTCTGCCAAGAAAAGGCTATCGGCAGCGCCGGCATCGATGGTCTTCGCTTCGGTATAGTATGGACGCGGGATAAATGTGTATCCGGTGATGCCCAAGGATATGTGGTTTTTGTGGGTATCCGTAAATGAGATGCTCTCCCAATTTCTAGAGAAGCTGTGGCGGATGGTCTGACGAAAACCTGAGACGATCGAGGTGATCGGGACCATGCCAACTCCATGGCCTCCATAGTTCTGCTGTAGAGCATAGCGGATCGGGGCAGTGATGAGATCTCCTTCGATGATGGAATCGCTAAAATAGGCGATGCGAAGATGCTGACCTGAAGGGACTACGCGCCCGCTGTCAGGAGTGGAGCTGATGATCCCCATCTGTCCGGCAAGGGTGGGCATGCTGCTGAGCTTCTCTAAAAAAGGCATCAGAGCCTGCTGTTGATAATGCTTGGGCTCAGGTAGGCTGGGAATACTGTCTTCGGCGGCAGGCTCTGCTAGCGCCGAAAACCATGTCATCTTGCGAATGGGGAAGAGATCATTCTGATATGCAGGGATTACCCATGCAAGCAGTCCTGCCAGTATGGCTGCCAGGGCAAAGATCAGCGCAGGCTTCAGAAAGTCTTTTTTCATAACAGAGTCGGGATCTCATCCCCAAGTCGCAAAGATAACTTCCTTATAGTTCCTCTTTTATCCGTCGGATGAGCGAGGCTGAGTCCATACCAACGGCTTTGAAGAGATCCACGGGATCGCCGGAGACAGGGTAATCCGGGACACCAATCTTGATTAGCTTAGCCTTTTCTTCTGCTTCTACGATGGCTTCGGCTATCGAGGTGCCAAGGCCACCATGAATGCTGTGATCCTCAATTGAGAAGATCGGACCACGCTTGATGGCATTCTGAATCAGGGTGGCATCGATGAAAAGCGGACTTGATATATAGACCAGCTCCACAAAGATTCCTTCATCGCGAAGGGCATCCACAGCCTTGAGCGCTCTGCCGACGGGCGTGCCGCTCACAAAGACCGTTCCCTGATCTCCGGGGCGTAATACGTCTGCTAAGCCGTATTCATAGCAGTATTCGAGGTCATAGAAGATCTCGCCTTCTTGATCTTTGATTATGGGCAGTTTGGAGCGTCCCATGGTCACGAAGTAGTTGCCGGGTTTGTCAATCAGCCAACGGATGATGCGATCTGTGTGGTTTGCGTCCGCGGGGCAGATAATGCGAGAATCAAAGAGATTGCGGACCAAGGAGATATAGTCCACGCATTGGTGGGTCTTGCCATCACCGCCTACATCCATGCCCACATGGGTCACGACTGTCTTGAGATTGGTGTGGTTGATGTCATTGAGCCGCTGCATATTGTAGACTTCATCTATGCCAAACACGCCGAAGTCAGACCAGAAGCATTGGATGCCGGTCGTGGAGATGGCTCCGCTCATCACAGCGGCATGGTGTTCCATGATTCCGCTTTGCAAGAAGCGCTCGGGAAGTTCTTTGGCAAATTCATTGGTTTTGACGCTGGAGCTGAGGTCGCAATCCACTACTACTATGGGATTCTTTTTGTCTTTGTTGATGATGCCCAAATCAGCTAGGGCTTTGCCCCAAGCGCTGCGACAATCGCTGTCGGATGTATACAAAATAGGTTTGCCGGGAGCAAGATCATAAAGGGGATGAAAGGATTCATCTTCGCCGTGTTCATCGGGCGCAAATTCAGAGCGAAGCCGGTGATACTTTTCCAGCTCATCGGGCAGACCCAGCTCTTGGAAGGCTTCTTTATGGAGCTCATGGGAAAGAGTGGATCCGTGGTATTTGGCTTTGTTTTCCATAAAGCTGACGCCTTTGCCCATGGTCGTGTGGGCAAGGATCATCACCGGGCGGGGATCACGTTTTGCCTCTTCCAATGTATCCAAGATCTGACTGAGATCGTGTCCGTTGACTTCCAAAACCTGCCAGCCGTCAGATTCCCAGTTTTGGCGGATTCTTTGTGGCATCACGTCGTGGATGGATCCTGAGATCTGCAATTGGTTGTAGTCAACAATGGCAGTGAGATTGGAAAGCTTGAATTTAGCTGCAAAGCGGCGAGCTTCGGAAAGCTGCCCTTTTTGCTGCTCACCATCACCCATTAGCACATATGTGTGGTTGTCAATGCCGTTGATCCTCGCAGCGACGGCAAAGCCGACTGCTGCCGAAAGACCTTGTCCCAGATTCCCCGAGCTCCACTCCACGCCGGGTACTTCACGTTCGATGTGCCCCTCAAACAATCCGCCATGCTGGCGATATTGGATGATGGCATCATCAAGGGGGAAATATCCCTGAACTCCCAGGCAGCTGTATACACCGGGAGAGATATGGCCGATGGAGACGACCATGCGATCGCGCTCAGACCATTGGGGATTTTTGGGATCGTGCTTCATGGTGTTGTAGACACAAAGCATCATGTCAATACTGGACATTGAACCACCGGGATGTCCACTGCCGGCTTGGGTTGTCATTTGCAAGATCGCAGCTCTGGCGGTCTTGGCCTGATTTGTGATACGGCTTATCAGATCAGTTTTTGTCACTTTATCTACCTCTTATCTTTATCAATATGTATGTCTTACAAAGTGTTATAGCGCATAATCCGTGCTTATGGGACAGACTATTCGGAGGCTGATCAGGTCAAGGAAAAAAACATGCTTGTCTTAACTTGATCCGACAAGTGAGAAGCTTATGATGCGCTGCTGAAAAAAGAAAAGCCGGTTTCCCGGCTTTGAGTTAAATGCCTATTGAAGATCTATTTGTCGTTTTCTTCGTCTTCTTCATCGTCTTCTTCTTCACTGGCTAGTTTGGAAAAGTGCTCAGTAAAGATCTCAGCGATCTGCTCATACTCATCGTCATCATCGATGATGCTCAGCTCGAGGCTGTCATCTACTTCGACAAAGCGGAGGACGTCATATTCCATCGAGCCTACCTCGGAAAGAGCGATGTAGTTTTGCCCCTCATGACTGAGGATGTCAAGAGCTACAAAGTCTTTTTGGCTGCCGTCTTCCATGTCGAGAGTGATGATTCTGGAGTTTGCGTCGTCCATGCAATCGCAATCGTCGCCTTCACAATCATGGAGGTGTTCTTCAGGATTTGCTATATTATTCTTTTCTGTCATGTTTATCTCCCAATGTTTTTTGCCAGTTTAAATAAGCAGCATATTCTGGCAAGCGAAAAATCTCATGGATCTACCAGCTCCGATGAGCGCTGCCTTTGAGCGCTGCACTGAGGATATCCATCGCGCTTTTCTTTCACAATACAGGGCTAAAAATGATTGACAGAAAAGCCAAATCTGAGACGCTGCACAAAACAAGTATTAATGAACCCTGGAGGTAATATGAGCTACCGCGTTCTCGCGATCAATCCCGGCTCAACATCAACCAAGATAGCTGTCTATGAAGACGACAAACCCCTATTTGAAAAGACTCTGCGCCACGATCCTAAAGAGCTTGATCCTTTTGGCGGGATCATCGAGCAACACGACTTTCGCAAAGCGCTGGTGATGGAAGCCATGCAAGAGAACAACGTGGAGCCCAAAAGCCTTAATGCCGTAGTCGGCAGAGGCGGGCTCGTCCGCTCAGTCAGCGGCGGCACCATGAAGATATGTCCCGCGCTTCTGAGAGATCTCAAAGATCCGGCTCTGTGGGGCAGGATTCATGCTTCAAATCTCGGAGCCTTCATCGCAAACGCGATCTCCGAAGACCTCAAGATCCCGGGCTTCATCGTGGATCCCGTCGTTGTCGATGAGTTTGACGATATTGCCAGGATTTCCGGCATCCCGGAAATCGAACGTAAAAGCCTCTTTCATGCTCTGAATATCCGCTATATCGCGAGATTGATGGCAAAAGAGCTCGGCAAAGACATCAGCCAAGCAAATCTCATCGGAGTGCATATGGGCGGCGGTATCTCCGTGGCAGCCATTAAAGAAGGTCGCGTCGTTGACGTAAACAATGCTCTTTTGGGCATGGGGCCTTTTTCACCGCAACGTGCGGGTGCGCTTCCTATCGGCGATCTCATCGATATGGCCTACAGCGGTAAATTTACCAAGAAAGAGCTAAATACATATCTCACCAAGACCGCCGGATTCATGGCATATCTGGGCACGGACAGCGGCATAGAGGTCAACAAACGCATCCAGGAAGGTGACGAAAAGGCACGCTTGATCATGGAAGCCATGTGTTATCAAGTAGCCAAAGAGATCGGAGCATCAGCAGCCGTGTTAAGCGGAAAAGTAGACGGCATCTTCCTATCGGGAGGCTTGGTCTACAATGAGTTGATCGTTTCTCTGATCAAAGATCGCGTTTCCTTTATCTCTGATGTTCACCTCTATCCCGGTGAAAAGGAAATGGAAGCCTTGTGCCAGGGTGGCATCAGGGTCCTCAACGGGGCTGAAGAAGCCATGGAATATCCCTATCAATAACTTACAACATCATCAAGATCCGGGTATGGATGATCCCTGCCCGGATCATATCTATTAGATGAAGAAATCACTGCTGCTCACCCTCATCCTGCTATCTTTACTCATTGGGACAATCCATGCCGGGGAGTGGACTGTCTTGGTCTATATGGCAGCCGACAATGATCTGGCAAGCTATGCTGAGCAAAACATTATCGAGATGGAGCGTGCTACACAGCCGGAAGGTTTGAATCTCATAGTGCAGGTGGATCTCCCAAACATGGGCGGCAGACGTTATAAGATCGAAGAGCGTCCTGCTACAGGGATAAACTCGCCTGTATTGCAAAGTCTTGGCACGATCGACAGCGGTGATCCCGACACCCTGAAGGACTTTATCAGTTGGGGATTCAATCGTTATCCGTCACAGAAGAAGATGCTGATCATCTGGTCGCATGCGGATAGCTGGTACAAGAACCCCAAATACATTGCCCCGGATGAAGATAGCGGAAACATGATCGGCGTGGCAAATGGGGAGCTTCTGGATGCTCTAAGCGATGCTAATCACTTGGATATCCTGCTCTTTGATGCCTGCAGCATGCAGAGCATTGAGATCATGTATGAATTGCGCAATGAAGCTGCCATCATCATCGGATCTGCCGATCAGGTGCCGGTGCGAGGCTTTCCCTATGAAGCCATAATCCCTGTGTTAAGCGGGGACCCGGAGCATGTGGCGGGACAGATTCCCGGCTTGTACAATGATTCATATCAACCCGGAGGCTCAAACAACCCGTCCATGGGATATCTGATCACGACTTGCTCGGCGGTGAAAACAGACTCTCTGACAGAATTCTATCAGGCATGGCGGCAGTTTTCCGGTGATCTGTGGGGTCTGGCTGATCAACTAGCGCCCATCCGAGAGAAGCTCTTTGAGATGAATTCCGGCTATGCCGATGTGGATATCCACCAGTTTCTGATGCGGCTTGATGAATATGGCGTGATCTCGACCTCAGAGCTCAGGGCGATGCTTAGTGATATGATCCTGGCATCTGCATACACACTGCCATGGGTGGAGACGGATCTTGTCAGCATTGCGCTTTGGTATCCTGATGTCAGGATCAATCTGGATTGGGCTTGGCAGATATACATGAAGCTTGGCTTTGCCCAAAGCGGATGGCTGAGCGTGGTAAACCAAGCACTGGGCGCGGACACTACCTCCCCTCTTGCCCCACAGCTCATTTCAGAGCGGCAAAGCTTGGGCAAGCTCTGGCTGACTGTCGCTGCCCCAATGGATGTGGATTCGCTTTACTACCGAATCTTCGGAGACCACATCGACATGGAGATTTTCCCTCGGGCATATGCTGCAGAGATCCATCTGGATTTCCCCATTGATAGTGATGGCTCCTATGAGATGGTGGCCATTGATCGCTCGGGAAACATCTCTGAGGCCCTGAGCGGCAGCTATATCTTTCGGGCTGCCCTTGATGAAATGCTGATCTATCCAAACCCGATTAGAGACCGCCGCATTGCTTATGCACAGTGGTATATACAGGGCTCAGCGAATCAAGATATCAAAGCGACTCTGTACAATATCCGCGGGCAGAAGATAGCCTCAAAGCAGCTTGTCACCGGCGCTGATGACAGAGGAATGCTCAAGCTTGATGAGATCGCCGGCTTTGCAAGGCTGAGCAAGGGAATCTATATTCTCGAGCTCAGATTCCGCGGAAGATCAATCCGCAAGAAACTGACTATCATGCATTAGCAGGGCTGTTTTGAGGCATGTGGATAAGTCGTGGATAACTATTGTGGAACGCTTTCAACACCCAGCTTCTGCACTGCAAGACAATCAGTTAGCCATTGTCACTTATCCACGTAAATTAGTGGATAAGTCTGTAGATAACTGAAAATTAAGGAGCTATAGGATGAGCACAAATCCTCCATTGAGCAAGGCGAAGATCTCAGTAATTGCCAAGCTAAAACAGAAGAAGTTTCGCCAAGAGCGCAAACAAGTGGTGGTAGAAGGCTACCGTCTTCTGAGACAGCTTGCAGATTATGGAGTTTGCTTTCATGAGGTTTATTACAGCTCTGAGCTTCCAGAATTTTGCCACGTAGATAGAGCTTTTGAGCTTTCGCCTGCGGAGATCGCTCGTATTTGCGATAGTGATCACCCACCCCAGCTGGCCGCTTTATATGACATACCATCGCCTAAGAAAGCAGACTATCACACGGCTCTATATCTGGATCGAATCTCAGATCCCGGAAACATGGGAACGATCTTTCGCACAGCTGCCGCTTTTGGGATCGATGAGATCTTTCTATCTGAAGGCTGCTGCGAGATAGCAAATCCCAAGGTGATCAGATCTTCTTTGGGAGCTGTCTACAAAGTGCCTCATATGATCATGGATCATGCCGCGCTGGCCTCTGAGCCCAGCATGAAGGTGGCCCTTGACATGGCGGGTGAGACGAGACTTCCGGAATTTAGCAAGCAGGCTGCTCCCGCGATCTATATCCTTGGCAGTGAAGCTCATGGCGTGGATCCGCGCCTTATGGCTTTAGCTGATATCCGCCTTAGCATACCGATGGCAGGACAGATGGAATCCTTAAATGTAGCGATCTCTGCAGCCATTCTTGCCTATCATCTCTCTTTGTAAGTAGATCAGGGCAGGATCCAAGATCATCTCAGAGCCTGCCACCTAGCTTTTGATCAGGGTCTTAGCGCTAGAATAGTCTCTTTGCAGATAGCGTCACTTTTTTGCTGAGAATCACTTTCGACATAGATCCTGATGATGGGTTCTGTGCCGGATTTGCGGATGTGGATCCAGTGGTCCTTCTTGGTACCTTTGATGCCATCCTGATCGTCTATCTCATAACCTTCCAAGATCTGCGGCACTTTGCTCATCGCCGTGTCCATTTCTGCGGGCCGGAGGCTGAGCTTATCTTTGGCAAAATAGTATTTGGGCAATTCAGCCACAAGTTCAGAGATCATTTTCCCACTTTCAGCAATAAGCCCGAGGATCAATGCCATTCCCGCAGGAGCGTCCCGCGTGTAATGCACATCCGGGCAGATAATGCCACCATTTCCTTCGCCACCGATGGGGGAGGAAATCGCCTGCATCTTCTTGCCAACATTGATTTCTCCAACTTTGCAGCGGTGCACACGCACATTGTGCATGCGTGCGACATCATCGGTGAGCATGGATGTGGAGAGATTAACCACGATATCACCCGGTTTTTTGGGCAATACAAAGAGTTGGCTGAGCACGACGCTGAGTTCTTCGCCGATGCATCGTCCCTCGTCAGAAACGATTGAGAGCCTGTCCACGTCGGGGTCTGTGGCAAATCCCAGATCTGCTTTGTGCTCACGAACCGCATCTTCGAGCTGTTTGAGATTCTCATTGAGCGGTTCTGCCGGGTGCGCGAAGATGCCGTTAGGCTCACTATTGATGCTGATCACTTCGCAGCCAAGTTGCTTAAGAAGTTTCTCTGAAGTAGCAGCTCCGGCTCCGTTTACGCTATCAAGGACGACCCTAAGTCTCAGCTTGCGGATTTTGTCCACCGGCAGATAACTGATGGATAGGATCTTCTCAATATGCCGATCGATGGCCGTCTCATCAAAGCTTAGTTTACCAATGCTTTGCCAGTCCGCCCAAGTGGGTTCTTTGTCTACTCCGCTTAAGAAATCCTGAGCTTTATTCGGAGCTAAAAACATCCCGTCTGCATCTACAAATTTCATGGCGTTCCACTCTGGTGGATTGTGAGATGCAGTGATAGCGATGCCTCCGATGGCATCAGAGCTTTCCACCGCCAGAAGTATGGTCGGAGTGGAGGCTATGCCCAGATAGCGGACATTTAGCCCCATCCCGGTCAAGGTCCCCACGATGTTGTGCATCATTGCATCCCCTGTCGTCCTACTGTCTCTGCCTAGGATGATGGTGCCTTTGCCATGCTCTTGGATCTGCATCTGCCCAAAAGCAGCGGTATATGTCATAACGATAGGCGGAGTGAGGCTCTTACCAAAGACCCCACGGACCCCACTTACACTTGCCATTAGTTTGCTCATCATAGTCTCCTTTAAAATAAATGGATGCGAAAAGCATGAGCCTTCGCATCCACAATCTAATCTTAATCTTGATTTATATGATTACATGCCAAACTCAGCTCGGCGATCGACGATATCAGCGTTTTCTCTCATGTTTTGATACCATCTGTTCCAAGCTTGCATCTCCAGACGATCACGGAGATCTTCCTGAATCTGTTTTTCATTCTCAAAGGCGTCCATGTCGGGTTTACGACGTGTATTTGCCAAGATTACATAGCTTCCCTTGGGGTCGTGGATGATCTCGCTCATCTCACCTGCTTCCAGTGCCAAAGCATGGTCTGCAAAGATATCGGATACTCCGATGCCGGGAGCGCTATTGCCGCGCTTGTAGTTTGTCACGTCGAAGACCTTCCAGCCTTCAGCTTCGGCATTGTCAAAGTAATCTTCAGAGCTATATTTCTCACCGAATTCATCAGCTTTGATCTTGGCACGTGCGATCTTCTCATCACGCTCCAGCTCATACTTGATGCGCAGGCGGACTTTCTCAAAATCTTCATAATAGCTTCTGACGTTATCGACCAGTTTTGCCACGATGAGGCGCTGCTGCTGATCGGTAAACACATCAGAGACGCGTCCTGCACGTGCACTTTTCATCCAAGCAAGCATCTGGTTGTTTTGTCCGATGCCTGAGATAAACATGGCATCATGAGCCACCCAATCAGTGTCACGAACTTCCATCTCAAAGTGTTCTGCTACATCTTCGATGTCTTGACGACGGAGCATGTCTCTGGCGCTTTCCACTTTTTCTTCCATGGCTCGGATTGATGCGTCACTGGCTTCGACATTGAGCAAGATGTGACTGGCTTCGATCTGCGGATTTTCCGGGTCACGGCTCACAATCCGCTCACAAAGGATGATGTGCCATCCAAAGTCGGATTTGACGGGCTCTGAGATCTCGCCTTCTTCCAAAGCAAAAGCTGCTTCTTCAAACGGACGCACCATCTGACCTTTGCCAAAGACTCCCAAGGATCCGCCTCTTTGGCCGGAACCGGGATCATCCGAATATTCTCGCGCAAGATCAGCGAAGCTTTCTCCTGCCAGAGCGCGAGCGCGCAATTGATTGGCTGTCAGAAGCACTGCTTCATTGTCTGCATCAGAAGGCTTGCTTTCAAAGGCAAGATATTTTGCCCGGCTGGCAGGGCCTTTTTTATATTCTTCTTCCTTGTTTCTTTCATAGTAAGCGCGGATATCCTCGTCGCTGATCTCCACGTCTGTGATGGCATTGTAGTCAAAAAAGAGCATCTTGCCGGTCATGAGATCGTTGTCCTTGATATAGGCAGTTCTAAGGCTGTCCACCGTGATGCCGGCCTCAGCCTGGATCTTTTCCTGCAAGCGCTTGCGGGGAAGATAGCTCTTTACATAGTCTTCCATGATCAGGAAGAACTCAGGATTGTTTTTGAGAGCTGTCAGATACAAGCCGGGATCAAATCTTCCATTCACTTGCAAGGATTCGTTTTGCATAAGCTCCTGAGGAGGATTGTTTTGCATCTCAGCCAAAATCTCACTATCGGTGACTCTTATCCTATGCTTTTTGATCTGCTTTTCCCAGAGAATGTCATCAACAATCTCTTGCCAAGCAGAGTTTTCCAGGTTGCGACGCATATTCTCGTCGATGGGTTGGTTGGGGTTGGCTTCATTATAGCGCATATAAATGTCTTGGATCTTTGATTGGTACATTTCAAGACTGATCTTGGTTCCTTCCACCTTGCCCAGATAGGGTTTTGGTTGGAATATCTCCACTATCCCGATGGCACCCATTCCCAGGATGAAAATCACTGCCACGAAATAAATGATGATCTTTTGTTTCTTTCTCAGGTCATCGAGCATTATATCCTCCACTTGGATCGTAATTTCATTTAGAGAGCCACTTTTCCAAGACTGTGATTTTATACAAGTTATTTTTTGCCTCAGAATAACAATCTTTTGCGTCCAAGATTAGTAGGCTCTGCATAACTTACTATTTACAAGCATCTTGCCATGTGTCCTAGAATCATCTCTGCTTTTTCTGCTTGACAAAGATCCGCCGTCTGTAGATTTTGATCCAACATATAGCTCAGAACGTGGGGCATTAGCTCAGCTGGGAGAGCGCATGACTGGCAGTCATGAGGTCAGCGGTTCGATCCCGCTATGCTCCACCA
>CALGPA010000124.1 GCA_937960795.1 uncultured bacterium | reverse complement strand
GAGCCTAAGCTCTGACGAGATCCTGCCCCGGTACATCCCGGGGCAGGACTTTTTTTCCCCCACAAAATAGCCGCGCGATTTTACGGGGACCCCGAATCGCTTCGCTTCGCGTTCCGGAATGACTGGTTTTGGGTTTGTATTATTAAGGCAGATACGGGCGCAGCGACACCCTAATTGTAGATCGTAAATCGTGAATCGTAGATTCGATTTGCCGCGCCAACTACGAACTCTCTAAGTCCTTATTTTCTCACCGCTTGCACGCTCGACCGGTGAGCGACCGGTGAGCAAGGGGCGAGGATCCCCTATTTTGCAAGCACTTAGGAGCCCAAAATTTGAGAAAAACACTCTGATAGCTATACGAAATCGTCTTTGGTGGGCAACTTTTGACAGGGTCTTTCGGAGTCATGGGGATCACAAAGAAGCCACTAAAACTGCAAAGCCGGCTTTTCGGTTTTAAGAGCTTTCACAAAGCTTGGCTCAGATGAGTTGATTGATTTGCAGAAAAGATTTGACACAAAAGCTGCATCAAGGACATTGCCATTAGACTGGTATAAAATTAATTAAAAAAAGATAAATGGAGAAAAAATGAGTCAACAGCCTTATTCTGAGCCCTGGCGCATCAAGATGGTGGAGCCGCTGAAGATACTGAGCCGTGAAGAGCGTGCCGAAAAGATCAGACAAGCAGAGTTCAATCTCTTCAACCTCCCCGCGGAGGACGTCTATATCGATCTTCTCACAGATTCTGGCACCGGCGCTATGAGCGATCGGCAGTGGTCTGCCCTGATGTTGGGTGACGAGAGTTATGCGGGCAGTCGCAGCTTTCATCGCATGAAAGATACTATCACAGAGCTTTTAGGATTTCCCTATGTACTCCCCACTCACCAAGGTAGAGCAGCGGAGAACGTGCTTTTTTCCGCACTCGTAAAATCCGGTGACATAGTGCCGGGCAATGCCCACTTTGATACCACCAAAGGTCATATTGAGTTTCGCCATGCCACCGCAGTGGATTGCACGGTTGACATCGCCAGTGACATGAATCTGGAAGCGCCTTTCAAGGGGAATATCGATCTTGAAAAATTGGAAGCTTGCATCGCCACTCACGGTGTGGAGAAGATTCCTTTCGTGGTGCACACAGTCACTTGCAACACCGGCGGCGGACAGCCCGTTTCGATGGAAAACATCAAGGCCGTCTCGGAGATTTGCAAGAAGCACAAGCTCCTTCTGATCTTTGATTCCGCGCGCTTTGCTGAAAACGCCTATTTCATCAAGATTCGTGAGGAAGGCTATCACGATAAGAGCATAAAAGAGATCGTGCGCGAGATGTTTAGCTATGCCGATGGCATGACCATGAGCTCCAAAAAAGATGCGATCATCAATATCGGTGGATTCATCGCTCTGCGCAGCGAGGAGATCTATCGTCAGTGCTGCACTTTCAACATCATGTTTGAGGGATACATCACTTATGGTGGCATGAGCGGACGTGATATGGACGCCTTAGCTGCCGGTCTTCGAGAGGGCACAGAGTTTGAATATCTCCAAGCTCGTGTTTCGCAGGTGAAGTATCTGGGTGATGAGATCACGAAATTGGGCATTCCGATCGTGAAGCCCACCGGCGGACATGCGGTCTATGTGGACGCAAAGGCATTTTTCCCGCAGATCCCTCAAACTCAATATCCGGCACAGGTCTTGGGGGTCGCCCTCTATGTCGAAGCCGGAGTGAGAGGAGTGGAGATCGGCACTGTCTTGGCAGATCGTGATCCCGTCACGCGCGAAGAGCGTCCGCCCAAAATGGAGCTTTTGCGGCTTGCCATCCCGCGCAGAGTTTATACAAACAACCACATGGATTTGGTGGTCTGGGGCCTTAAGCAGATCTGGGAAAAGCGTGAGAGCTATCGTGGTCTGAAGATCAAATTTGAAGCCCCGATCATGCGTCACTTTACAGCTACCTACGAGGAGCTATAATAAGAGCCTGAGAGTCAATAGACTTTTGCACTTGACACAATGTGCCATGTGGCAGTCTTGGCTCAAATAAGAAAAGCAATGTATGGAGATTACGATGAACATTATGGACGATCTGTTTTACACTGAAAGTCACGAATGGATTAGAATCGATGGAGATATTGCCACCATCGGAATCAGTGATTTTGCACAACATGAGTTGGGCGACATCGTATTTGTCGAATTGCCGGATGTCGGCATGAAAGTATCTGCCGGAGAGCCCTGTGGATCGATTGAAGCGGTCAAGGCTGTGGAAGACATGATCTCTCCTCTGTCCGGCAAAGTCGCAGAGCGCAATACCGATCTGGAAGATAGCCCGGATCTGATCAACAAATCCCCGTATGAAGACGGCTGGATCATGAAAGTCCGCCTCAGCAACAAAGATGAGCTGGACAATCTCCTCAGCGCCGTGGAATACAAGAAGATCATACCCGAATAGGCGATAAAGACCGGATTTTGATTCAGAAGAGCAAGAGCTTTTTGATCATTTTATCTGCCCCTTCAGGCGGCGGCAAGAGCACGATTTTGCTGGAAATCCTGAAGCGGGCAGATAATATTGATTATTCGGTGAGCTACACCACTCGAGCGCCGCGCGGTGAAGAGCAAAATGGGATCCACTATCACTTTGTGGATGAAAAGGAGTTTGAACAGCGCATTGCCGAGAAGGACTTCTTGGAATATGCCAAGGTCTTTGGCAAAAGCTGGTATGGCACGTCGATCAGCTATATCCAATCCCGTTTGGATCTGGGCAGACACGTGATCATGGACATCGACGTCCAAGGAGCGTCTCAGATCAGCGAGACAGCCGTGGAATATGTGAAAGTATTTATCATCCCGCCATCGATGGAGGTGCTTAAAGATCGCCTCATCAAAAGAGGGACGGATGCCATGGAGGATATTCGCAGGCGTTTGGAAACGGCTGAGGAAGAATTGCGCTTTATCCCGGAATATGATTATCTGGTGGTCAATGATGATCTTGATCAAGCCGTAGAGGAAGTGATATCGATCATCAAAGCCGAAGAAAACCGGGTGTCCCGATATAGAAACCCAATGCAGGATTTTCTGCAACAGGAGCATAAACATGATAGACAAGAAGATTGAAGACTTTTTGGAAAAAGGCAATATGTCCTACCTCTTTTGCCTGCTTTCCAAGCTGGAAGCGCATCGGATAAACAACTTTCCGAGCTTCGTTAAACAAAAATTTGATAAGAAGATAACCGTCTTGGCGATGGAACACGTCTCCGACAACGAAGTTCCGGATTATGTCAGTGAGCTGGAAGAAGCTGAGAGAATTATGGCAGCCGAAAGAGCAAAATATGAAGAAGACGAAGAGGGCGGGGATTTTGGTGAAGAAACCATCGACGATTCAGCCCGCTTTGTCCGCGAGATCGAAGCCACCGACGTCAGTGAATATGACAATGTCGAAGTGGTCAAAGATCCTTTTGCTCAAAATGATGACGATCTTGACGAGGATTTTGACGACGATCTCGATGATGACGACGACGATGATAAATAGATGTCACGCCGCGCCTTATTACAATATCTGGAGTTACTAAAGCAGAGCGGAGTTCGGCAGCTCTTTGCGGATCCATCTCAGATGCAGGATCCCCTTGATAAGGGGGCACTCCTGACGAGCTTGGCGCAAAAATATGCCGATTGCCAAAACTGTCCCTTGGCGGAAGGGCGGATCAACTTGGTCTATGGAGAGGGCAATCCCGATGCAAAGCTCATGCTCATCGGCGAAGGGCCCGGGGACAATGAGAATCAGACGGGCAGACCATTTGTGGGAGCAGCTGGGCAGCTTTTGGACAAGATGCTGGCTGCCATTTCTATCCAACGATCCGAGATCTATATCGCAAACATCGTCAAATGCCGTCCTCCGGGGAATCGGAATCCCAGCACTGAAGAGCGTTTGGCGTGTATGCCCTACCTAGTGGAGCAGATCAATATCATCCGTCCAAGCATAATCTTGGTGATGGGACTGGTGGCAGCACAGAGCCTTTTGGGCAGCACTGAGACCTTGGGCAATCTCCGCCAGACACAGCATAGTTTCATGGAGATTCCTGTCTTTGTGAGCTATCACCCGGCAGCACTTTTGCGAAATCCAAATTGGAAGAGACCGGCTTGGGAGGATCTGCAAGCTTTGCAAAAGGTCTATCAGAGCACGATATGAGATTCAGATGGGCTCTTGTCCCGGTATTCCTGATTCTGATCATCGGCCTTGGCGGTGAGATCCTGATCTATGGAGATACGCGAAATCACCCCGAGATCCATGAAGAACTCGTTCAAAGAGTAAAGAATAGCGAGTTCTCGCTTGTCTTCCATACCGGAGACCAGAATCAAAGGGGAACTCATCAAAGAGAATATGATGATTTTATCAGGATTGTATCCCCACTAAGAGGGGATTTCTATCCGGTTCGCGGCAATCATGAGCGCGATCTTCAGCTCTTTTTAGAGAACTTTCCGCAGCTTCCCCGACGGAGCTATTATAGCTTTGCCGACGAAGACTTTGTCTATGTCATCCTAGATAGCAATCTGGATCTTTTGCCGCAAAGTGAGCAGCATCTGTGGATGTTGGAAGAGCTCAAGCGGGCTCAAAAGCCCATTATAATATTTTTGCACCATCCTGTCTTCAGTTCGGGTGAACACGGACAGGAGCTGGGGCTGGAGCTATATCTTCCCCGCATTTTTGGGCGTCACAATGTGGTGATGGTGGTCAGCGGACATGAGCATTCTTTTGAACATCTTGAGCATGAGGGCATCCACTATCTGGTTACGGGGGGCGGTGGAGCGCCGCTGCGACCAATGGGCACAAAGAGCCCATTCAGCAAGCATTTTGACATGATCCATCACTACAATATCCTACGCAAATCTCCCCTTGGGATGCAGATCATGACCTTCGATCTGGAAGGCGAGATGATCTATGAATTCTTTGTTTCATTGAGTGAATCC
The DNA here is from genome assembly GCA_937960795.1 of uncultured bacterium. Classification (GTDB taxonomy): domain Bacteria; phylum Cloacimonadota; class Cloacimonadia; order Cloacimonadales; family Cloacimonadaceae; genus UBA5456. The sequence continues at coordinate 32,696 of CALGPA010000124.1, read as the reverse complement.
GATGACTAAGAGTGTGCTCGCGATTCACGATCTTTCCGGCATCGGCAATACTTCGCTTATGGCGATCATCCCGCTGATGTATCGCTTTGGGATCAAGGTCTGCGCCTTGCCCACAGCCCTGCTCTCGGCCAATACTTGTTTTGAGGGATATCGGGGTATAGATACTTCAGGCTTCATCGAGGATAGCATCATCCACTATCACAAGCTTGGGCTCAAATTCTCAGCTGTGTATAGCGGGTTTTTGGGGAATCCCGGGCAAGTTGACACGGTGCTCAAAGCGATATCCTCACTCTCCGATGACGACGCTTTGATCGTGGTAGATCCCGTCATGGCAGATGGCGGAGAACTCTATGAATGCTATGACGCCTCCATGGTGGAAGCCATGCGCAGATTGGTCGGCAAAGCGGATCTGATCACACCAAACTACACCGAGGCATGCCTATTGGCAGAGATCGACCCTCTTGCTGCTCCGACACGGCAGTGTCTGAGAGATCTTTGCGAAAAGCTGCATGGACTGGGGCCCAAAGAGGTTGCCATCACCAGCGTGACAGATCAAAGTGGCGGCTGTGACATCCTGTACTCATCAGCAGAAGGAGATTTCCGGATCTTCACCTGTGAATACATCCCCTGTTTTTATACCGGTACCGGAGATATCTTCAGTGCTCTGATGGTCATCAATCGGCTTGCCGGCATAGCACCTCAGATCGCCATCCCCAAGGTGGCAGACTTTATCTCTTCGGCGATCAAACTGAGCCAAAAACGCAACCAAGATGGCGCTTGGGGCGTCGTTCTCGAGGAAATCATCAGTAGTTATGAACTGTAAAAAAATTGCCGTGAGCGATCTGGATGGAACGCTCCTGCCGCATCATGGACAGATCAGCGCCCAAGATCTGAGCAGCCTAAAAGACCTGCAGTCACGCGGGATCATCACCGTTCTCGCAACCGGCAGATCACTGTATAGCCTTCGCCGTCACATCCCGGAAAATGCGCCTTTTGACTATGTGATCTTCTCCACCGGGGCCGGAATCATGGATTGGAAGAGCCAGCAGCTTCTGTATTTCAAAGATCTGCAAAGCTCGGATATCTGCAAGATCTGCGAAATCCTCGAAGACAGCAATATTGATTATATGCTGCATGACCGGATCCCGGATTCGCATCTGCTGATGTATCGGGAAAAAGCCGGTCTGGCGGACTTTTGGAGCAGGATCCGGCACTACCAAGACTTTTCCCGGATCCTGGAGACTGCCGACATCGCTCGGGTTATTGCCGCTACCCAGTTTTTGGCGGTTGTGGATGGGGGCAGGGAAGACATCTACCGAGAGCTTTGTCGCAAATTGCATCCCATGACTCCGATCAGAACTACCTCACCCATGGATCAGGAATCGCTGTGGATAGAGGTCTTTGCTCCGGGAGTGAACAAGGGAGAAAGCCTGAGGCACTTGCTTGATAGACTGGGGATCTCTGTGTCTGAGATGATGGTCGTGGGCAATGACTACAATGACCTAGACATGCTGAGGCTCACAAAACACGCCTATGTGACGGCAAATGCACCTGAGGATATCAAAGAGGAGTTTCACACCGTGGCTGCTTGTGAAAATGATGGCTTCACGATGGCAGCACGAGACTGGCTAGGCGAAAAGACGTCCTAAAGACCTTTTAGCTCCTCCCAAAAAGCATAGGCTCTGCGCATATGCGGGATCACGATTGAGCCGCCTACCACGAGCGCGATGTTCATCGCTTCAGAGAGCTCTTCATCATCGACTCCTGCATCAAAGCATTGATCCAGATGATAGCTGATGCAGTCGTCACAGCGTAGCACCATCGACGCCACTAAGCCCATCATTTCCTTGTTCTTCTTGGAGATCTTGCCCTCTTCATAAGCAGCGTGATCCAGGGCAAAAAAGCGCTTGATATTCAGGTTTGCCATGTCCAGAGTCTTCTTCGTCAGTTCTTCTCTGATCTTGCGGAAGTCATTTACTTTCGTGACCATACTACCTCTTACTTTTGTACGCCCTTGAGGATCTCGCGCAGCTCAGACTCTGTCGGAATCCGCGGGCTAATCTTGGTATTGCGGGTTGCGAGGATGATGGGGATCCATTCCTCGAGCATATCATCTGCCAGATCCACTTTCACTCGGATAGGGAAGCTATCCAACCAAGCATCAAAGTCTTCCCGGCTCATCTTCAAGCCACTAAAGAGCATGCTCAGTTCTTCTTCGACTGAAGGCGCATAAAAGTCCATCAGCTCTTTCATAAACATACCGTTTGCCAAGCCATGCGGGATCCCGAAATGGGTAGTGAAAGGGTATCCGATGGCGTGCTGCAGTGTGGTGCTGGTATGGGCGATGGTGATCCCTCCATAAAGGGATGCTGTGGCAAGCGCTTCCCGAGCAGGGAGATGATCCGGCTGCTTCAAGCATAGCGCGAGATTATCGATGATCAGACGGATTCCGCGATGAATCATCGGCATCAGATATGGATTGCGCTTGATGCTGTAGATGCCTTCCAGAAGGTGGGATAGCGCGTCAATCGAGGTATTCAGGCTGATGCGTGGTGTGAGCGAGCGCATATATCGAGGATCCACGATGGCTATGTCAGGGAATATGAGATCGGATCCAAAGCCTGCCTTCTTGCGCGCTTCAGGATCGGTCAAGACGCTATACTGCGTTACTTCCGAGCCGGTGCCGTGAGTGGTGGGGATTGCCACGATGGGATATCTTCTCCTATGCAGAGAGGAGTCGTAGATCTCAGAGATGTGCAGATCATTTGCTGCAGCCAGAGAGATCGCTTTGGCGGCATCAAGAGGAGATCCTCCACCGATGGCGACCAAGAAGTCGCAGCCATGCTTATGGAACACGTCCTTCCCAGTGATGATGCTTTGCAGGTCGGGGTTCTCACAGATCTTATTGTAGATCTCGAAGCCGACGCCTTCTTCTTTAAGTAGCGACAGCAGGTCCGCCATCCCTCCGCTTTTTTCCGCGCTATGTTTTCCGCAGACGATCAGGGCTTTATTGCCGAGTCGGGCGATGTATTTCTGCGCCTTTGACAGAGCGCCTGTTTCGATGAATATCCGTGTGGGCATGTATAGCATTCTTAACCTCTCATTTTGATTCTGGATTCATCAAAAGAAAGAGTGTGTAGCTGTCAAGTATATCGGGCGAGGCGCTCTTATGATCTGAAAGATAATGATTTCTCTTGACATCTTCGCAATAGCCAAAATCCTGACATTCTGTATAAAAACCGTAAAGGAGAATCGATGAAGACCCTAACTCCATCGCCCAGCGACATTAACCAAGCTTGGTATGTCGTAGATGCAACGGGACAGCCTCTTGGTCGGTTATCTACAAAGATTGCCACGATATTACGTGGTAAGAACAAGCCGTATTTTGCGACGAACTTAGACACGGGTGACTACGTCGTAGTCATCAATGCCGACAAAGTTCGTGTCACAGGCCTCAAGGCCTTGCAGAAGGTTTACAAATCTTTTAGTGGATACCCCAGTGGCTTAAAAGAGATCCCGTATGCCAAAATATTGGAAGAGCATCCGGAGCGTATTATCGAGCATGCCGTCAAAGGTATGATGCCGAAGAATACACTCGGTCGCGCAATGATGAAAAAACTGAAAGTCTATGCCGGAAGCGAGCATCCACATGAAGCTCAGAAGCCGGTAGAACTCAGCCTGTAAGGAGAAAAGCAAGGTATGCAAAACTTTGATGCCGTTGGCAGAAGAAAGAATGCTGTAGCCAGAGTAAGACTTACTCCCGGCACCGGCAAGCGCATCATCAACAAAGTACAGATGAAGAAATACCTCCAGCGTGAAACTCTGGAAATGGTCGTCGAGCAGCCTCTTCAGACTGCCGGACTTTCCGATAGTTTCGATGTGTACGCAAACGTAGCTGGTGGCGGTTTGTCTGGCCAAGCAGGAGCGATTCGTCATGGGATCTCTCGTGCTTTGGTAGAGTATGATGAAAAGCTCAGACCCGCTCTCAAAGCACGTGGTTTCTTGACTCGTGACCCCCGTATGGTCGAGCGTAAGAAGCCCGGTCGTCCAAAAGCCAGAAAGAGATTCCAATTCTCCAAACGTTAATCTTTGGTTTTTGGGGGATGGATATCCCCCGCTTAAGATGGCGATATGCGCTTATTGGACAATGATCTAAAACCCGGCAGTGATGCCAAAATATGCCTCCAAGGCGAGTTGCAAGGCGGTGAGGGGATAGCCCCTCTGAATTGCGTAGATCCCTTGGCGGAAATTTAACCGTAGATTAGGAGAAAACTAAATGTCCGTAGTATCTATGAAACAACTTTTGGAAGCCGGCGTTCACTTTGGACACCAGACTTTCAAGTGGAACCCCAAGATGAAGAAATACATATTCATCAAACGCAACGGGATCCACATCATCGACCTCAAACAGACGGTCGATGCCATCAATGACGCCTATCAGTTTATCAAAGAAGTGGCGAGCCGTCAGGAGTATGTTCTCTTTGTGGGAACCAAAAAACAGGCTCAAACCGCTATCAAAGAATCAGCTGAAAAGGCAGGAGTATTTTACGTAAACCAACGCTGGTATGGTGGAATGCTGACCAATATGGCGACCATCCGCCAAAGCATCGAGAAGATGAAATACTTCGAAGAGATCGAAGCTGATGGAACCCTTACCAGCTACACCAAGCTTGAAGCTCAGAAGATGAGACGCATGCACGACAAGATCGAATTTTCCTTGGGTGGAATCCGTGATATGGACAGCCTCCCCGGAGCGATCTTTGTGGTCGACACCATGTATGAAGACATTGCTATCCACGAAGCCCGCATCCTGGGAATTCCGATCGTAGCGATGGTCGATACAAATTGCGATCCCGACAAAGTCGATTATGTTATCCCATCAAATGATGATGCCACCCGCGCCATCACCCTGATTTCCGACATCATGGCAAACGCCGTGCTCGAGGGACGCGGTTTGGCAAGCGAAGGTTCCGACGCTCCCGAAGCTACTGAAGGCGCAGAAGCCAAAGAAGAAGCTGAAGAGACCGAAGAGCCGGTAGAAGAAAAAGTCGAAGAAAAAGTCCCGGAAATGGCCGCGACTGAACAATAAGGATCTTAATCATGCGTGCCGGTTTTCCCGGCACGCTTCAATTTATCTTTCATCATAAAGGAGTTTACAATGGCAGATATTACCGCAACCATGGTAAAAGAACTGCGTGAGAGGACCGGAGTGGGCATGATGGAATGCCGCAAAGCTTTGGTCGCAACTGATGGCAAGATCGACGAAGCCATCAAACATCTGCGTGAGCGTGGAATCTCCAAAGCAGAGGCCAAAAGCCTGCGTGAGACCAAAGAAGGCATCATCTATTCCTACATCCATTTTAATGGCAAGATCGGCGTGATGCTCGAGCTCAATTGCGAATCCGATTTCGTTGCACGCACCGAAGAATTCGCCGCGCTGGCTGAAGAGATCGCCCTGCAGATCGCCGCTACCAATCCCTTGGCAATCACACCCGAGGAAATTGATCCCGAAATCATCGAACGCGAAAAAGAAATCGCCAGAAACAAAGCCATCAACGACGGCAAGAAACCCGAAATCGTGGAAAAGATCGTTGAAGGCAACATCCGCAAGTATTGCAGCGAACACGCTCTTATGGAGCAGGGACTGATCTCAGACGAGAAAAAGACCGTCAAAGAATTGCTCACTGATTCCATTGCCAAGACAGGTGAAAACATCCAAGTAGCCCGCTTCGTTCGTTACGCATTGGGCGAATAAGCCCTCAAGTCAGGATGAATAGCACTTTCAAGGCCGAAAAGATCAACCGCATCATGCTCAAGCTGAGCGGTGAAGTCTTGGCCGGTAAAGCCGGGTTTGGATTTGACGACGAGGTCTGTGATGCCCTCACGGATGAGCTTATTGAGCTCAAAAACCAAGGATATTCGATCGCAGTCGTTTTGGGTGGAGGAAACATCTTCCGCGGCGGAAGCTGGAAAAACCAGAGTCTCTCAAGAGTTACTCTGGACAATATCGGCATGCTCGCCACGATCCAAAATGCGCTCTATCTTGCTGAGATCTTGATCGCCAAAGGCTGCAACGCCAAGGTGTTTTCCAGCTTTCTCCTAGACAAAGTGGCGACTCACTACAGCGCGCCTAAGGTGCAAAAAGCCCTATCTGAGGGCAAGATCTGCTTTGTTGCAGGCGGCACCGGGAATCCATATTTTACAACCGATACCGCGGCTATCTTGCGCGCCATTGAGCTCAAGCTCGACATCGTGCTCAAAGCCACAAAAGTGGATGGACTCTATACTGCCGATCCCATGAAAGATCCCAATGCAGAGTTTATCCGCGACGCGGACTATCAGACCTGCCTCGAAAAACGCCTCAGAGTCATGGATCTCAGCGCTTTTTCACTTGCAGCAGAAAATCTGATGCCGATCAAGATCTTCAATATATGCAAACCAAAGAACCTGAAAGCTGCACTGCAGGATGCCAATGTCGGCACCTTCATTCATCCCTAATAAAGAGGTTACAATGCAAGAGATCAAAAACACAGCCACCGAGAAAATGCAAAAAAGCTTCGAATCACTACTGCACAACTATTCCAAAGTGCGCACCGGAAGAGCCAGTGCCTCGATCTTGGACGATGTCCGGATCAACTACTATGGCCAACCCACACCGGTCAAGCAGCTTTGCAACATCTCAATCCCGGAACCACGCACGATCATAGTCCAGCCTTGGGACAAAACCACCCTGGCAGATATCGAAAAAGCCATCCTGGGCGCCAATATCGGCATCACCCCCGAAAACGACGGCAATGTGATCCGCCTGCCTTTCCAGCCCTTGACTGAAGAAAAACGCAAAGACATCGTTCGCGAACTCAAGAAGATCGCGGAAGAAGCCCGCGTCGCCATCCGAAACATCCGCCGTGATTCCAATGATCAGGCCAAAAAGATGAAGAAAGACAGCGAGATCAGTGAGGACGACGAGAAGAAATTGCTCAAAGAAATCCAAGATATCACCGACGAATGGATTGGCAAGATCGACGAAGTGGAAAAATCCAAAGAAAAAGAAATCATGGAAGTATAAGCCAAGCCTTCCAACAGATAATCACCGGCCTTTGACGAGGCCGGTTTTTTGTGTCCAAAAGGATCAGTTTAGCTGCGCTTACTCATCCTGGGACGCCAGCCGATGATCCGCCCTAGGCCATATGCCAAGGCTCTGCGTAGAGGCACACTGCGATATTCCCTGACCAATGCCAGAGGAATGATTGCCAGCCATCTCATCACAGCGCTGATCCCAAAAGTCACCTGCTCCGGAGCCAGATGCAGCCTGCCCAGATCCATGCTGCCGGGATAGAAGATACCGCTGGCAAGAGTGGAACTCATCATAAACATGCCCGTAAACGCCGCATAGATCCCGCTGTAGGACTGCTCCTTTCGCCTCGGCGCGATACTGAGCACAAAATTTGTGCTGATCACCCCCGTGCCTGCCCACATAAAGCCCGAGGATATGCCCTCAAACCACAGAATGGCATAGTTTGAAGAACTCATCAGCAGCCAAAACAGCGGATTCAGACCACCTAGAAGCACACAGATCTTCATGGCGGTTTTGTTGCCAAAGCGATCAATAAACTTCCCCCAAAAACCAAATGCCAGAAGCGATGATCCCATATGCAGGCTGTTGTATAGCTGCACCTCAAAGAGGCTCATCTGCAGATTCTTGAGCATAAATGGAGTCCAAAACGGGCTGCCCACTCCCACAGCCAGCATCCACCACGAACCAAAGACCAAAAGCAAGCGGAAGTTCTTGTCCCTTAAGGGTTCCAAGAAGACATTGCGCAAGCTTTGCCCGGCGCGGTGCTCCCTCTTGCGCTCAGGCTGCAGCGCCAGAAAGGAGAGCCCGATGATCCCGATGATGGAGGCAAAGACAAATACAAATGCCAAAAACATCGCCTGATTTTGAGGAACGAAATACTCTTGTAACGACTCTATTTGCAGCGGACTTGCGCCCTTCTCGAAGAGATCTGCCAGATAACTGATCGCATAGCTAAACAGTAAGCCTACAGTAAGCAGGATCTGATTTCTGCGGGAGAAAAATCTGCCGCGGATCCTCAGTGGGATCAGATCACTCACCCAGGCGATCCAGATGTTTGCTCCGGTTGCTTGGAACCCCGCACTGAAAAACAGCAGTCCAAGCATAAACCAAATACCTTGCTGCCGCTGGGGGAACAGCAGCGCGAGTCCCAAAAACAGAGTGAGAAAGCGTCCCACAAAAGTGATCCAGATGCAGATCCACTTCCGCTGATTGATGCTATGCGAAAAAGCCACTCCCAGAGGCTGCCACAGAGCTGAGATCTGCCCCAATGCGGAGAGCATGCTATACTGAAGCGGACTTGCCCCCATGATCACCATGAGCTTGGTGACAAATGAGCTCCCGATCGCCGCCAGATTGCCATAGATTTGCGCAAAAATCCCCTCTATGGTGGAGCTGCTATAGGCATGGCGGATCAGGCTATTCTTCTTTTTGGACATCTCTTTCTCGTTTCGTTTTTTCTTTGTTAGTCCCAATCCTATCTGAAATTGGCAGGGTTTTTGTCCACATATTTCTTTAATCTATTGCGGGCTATCCAAGCATAGGCAGCTACGCTCGGATATCAGCTTGCCTTACCGGTCTTGGTGTGATGATTTCACCATCTCGGCGAAGTTTGGCAAATATATCGGCCACCAAGGATCTGGCTTCTCAGGCATGAGGAAAAAGCTCAAAATGAGATTGACTGACATGACATGACCAGACACCCGCAGGCTCAATGATGAGCTTGATAATCGATAGATCTATGTCTCATGCTCTCCAAAATCAGTGCGCTAAGTGCTTGCAAAACAAGGCCACCTCATGCCTTGCTCACCGCTCGCTCACCGCTCGAGTCAGCAAGGGGTGAGAAGATAAAGACTTACGGAGTTGTTAATCGCGCCAAAAAGCGTGCTACTGATCTTGCTGAATTCGCACTGTCTACAAAAATCATCACCCAGCCATGCAGAAATGCGCAAACTTATCTTGACATCTCAGCCCCGCTTGATGCCCTTGCACACAAAAGACTGTTAATCTGAAATAACGGAGACTATAAATGGCTATGAAAAGATCACTGCTTTTGCTGCTTTTGATTTCCGTATCCCTGCTTGCAGCTCAGCTCGTTTGCGAAGATGATGCAAGAGTCCTGGCGGAGAAATCCCTTCGCGTCAGTGCACCTGAATATCGAATCCGCTCTCACGAAGAGCTGGTCACCGACTCTCGTCCCCTAGCGTATATCTATCATCTGGAACCCATGGGCTATGTCGCTCTTTCCGCGCATCAGCAACTGCCCGTCTTGATATCCTATTCTTTTGAGTCGGATTTTCATAGTATGAGAGAAACGAGTATTATGGAGGATTTGATAGTCGCAGATCTTAGTGCTCGGTTGCGATATGGATCAAGATCAGCCGAAAATCAAGAGGCTTGGCTTCGGGCCTTGAATCCGGGATTTGCGTATAATATCCAAGGAGAATATCTTCTTCAGAGCGCTTGGAGCCAAAACTACCCTTGGAACATGATGGTGCCAATGGATCCCGTCAGCAACGTTCGCAGTGTGGCAGGCTGCCCCGCAATTGCGATGGGGCAGATCCTCAACTATCTGCAGACCACAAACAATACGCGTCTGGATGATGGGGACGATTATTACCACAGTTTCTCGGGACGCAACTATATGATCGATGATGATCATGCTGATCTTGGCTTTCCCGATTTCTCTCGTTTAAATGGCTATCTGTCTGAAATAGACGCAGCTTTTGCAAGGGATATCCCGCTTTCAGACAGCCTAGCGGCGGCATTGGTATTTGCCTCCGGGACAGCGCTTAAGCAAGTCTATTCGTCTCAAGTCTCAGGGACAATGGGTGTGAATCAGGCTTTCACTGCCTACCAAAGATTTGGTTTTGATGAGGCGGTGCTTTTGGAGGCTGATGCCGGCAATCTCTATGCTCGCATCAATCAAAACTTGGCAAATGGCTATCTCGTGCATCTGGCAGTGGTCACTCCCTCTTGGGATGCAGGACATAATGTGGTGATAGACGGATACGATTCCGATAATGAATTGCACCATCTAAATTTCGGCTGGGGCGGCTCTTACAATGCTTGGTATAGCCTCCCGCAAGGGATTCCCTATGGATTGACAGTGGTTGAGGGTGCAATCGTGGATATATATCCCAAAACGGCTGCCATCTGCATTCCGGAAAGCATTGACATTCAAGCAGGTCAGACGAGCAGCGTCGAGATTATGAATCTCACAGATGCTCCTCTTGAGCTGATACAGATCAGGTTTCCTCAAGGCCTTAGCGAAGACGACTTCAGCTTCTCACCCCAATTGCCCGTGAGCATCGAAGACTATGGCATCCTGAGCTTTAGCATCAGCCACATCGGCAGAACCGGTGAAGCTATCTCGGGAGATCTGCGGCTGGTCTTTGATCAAAATTGGTGCCTGCTTCCCTTTAGTTTCACACCGGCTGTATCCATTCTTGATAGCTCTCCCGAGCTGCCTAAGTATCGGCTGAGAGTGGGCCCCAATCCTTTCCGTCAGACTTGCCATTTTGAACTGGAACCCATGCCGAAGTCACCGAGTCGTCTTCATATCTATAACCTGAAGGGGCAGAAAGTCTACGAATCCACTCTTGGCTCGTGGGATGGACGCGATCAAGCGGGCAGGATCTGTCCGTCCGGGATCTATTTATATCGGGTTGAATCTCTAGAATATAGCGGATCAGGTAAGATACTCAAGCTCTGATATTGCTTTTCGCTTGACAGCATTGCTTCTTTTCGGCACATTGTAGACAAGATGAAAATGCGCTGGATTGTGCGGAGGAACGGATGATGCAAAGACGATGTGCGCCTCAAGGGACGATGGTCTATAGAGGGTGGCTTTGCTTGTTTTTGCTACTAAGTCTGCACCTCTCGGCAAATACGGTGACGATCGGCACAGGAAATGTATTGCATCAAGGGCTGCCCATCGAGCCCGTGGCGCGCTTTAGCTATTCGCAACAGCTTTTTTACTCCTCAGAGATCGGACAATCCGGCGAGATTTCACAGATCGGTTTTCAATATAATGTCACCAGTGAGAGCTTTCTGCAAGGCAACAAAGAATGGAAGATCTATCTGGGACACAGCGATCTATCAGAGCTTTCGGATTGGGTGCCGACATCGCAATTTAGCACGGTCTATCACGGCATCTTGAGTGCGGATTATTTTGCGGCAGGGCTTCCCGGCATCGGCTGGCTCACAATCCCGCTGGATCAAAGCTTTAGCTATGATGGCTTTTCAAATCTCATCGTGGCTGTGGACGAAAACACCGATGGACAAGGGATGACCAGTGACGACTTTTTCTGCACGCAGATGTCAAACACACGCGCGCTAAACTTCATCAGCATGTCCGTAAATCCTGATCCCGACGATCCTCCGGCAAATCCCGTGAGCAAGAGCTATATCAGCAATCTCAGGCTGCATCTGGGCTCGATCTCGGATCCTGCCGCACCAAGGAATCTCTATGGCTACTTCCTAGATGGGGCGATCATGCTTTTTTGGGATGCTCCCCCGCTGAATCAGCCCGAAGGATATCGCCTCTTCCGCGATGGCAGCGTATATTCTGAGACGAGCGGCGAAAGCTTTATTGATCAGGATCTGATCCCCGGCGCGAGCTATCAATACAGCGTGCAAGCCCTCTATTCTTCAGGAGAGGTCTCGCCTCACTCAAATAGTGTCTTGATCACAGTACCGCAGGCAGGTCAAGATCTCATCTTGTATCAGAGTTTTGAAGCGTATCCTCCGTTTAGCACAGAGCTTCCCGGCTATCAGATCTTGGATCTAGATGGTTCTGATACATGGGGATGGGATCACGCATCATGGCCAAATGCGGGCGCTCCCCAAGGCTGGATAGTATTTGCTCCGGCATCCACTACGCCTCCTGTGACGGACATCACGGTGCCATCAGGGGTAAAGATGCTGATGTCTGCCAGCGCGACAAATCCGCCGAATAATGACTGGCTGATCCTGCCAAATCTGCATCTGGGGAGTGGGGCTAAGCTGAGATTTGTGGCAAGAAGCTATACTCCTGCCTATGGTCTGGAGCGGCTCAGGGTCTTGGTCTCTGCCACTGACGCCCTGCCTTCCTCTTTTTCTTTGCTGCATCCGGAAGACTGGCTTTTGGTACCTGCAAGCTGGACGGAATATGTCTTCGATCTTGCCGCATATGAAAATCAAGACGTCTATCTGGCGCTCAATGCAGTGTCCTTGGATGCGCTCGCTCTTTTTGTGGATGATATCGTCGTCGAAGCAGAAAGCGGGCATGTGGGCATAAACGTCCCGGAAGCAAGATTGCCGCGTCCCTATCCAAATCCGAGTAATAAGCATTTCTCGCTAAAGAGCGATGCCTCATTTGATCTGGATCTCTTTAACCTGCGCGGACAAAGGATCAGCTCCGCGCGGGCTGTCCGCAGCTTTGATTCATCGGCTCTGTCTCTATCTGCCGGCATCTACTTTGTCAGGATCCGCCAAGATGTCCGCACGCAAACCTTCAAACAAGTGATCATCCCATAGATGCAAGATATTCAAGCACTTTCAGAAGAACTGCTGAGTCACCGAAGGCACAAAGAGACTATAGTTTCGACGATGGTCACTCAGCCTCAAGATGCGCGATATACGGCTTTTCCAAGTGACTTAGATCCGCGCACGATCAAGCTCTTGGAAGAGCAAGGCATCACGCAGCTGTATCTGCATCAAGGCCAAGCGATTGAGGCAGTCCTATCCGGGAAGAATATCGTGATCAATAGTGGCGTAGCCAGCGGGAAGAGCCTCTGCTATCAGTTGCCCATTCTCTCCGCGTGTCTGACAGATCCCAAAGCTCGAGCCCTTTTGATCTATCCCACCAAAGCTCTGGCACAAGATCAAGCCCAAAAAATGAAAGAGTTCAATCAGCGACTAAAGAAAGACACCGGGGCAAAGATCTCCGCCGCCATCTACGATGGGGATACTCCTTCTGAGGATCGAAGCAGGATCCGCCGTGAAGCCAAGATCATCTTCTCCAATCCTGACATGCTGCATCTGGGCATATTGCCAAATCACAGTCTTTGGTCTGCCTTCTTTTCGCACTTGCGCTACATCGTCATCGATGAGGTTCACTACTATCGGGGGATATTGGGCTCGCACTTTGCCAATGTGCTCAGACGCCTGATCCGCATCTGTAGGCTGTATCGGGTTCAGCCAATCTTCATATGCACTTCAGCGACTTTGGCAAACTCACTGGACTTTGTGCAAGAACTCATCGGGCAAGAAGCTATCCTGATCTCAGGAGATGGCTCTCCTCAAGGGGAGCGAATAAATATGATCATCAATCCCCCGATCGTGGATCATGATCTGGGAATCCGGCGAAGCAGCATGCTTGAATCCGTCTCGCTCGCCCGATTGATCATGAACTATGACCTGTCCACTATCCTGTTTAGCGTTTCCCGCCGCAGTGTGGAGATGCTGCTGCTGCATATGCCGCAAAGCCTTAGAGCGCAGATCTCCTCATATCGCAGCGGCTATCTCGCCTCAGAAAGACGCCGGATCGAGCAAGACCTGCGTGAAGGAAGATTGCGCCTCATCATCTCAACCAATGCGCTGGAATTGGGCATTGATATCGGCTCTTTGGATGTTGCTTTGATCAATGGCTATCCCGGCAGCATATCCGCAGTGAGACAGGAAGCAGGGCGCGCGGGAAGAAAGGCAAATTCCGCTCTATCCATCTTGGTGGCGGGAAGCAGCCCCCTGGATCAATACATCTGCCGACATCCCGAATACATCTGGGAGAAGAATCCGGAAGAAGCACTGATTGATCCAAAAAACACCGAGGTCTTGCTGCAACAGTTACGCTGCGCCATCAGTGAGCTTTCCCTCAAGGATACAGAGAGCTTTGGGAATCTGGAGCCCATCGAGCTTATGGGATATCTGGATCTGCTTTTGGAAGATGGCAAGATCCGCAAGGTCGGAAATAAATATCTGGGCAAGGTCGATGACTATCCTGCAGCTGAAGTCTCCATCCGGAATGCCTCAAATCAGCTCCCAATCTTGGCAGATGGCGAAGTGATCGGCTATGTGGATCGGCTGAGCGCTCTATGGATGACGCATCCGGGCGCCATCTATCTGCATCTGGGAGAGACCTGGATCGTCAAGGACTTGGACCTGGATGGGGATATGGTCTTTTTGGAAGAGATTGCCGCAGACTACTATACTCAAGCTCTTAGAGATACTGAACTGATCTTGATCAAGCTGATGCAAAGCTCCAGCTTCCCTTGGGGCAAAAAGCATTTTGGCAGAGTCTTGGTCCGGGAGCAAGTGACTGGATTTAAGAGGATCCGCTTTGGGACGATGGAGGTTTTGGGTATTGAAGATCTTGACCTACCCGTTCAGGAGCTGGAAACCATGGCTTGGTGGATATCTTTGTCGCCCTTGATGGTCAAGAAGCTACGCGATCAAGGCTTGTGGAATAGTGATCGCAACTACTATGGTCCCCATTGGAAGGAGATCTCAGAGCAGATCCGGACTCGGGACGGCAATCGCTGTGCAAGATGCCACACCCCGGAAAGCGGCAAAGCTTGGGATGTGCATCACCGAGTGCCCTTACGCAGCTTTCCCTCCCACGAGGAAGCCAATGATCCGGCAAATCTGATCACACTCTGCCCCCGCTGTCACCGTCTTGCCGAAGAGCGCATCAGGATTCAGGGAGGTCTTGCCGGATTGGGCTATCTCCTAAAGAATCTGGCACCTTTCTTCGTGATGTGCGATCCGGAAGACTTGGGGCTGTCAACCGAAGCAGAAGCCGGGCTCACTGATGCATGGCCCATGATCGCTTTGTTTGACAAAATCCCCGGCGGCATCGGTCTTTCCCGGAAGCTCTATGAGATCCAAGGCAAGGTGCTCAGTGCGGCATTTGAGCTGATCCTGCGCTGTGAATGCGACGATGGCTGTCCCGGATGCGTGGGGCCGGTAGCAGAGCTTGGAGAAGGCGCCAAAGCTCATGCCACGGCGATCCTGAAAGAACTCATCACTTGAGCCATGACCCGGAATCTCCTCTTTGGGCTCAGAGAGATTTGCTTTTACTCAGCACATTTTGCTTGACACTCTTGCAAAGTTTTTTTACTTGTATAGTCAAATAAGCGGCTAAGAGGAAAGAGATGGAACTTCATAACCTTCAAATGAACTTCCCCGATGATTGTAACATAATTCTCGGTCAAAGTCATTTTATCAAGACCGTGGAAGATCTCTATGAAGTGATGGTAAATAGCGTCCCCGGCATCAAGTTTGGCTTGGCATTCTGTGAGGCTTCCGGACCGTGTTTGATCCGCAAAGATGGCACAGACACAGAATTGATTGAGATAGCAGTGAAGAACGTCCGCATGCTGGGTGCCGGACACAGCTTTATCATTGTGATGCGAGGAGCGTTTCCGATCAATGTTCTTCCCGGGATCAAGGACTGCCGGGAAGTGGTGAGGATCTTCTGCGCAACCGCAAATCCGGTGCAGGTGATCGTCGCTCAAAGCGAGCAAGGACGAGGCATCTTGGGCGTGATTGACGGCTCTTCTCCAAAGGGAGTGGAGCTGGATACTGACATCAGCCATCGCAAGAAGTTCTTGTTGGACATAGGATACAAGCGCTGATGCGGCTTTTTATAGCCTTAGAACCTCCAAAAAGCCTACACGAAGATCTATGCCGCGCGCTTAGCTATTTCCAGAGCATCAAACACAAGGGAATAAACTGGGTTCGCCCGGAAAACCTGCATCTCACGGTCAATTTTATCGGAGAAGTAGCAGAGCATAGAGTTCGCGAGCTTTCCCGAGTGATCGCAAAGCAAGCTTCGCGATATGCTCCCCCGGTGCTTACAGCAGAGGGATATGAACTTTTTCCCCATCTCTCTCCGCGATTGATCTGGCTCAAGCTCAGCGGGAACAGCAAAGATCTCCAGGTGCTAAACAGGCAGCTGCTTGGCAGCTTGCGAGAGCTCAAGATCGATGCAGATCCCAAGAAACTAAAACTACACGTGACCCTTGGCAGGCTCAAGGAAGCCCAGAATTCAGATTTTGAGCGCAGTGTGCTCAGCTACGAAGCCCCGCAAAAGCCACACCGCTGGGAAACCCTGAGCCTATACCGCAGTATCTTGAGCCCGGATGGCCCCAGATACGACATCATAGAACAGTATAATCTGAAATAAACGGAGGAAATATGCTGGATAAAAACAGAGATGCAGCCCTGAAAACCGCAATGTCTCAACTCGAGAAGAAGTTCGGTGTGGGCACCCTTATGCGTTTGGGAGACAAGCCATATCAGCAAGTGGACATCATCCCGACCGGGGCATTCAATTTGGATATTGCACTTGGCATTGGCGGAATCCCCAAAGGCAGGATCATTGAGATCTACGGCGCCGAAGCCAGTGGCAAGACCACTCTTTCATTACACATCGCCGCAGAATGCCAAAAGATCGGTGGCACGGTAGCCTTTGTAGATGCCGAACATGCTCTGGACGTAGCCTATGCCAAACGCCTTGGAGTACAGACAGACAACATGCTGCTCTCTCAGCCTGATGGCGGAGAACAGGCTCTGGAAGTCACAGAGACGCTCGTGCGCAGCTCAGCGGTGGATCTGATCATTGTGGATTCCGTCGCTGCCTTGGTTCCCAAACAGGAGATCGAAGGAAACATGGGCGACAGCCACGTCGGATTACAAGCCCGCTTGATGAGCCAAGCCTTGCGCAAGCTGACCGCCATTGTTTCCAAAAGCAACACCGCGGTAATCTTTATCAACCAAACTCGCATCAAGATCGGCGCACCTGCCTTTGTAAATCCGGAAACCACCACCGGTGGTGTCGCGCTGAAGTTCTATTCCTCCCTACGTCTGGAAGTTCGCTATGGAGGGGCCATCAAAGACACCGGTGCAGACAACCAGATTATCGGCGCCCGCACTAAGGTCAAAGTGGTGAAAAACAAGTTTGCTCCTCCTTTCAAAAACGTGGAATTCCCCATCATCTTTGGTCAAGGAATCTCGCATTTGGACATTATCTTGGACATGGCTTCCACCCACGACATCGTCAAGAAAAGTGGCTCTTGGTATGCCTACAATGATCTCAAGCTGGGTCAAGGTGCCGAGAAGACCAAGGCTTATCTCATTGATAATCCCGAACTTCTGGAAGAGATTGAACAGCGCCTCAGAGCCAAGATCAGCCCTGAAGAGTTCACAGATCCGCCCAGCCATGATGAAGCTGAAGTATTGGAAGAAGACTAAACATAGCGCTTATCTTAGTTTGGATGATCTTGTGTGGGGGGTTCTCAGCGTCAGAACCCTCCACCATCTTTTCCCTTATGGGGAAGAGATCGAGATCTCTGATGACGCCGCCCATGAGCTCATAGAAAAGCTGGAAAACGCCGCGTGGCATCATCTTACAGATTATCTGGCCAAGGCGGAGCACAGCGAAAACCAATGCCGGAACTTTCTTATGCGCAGGGCATATCACCAAGATATCATCGACAAGTGCATCCATTTGGCCAAAGAAAAAGGCTATCTGGACGACATTCGCTTTGCCGAGATCCTCATCCGAAGCCTCTACGAGAGAGGCAAAAGCCGCCGCGCCATCCTCATGAAGCTTCGCCTAGAGAAGATCTCGCCGCAGATCGCGGAGCCTCTTTTGGAAAGCCTGCATGATCCCGAAAGCAGCAAATCATTTCTGAAGGATCAGATCGTGAAGCTCAGCTTTCGCCACCGTGATGAACAGCCATACAAAAGGAAAGAGAAGATCTTTGCCTCGCTGTTTCGCAAGGGATTTTCCCTTGATGAGATCAGCTCTGCTTGGGACGATATAGATGTCAAAGAATAGCGTCTGTTCTTTATCGCTTTTGGCTATGCTGTTTCTGGCATCCTGTGCATATCAGGGGGTAAATCAATATCCTCTGACTTCGGCATATCCCGTTCCCGGCGATCTGCTGCCGCGCATGAATCATCTTGCCAGCGAATATCCATCGCTTTTGGTGCACCGCATCATCGGCTTCACAGACACCGAGTATCTGCCGATCTACGCCATTGAAATCGGCAAAGGCAAGCGCAATATCCTGCTGATCGGACAGCATCATGCCGATGAAGTGCTGGGAGTCGCATTGTCCTTTCACCTCTTTGAAAGCCTTGCGCAGGGCTATCAGAAAAGCAGCCGCGTGCAAAAGATCTTGGATGAATACAAGATCTGGATCGTGCCGACTCTCAATCCTGAAGGCTGGAGAGTGGTCTCCGATGGCAAAGCCCGCGTCAAGCGCAAAAACAATCGCGATACTGACGGCAATGGCAAGCTGGATATCCGCACCGATGGAGTGGATCTAAATCGGAACTATCCGGTTTTTTGGGATCTGGATACTGAGACAAATCCGCGAAGCTCTTTTTACAAAGGCCCCACTCCGGCTTCGGAAAGCGAAATCAAATCCATCATATCACTCGGGCGCAGAGTGGATTTTGAACTGGCGATCTTCTACCACTCCTCTCTCACCGGCGCTCTCAGCGAGCGCATCTTCCTGCCCGCAGTGGAGGAAGAAGATGAAGACTTTGTTCGGCTCCAAGACATCGCCGATTTCTATGCCCAAAACGTCCCGCGGGACTACTATCGCGGCAGCTACTCACTACATCGGGGAAACACTTCAAGGGTCGGCAATGCCCGCAATTTCTTCTACCACAGTCTGGGAGTTCCCGGCATGCTGATCGAGATTGGGGGAGTAAACAAAGACGGTCAAAGCATCATCCATCCCACCGATAGGATGGTAAGACGCATAGTTCGCCGCCATGAAGAAGCGCTTCTTAGGGCCCTCGAGAGGATGTAGTAGAGCAGCGCTCTTCTCCCGTGTCAAAGTCCTGATAAACACCCGACATTTTCCCACAAATCTATCTTCCCCATCTTGGACAAAGCCGCAGAATCCATCAGTAGAAGCGCGAAAATGGCTATCGTAAGTCCTTATTTTGCAGGCCTCCTAAGGCCTTGCTCACCGCTCGCTCACCGCTGTAGACAGCAAGGGGTGAGAAAATAAGGACTTACGGCTTCTGAATATTTGCCATATAGCGAGAGAATTCGAAGATAAATTCTCGCTCTTTTAAATCCTGAACATCGAAGTTAATCAGCAGCTTTTGGTGAGATGCTCCTGCCCAAAATATAGCGCTCTTTAAGCTTTTTGAGATCTGCATATTGGGATAACAAGAGTCCGATCAGGGTGAGCAGCAGACCGATGATGGTGCGAATCCCGATGGCATCGCCAAGGATAAAAAATGCCAAAACCACAGTGAACACCGGGATGAGATTTGTGAAGATATTGGATTTTGCCACGCCCAGACTACGGATCACATCCGTGAAGAGCACAAAAGCGCCGATAGTGGCACAGAGGGACATCGCGACGATGGTATAGATCCCTCTTAGAGAGTGCTCAACGCTCATGAAATGGCTGCCATCCACGATCAGAAACATAGGCAAAAAGTAGATTGCTCCGAAGATGGACTGGTATGCCACGATAGTGAGCGTGGAATACTTGAGCGTCAAAGGACGCACCATCAGGCCATAGCCCACGGCTCCGAAGATCGCCAGTGCCAAAAACATCACTCCGATCATGGTGGCTCTGAGCTCACCCGAGCCAAAGCTCATGATCACGACGCCCATGCAGGAAACTATCACCCCCATGATCACCCAGATGCTAAGCCGTTCTTTGAGTAGCAACCAAGCGCCAAGAGCCGCAAAGATCGGGATGGTGGCGATCACAATGCTGGCAAAAGAGCTGGAGACATATTGCATGGCATTGCCTTCGCCATTAAAATAGAGGAAGGGCTCAAAGAAAGCTACGATCATCAATCGCCAGAGATCTCCCCTCTCGATCTTTTGCCACTTTCTGCCGATTGCCATGATGCCAAAGAGGATGATGCTTGCCAAGAGCAGACGGAAGAATATTACTTCATAGGGACGGTAGGTTTCATAGGCTATCTTATACCATACAAATGTGATAGCCCAAAAAAACATCGCACCGATGGCGCGAAGATATGTGACCCACAGCTTCATGTTTAGATAAATTCCTTCACTTCACCGGCAGGGATTTCCTTGAGCACTCCGCCATCATTGATGTCCCGACATGGTCCGGCTTCGATCTCGCCGCTGTCGGTGTAACCGCGCATTTCCCAGAAACCCGGCACATAATAATCCATAAGCTCTATCTTTACGATGCTTTTGGCAGACTTATAACCCCAGAGATAGGGGGTGAATCCACGCACGGGACCTCCATAGTTCTCATCCAAAAGCTCATTATCAAAAGCCCAAGCTATGAGTGAGCGCTCTTGCTCGGCGATGTCGCGGGGGATGGAAGTATCGTAGATCATTCCCACAGACCAAAAGCGCAGATATCTGCAGCTGTCATTTGCCTTTACCAGCCTCAGGATTTCCGCCATGGGGATACCGGTCCAAAAGCCGAAGACAGACCAACGAGTGACGCTGGTGAGGCGGGCTTCAACGGTCACGGCGGGCAAAGCCATAAGCTCTTGCCAAGAAAATGTGCGAGGCTCAGCGCAAGATCCGCTGACCTCGATCTGCCATGCGTCTCGATCCAATCTTCCGGGATGACCTTCAGCCCAGAAAACGGGAGTATTCATCTTTTCAAGTTTGTGCATCTATATCTCCAATGTGATTAATAATATCCGAGGGTAGGATGGTAAAAGTTTCGCGGCTAAGAGATAGTCTCTCGGCAGTCTTGCCCATTAGAAGCGAAGCTGAACAGGCAGAATGTATAATGTCCTGTCCTGTGGCGGCCAATGCTGCGATGATCCCACAGAGCACGTCTCCGCTGCCACCTGTGGCAAGAGCGTCGTTTCCGGCAGTCAGGATTTGGATCTGAGATGAGTCGCAGTAGATGCTGCTGTGCCCTTTGAGCAAAATCGGGCAGCCGAGAAGGGCCTGAATCTCTTTGAGCTTGCCAATGGGGTCTTGATCCAGCTCTTCCATATTGATCTTTGCCAATCGGCAAAACTCTTTTTTATGAGGGGTGAGGAGGAATCTGCCGTTTTTGAGCAGTGGAATCAGCTCCGGCTGAGAGCTGAGGATGGTCAATGCATCCGCATCCAAGATCGTTGGCACCTTGGAATGAGTGAGCACTATCCTTAAGAGTTCTATGGCAAAATCATCCAGTCCCATGCCACATCCGATGGCGATTGAATCCGCCTTGGCAAGCTCTGCGCAAAGAGCGGCTTCATCCGGAAGAGGATCATTGCCGGCAATCTGGGGGATGCCAAAGACCATGATCTCACAGGGGTCCGCATAGTAATATGGCAGAAGCTCATGGCGGCTGTATAGATAGGTCAGACCGGCACCGGCTCTGAGAGCCGCGTTGGCCGCGAGTTTGATGCTGCCCAGATAGCCTTCGCTGCCACCGATGGCAATCACTCTGCCAAAATCCCCTTTGTGTCCTGCCGGGTCTCGAGCGGGGAGCATTATTTCTTCATAATGATATGCCGAGATGCCGCTGCGGTAATCATTTGGAATGCCGATCGGGATGGTGTGGATCTCGCCGGAGAGCTCTCTGCCTTTTCCCAGAAGATGCCCAAACTTGAGCTCCGCAATGGCGAGCGTGGCATCCATCCTGATGGCATAGCCATTTCCCGTGTCGGCGTCGATTCCGGAGGGGATGTCTATGGCTATTCTCGGGGCAGGCAAAGTGTCAAACAAATAGAAGATCTCACGCAAGTTTGGGGCGACATCTCCATGAAAACCAATGCCGAAGACGGCGTCGATCAAAAGATCAATGGGCTCATCCCAGAGAGCAGCGATATCGTCAAGATCTTGGGCGGTATTGACATCATGGATCCGGATGCCGAGGCTTTCACAGAGCTTTCGATTGAGGGCAGTTTCTGAGCTCATGCGGCCTTCACCCAAGCTGAGGATGGTGACACTTTGACTGTAAGGGAACAGATGTCTGGCAATCACATAGCCGTCTCCGCCGTTGTTGCCTTTGCCACATAAGATAAAGATCTGCCCGGAAACTTCCCAGGGGTAGTTTTCCATGATCCAATCTGCTGATCTCACGCCGGCGGTCTCCATCAGGACGCGGGACGGGATGCCAAAATCCTTGATCGTGCGCATATCCATTCTGCGCATTTCATCACGATTTACCACGAGTTTCATGACTTCCTCCTTCTGCTTTCGGTGGTGTGCAAACGGATCTCGAAGGTGCTGCCCTCGCCTAATGCGCTTTCTACCACGCGGATCCGACCATTGTGATATTCCTCAATGATGCGTTTTGCCAGGCTGAGCCCCAAGCCCCAGCCACGGGTCTTGGAGGTGACTCCGGGATCGAAGATCTTCTTCCACTGCCCGCGGGGAATGCCTTTGCCTTCATCGCGGATATGGACATAGACAAATGGGCTTTTGTGGGTGGCGGTTACGATGATGTGACCACCTTTGGTAGACATGGCATCGACACAGTTTTTGATCAGGTTTTCCATAGTCCATTTGATCAATTCTTTGTCCATCATCACCTGTATTCCATCAATCTTGCTGATCAGATGGATGTCGATCCGAGAGCCAAGATGCGGCATTCTATGGCTGAAGTATTCCACGATATCATCGAGTAATGTGTGCAGATTCTGAGGTTCCAGCTTGGTGATGCTGCCCACTTTTCCAAATCTTGATGCGATGTTTCGCAGATGGTCCAGATCAGCTCTCATGAAGTCAAGCATCTGATCCATGTCCGGACGCACGATGCTGTCTGAAGAGCTGGTAGCCATGTAGTCAATCCAGCCCATCAGGGAAGTGATCGGAGTGCCAAACTGGTGGGCAGTCTCTTTTGCCAGGCTCACCCAGAGCGTATCCTTTTCGGTGCGCCGGAGGAGCAATAGGCCATATCCGCCAAAAAAGACGACCATGAGCGCCAGGAAGAGCTCCAATACGATGATGTAGCGGATGTATGAAAGTGAATGCGGGATGGAAAAATAGATGAACCCCAAAGAGTCTGCCTGATTTGATAGCGGAACTTCCGTCATCGAGGCTTGGGCTGAGAGCAAGGTAAATTGCTTCTCAATGGGAAGATCATCAAAGGCTGTATTCTCGCTGACATCGACGTTCCTCCAGAAGAGAGGTTCTCGATTGCGGTTTGTCACGATCACGGAATAATCGATGTTGCGAATGAACTGTTCAAAAGATAGAGGGCGACTGTAAAAAGCATATCCCTTGAGAGTGCCTTGATCTATCAGCGGGGTCTGCACCATCCGGTTCATCATCTCGCCCATGAAAAATTGAGTGTCCGGGCTTAGATCTTCATATAGGGAATCCTGGGTGACCGGGACGTTTTTCCAGATCAAAGGCTGCATGGCTTCATCCGTGATGATGATGGGGATGGGGTTTTTCTGCATGAACTCCGTGGAAATGTAGTCCCAAAGCTGCTGTTGAAAATCATCTTGAGCGGCAAATTGAAGATATTTTGAGCTCACTTCGGTGAGCAGCCGGGTATACCTCTCTGCCGAGCGCAAGTAACCATCGGTATAGGCAACATATTGCGCAAAGATCCTGGGCACATACTCCTGATCCTTTCTGGCTTCATGGATCAAGATCTGGGTGTAGATCGCGAAGAATACGAAGATTATTAGCGATCCAAAGACCACATATAGCCGCAGTGAATGATAGCGATTATTTAGTTTTGGCTGTTTCCCAGTGTTCATCGAGCTCTTCCAGGCTTGCCTCGTGAATGTCGCTATCCTGATATTGGGCTTCCACATGACGGAAGCGGCGGTAAAACTTTCGGTTTGCGTCCTTGAGGGCGGCTTCGGCATCGATATTTAGCTTGCGGGCAAGATTCACTACGCTAAACAGCAGATCCCCCAGCTCTTCATAGATGGCTTCGGCATCACCTGCCGCCAGCACTTCCTGCAGCTCCTCGCGTTCTTCATCGATCTTTGCCAAGACGGGGCTAAGATCCGGCCAATCAAAGCCCACAGAAGCCGCCTTCTCTTGGATGCGATAGGCTTGGATCAAAGCCGGCATGGCGCGGGGAATGCCGTCCAAAACGCTCTCACGTTCATGCTTTTCCTGCTTTTTGATCCGTTCCCAATTCATCTTGACGCCATCAGCATCGGATAGGGATAGATCTCCAAAGACATGGGGATGACGACGCACTAGCTTGCTGCAGATGGATTTCAGGACATCCGCTTCGTCAAATTTGCCTTCTTCCTTGGCAATCTGAATCTGAAAGACTATGTGTAAAAGCAGATCTCCCAGCTCCTCCTGCAAAGCCTGATCGTCTTCATCTTCGATGGCTTCGACCACCTCATAAAGTTCTTCAATGAAGTTTGGGACCAATGATTTTGGGGTTTGTTTCAGATCCCAGGGGCAGCCCTTTTCCGGATCTCTTAAGGCTGCTAAGATCTCTATCAGGCTCTTAAAATTATTCATGTGATTCTCTCATATCGGTTAGTCTCAGCACTATGCCCAAGCTCAGCCAGAACATGATGCTGACAAGGTGCTGTTGGATAAAGATATCTGTAATGCAGGCAAACATGACCGCCATCAGGCTGACCCACATGCCATAATGCAGGATATCATTGGTGTGCGCCACATGGGACTTCCAATAGCGGCGCAAGACGGAATAGATGATCCAAAGATAGCTCAGTGCGGCGATGATGCCCATCTCGACCATGAGATTCAGATATAGATTGTGCGGATGCTGAGCATATAGCTGACGCATGGGAATCATGCTCGGATACCACTCTGTCCAGACCCCAAATCCAATCCCCGTGAGCGGATTGTGATAGATCTGCAGCCCCGCCAGATACCAGGCTATCCCACGGATCAAAAGTGATACATCGTTGTTAAAACCGAGCTCGATGCGCGATATCATGGAACTGGGGATCACCAGCGGCATCAGAGCTACAAAGACGATGCCCAGATAGCGCATTGATCGAATCCGGATCATGAAGAGAAAGATTCCAAAAGCAACCGCCAAGATCGCCATCCGAGTGTATGTATAGAGCATCCCAAAGAGGATCAAGAGTGCCGCAAAAGCATAGAGCGCCTTCAGAAATTGCGTGGTGCTTTGGAAGAGCAGAGTGAGCGCAAAGAAGAACGCCATCGTGTAGAAGCCGTTGATCGTCATGGCAGTAAACCAAAATGATCCCAATCTCTCAAAGGGATTTTGGATGGCGATATAGATGCCATAGGCGCCTACAAAAGCTCCCACTGCCACGATTGCCTTCATCCAGATCAGCATGGAAGTCTCATCCAAGCGAGCATTACGACAAAGGATCAGGGTGAGCACCGGGACTATCACGGTAGTGAATAACATCGTGTAACCCAAAGGATCCGAGATGCGCAAGGCACTATAGGCCCCAAACGCCAAAATCATCAGGCTTGCCACAGGATAAGGAAGGTGCAGGCTTAGCTGCTCTTTGTGATACATCTCTGCTATTATCAAGAAGATGAAGAGCAAAAGCAGCAGGAAAAACACCGGCATCAACGGCTTGATCAGAGCAAGCGAGATGAGGATCAAAGATCCATGCAAACTAACTCCGCCAAAAAGACTGTATACCAGCCAAGCGCCCACGATACCGATCATCATGATCACATACTTGAGCTCCAGATCCTGCGCAAAACTGCCCATGACCACGCTGATAAGAGCCAAAATCCCGGTCAGAACTAGCATTACAGACCAGTTTTGGATCTTGGCGGCTTGGAAGTGTTTCATTGCCTCAAGCTTTTCTTGATATCCGCAATGCGGGCTTGATTGCGGCGTATGATCTCAAGGATCAAAGCAAGTATGACCGCCAAGATAAAGCCGATGATGGTAGCCACCACGCATATGAGAGCCCTCTTGGGATAGTCCCTGCGTCCGGCAAGACGGGGTGTATCCAAGATCTCGATCGACGGCATGTCACGCAATTCTGATAGGCGCGCGGCTTCATATTGGGGATAGAGATATTCAAAGAGGGTGCGAGAGATCTGCATGTCCATCTCCAGGCGCAGATACTCCGCCGTCACTTGCGGCAATGAACCGATATTGATGAGATACTCAGGGGTTTCTCCGCTTGCTTCCAGCTCCCTGATCTGTCGCTGGATGCTGCTTTTGCGCAGCTCAGCTTCGCGAACAATGGGGCTTTCTGATCCGAAGTTTGACCGAGCAAGCTCCAGCTCCACATCCGCCATCATGCTCTCTGCTATCAAAGCGCTATAGGATTCCACGATCGCTTTGGCTTGGGATTCCAGGTGAATAGCCTTGCTGCTTTCCTGAAAGTCTTGGTTTGCCACGATCAGAGAATCCAGCTTGCCTTTCACTTCATTGACCCGGATCTCCAGGAACTGTCGATTGAGCTTGCCTTGGGTGACCTTCTGCTCACGGTTGTACTCATCAAGACGGGCAAGAAGGTAGTTTACTATATCCAAAGACAGCTGTTTGTCTTTGCTGCTGGCGCGCACCTTGACCAAGCCCGTGGCACTGTCAAAGCCCATACTGAGCACCTTCTGGCGCAGAAGTAAGAGAGCATCGTCCATATTCCTGAGGCTATCAGGATGATCCAGCTCAAAGTAGTCCAAGAGATCAAATTTCCTGATGACTTCTTCGGAGATCGTGCGAGATTGCATGACGGTGATGAAGTTCTCCGCGTTTTGTGTGCCTCCGCCTCCCAAAAAGGAGGATGCCAAGCTGGAGAGGCCGGGGACGTTGATGGGCAATTGAGTGATCTCATCTCCGACGGCAAAGAAGCTGGCGCTGGAGCTGAAGATTTCAGGGGTCAGCAAGCTATATGTCACAGCGGCAATAGCCACGACCAATACTATCCCGATGATCAACTTGCGGTAGGCCGCCATGATCCGGATTAGCTCAAAGAGATCAAAGTTCTTTTCTTCCATGTATCTTCCTTACTTGATTCCAAACAGTCGCTTAAAGAAGGAGCGCTTGGGCTGGGGATTGATGATGATGCTGGCGTCTGTATCGTTTATAATCTTATATTTCTTAGGCTTCAGCTCACCTTCGATGATGAGACGACTGCCTTCCATGAGCTTGATCTCACCTGCCAGAGTGATCTTGGCATCTTTGGGAACGATGAGGCTGGAGCCTGGCAAGAGAGTGATCTTGCTGCTCTTATGTAGCTTGAGATGTGCCTTCTTTGCCAGGGTCACTTGCCGGGAAATCTCGCGCTCTTCCTTGAGGCTATTTCTTCCTTCCATGATCCGAGGGAGGGTCTGCACCATCTTCAGAAGGCGGGCCTCACCTGCCGGAATCTCGATAGCGGCTTGCATCTTGTCATAATACACGATGCTGTCATCCATTGGATCAAGGAATCCGATATACTCGCCAAAGCGCTTTTTGGCATCTTTTGAAAACCTGATCATCAGAGTCTGAGGATCAGCCTGGGGAAAGTGCTCTTCAAAAGCGTCCGGTGCCACATGATTCTCTTGGTCTACCGCGACAGGCTCAAAATAGTTCCCTCTGCGGTTTACCAACATCAGATACGGGACGTCCTCGTCATCCAGATAGTATCCACATTGGATGTATCCGGAATACGGTGCATTGGGCTGCTCAAGCACGTAGATGTCATCGATGAGCGACTCAAGGGGGATCTTGCTGCGTCTTTCGGAGCCTCCCATGATGGTGGCTGCATCGACCCAGTTCAGATCCCGGATGATTCTGCCATATTTATGCACCTTGGGGTTTGTATGCAAGATGGCATCCATCGTGATGGGATCAGCCTCAGGCTCGCTATATTTTCCCGGCGACAAGAGCCGAGTATTAAGCCCCACATAGTCCCCAAATCCATCTGTAGTCTGAAAGGACTGCAAGCGATAGTGGAAGACGCCGTCTGCCTGATAGACCAGAGGTAGATACAGAAGTGCCTTTTGAGTCGCGTAGGGCGGGCGGATCCAGATCGTCCAAAAGTCCGGATTTCCCTTTGCCCATCTACCAAAAGCTTGCACGATCGGATAGAAGCGGCGGGAGGGATCCTGCATGCGATATCTGATGCCTTCATCATAGACCTTGATCAGCTTGCTTTCCCACATATCCTGCAAAAACTCCCGATTCCTGACTCCCGGGACGAAGCTGTATTCGGATCTCACCGGATAGATATCCGGAGCGTAGATCTGCGGTTGGGCTTCATCTAAAAAGTAACTCAGGTGATCATAAAAGACGCCATTTCTCTCGTCTATGACGATGTTTGAAGACTGATAGTCATAGGTGGCGGTCATGAGCTTAAGATCTTCTTCGGCAAGGATCTCATCCAAGAGACCATAGCTCTTGATCTGCCCTTGAAAAGGCTCATCAAAAGCGTAGAACCCACTCACATTACCTTGACCCTGTCGGATGAGATTTCTTGCCCGCCCTACTATCTTTTGCTTGTACTCGGCATCGGCATTTGCCAGCTCGTAGGCAAATTGATCCTGCACTTGCACATAGTCCAACTCAAGATCGCAATTGCCATACCACCACAGCCGGGTATTAAGATTGTTCAAGATAAACAGCCGATTGTTCGGACGGCGCATAAGATTGGTATCCAAGAGCTCCTTATAGGGCACTTTCAGGACATAATCCACAAAGCCGTCGGATTCCCGTGAACGCTGATGATCCTGATAGCTGTATAGGCTCTGCGGGCTCATCCCTTTCTCCGAGGCGGCTCTGACGCCGGTTGCTCGAGAGGCAAAGGATCCTTCGCTAAGCTCATAGCCTGCCAGTTCAAATCTCAAAAGCGGATCCTCCGCCTTAATGCCGGGATCCACATTGCTGATCCGGAATCTATAGGTGATCCAAAAATACGCGTCTTCATGATCAGGCGGATCTATCTGATAGTGATGAAACTCATATCCCACACGCACATATGCCCCATGGATATTGGGCCAGCGGTATCTGAGATCTCCCATCGCGTATCCGGCTTTATCTATTCCTCGAGATGCCTTCCATACAAAGCCGTTTGAGGCCTGAAGATCTTTCTGCGGACGCCCCACGCGCGAAATCGCGCCATCATTACGTGAAGCATACCAGAACCTGCTATCCGTCCCGTCGCCGGGATTCACATCACGTTCGTCTTGATACTCTGCTTCAAAGATCTGCTGACTGGAGGTCGCCAAAGGCGTTATGGCATAGCGGAATTCGGATCTCGGATCCGGCGAAAATCCGCGATCGGTGATCCAAGCATCAAGACCGTGTTCATCCATGACGCGCAGCAATTCGGCAAGCTCATTGTCTGCCATCTCGGTCTCGATGATATTGCTATTGTATCCCATATCTTGCATCCATCTCGAGAGTAGCTCACGATTTTGCGCAAAAAACGGGAAAGTATTGTAGATATAAGAGTATGTCCCGACGAGATACTCATCGGAGTGCTTTGCGCCCAATTGCATACAAAGTATGGCAAGCAGGATCACAACAGTAACTGAGCGTTTCATAATATCTCCTCGGAATTCATAGTGGATGCTCCACGTGATGGCAGGCTCTGCCTCATCAGACGCGAAGCTCCATAAAAGGCCTTAGCACATCCGGGATCTGAATGCTTCCATCTGCTTTTTGATACTGTTCCATGATGGCTATCATCAAGCGAGGGGTCGCCAGACCGCTGCCATTGAGAGTGTGCAGATGGCGCATCTTTCCCTCGGCATCTTTGTAGCGGATATTGGCACGGCGCGCTTGAAACTCGCCGAAATTACTCACGGAAGACACTTCCAGATATTTCCCGCTGCCGGCAGCCCAAACCTCGAGGTCATAAGTCTTCTGGCTGGCGAAGCTCAGATCCCCCGTGCAAAGCGAGACCACCCGATAGTGCAGCCCAAAAGCCATGAGGATGTCCTCCGCATCTGCCAGCATCTCCTCAAGCGCGGTGGCAGAATCTTCAGGCTCCACAAAGCGAACCATCTCCACTTTGTTAAACTGATGCAATCTCTGCAGACCTCGAGTGTCCTTGCCATAGCTTCCTGCTTCTCGCCTAAAACACGGCGTGTATGCCACATATTTCTTGGGCAGATCCTTGTAGGACAAGACTTCATCGGCATAGATATTGGTCACGGGCACTTCCGCAGTGGGGATCAAAAAGAGATCATCCTCAGAGATGTGATACATGTCATCTTCGAGTTTGGGCAATTGCCCGGTGCCTGTCATGCTCTTGCGATTTACCGCCAGCGGCACCATTAGCTCGGTATAGCCATGCTTTTGCAGATGATACTCCAGCATGAAATTGATCAGCGCGCGCTCCAGCTTGGCACCATCACCAGTGTAGATGGGAAATCCGCTCCCGGAGATCTTGGCTCCGCGAGGGAGATCCAAAAGGCCGTTTTGCATGGCTATATCAAGATGATCCTTGGGTTCAAAATCCATCTTCGGAGGCTCGCCCACGTGGCGGATGATCTCATTTAGTGATTCATCCTTGCCGATCGGCACATCCGTTTGGGGGACGTTTGGGATCGTGAGCACAAGCTCTTCCACGGCGGCGTTTATCTCGGTCAGATCACTTTGTAAGATCTTGATCTGAGAAGCCACTTCAGACATCTCTTTTAGCTCCTCAGAGGCGTCTTCCTTGGCGCGCTTCTTCTGGGCAATGGTCTGCGATACAGCATTTTGACGAGCTCTGAGATTGTCAAAATCATATTGCAATTTGCGCCGTTCTTCATCTTTGGCGAGCAGCATATCCAGATCCGCTTTCTCGTTTTTGTCGCAGATTGCCTTGCGAATGATATCGGGATTTGCACGGATATACTTCAGATCTATCATGATTCTTCTCCTTCTGCCAGGCTCAAGGCTATCTCGATCATCTTCAGATATTTATCAGCACTAAGAGCGGCTCCGCCGATGAGACCGCCGTCGATATCCGGCATCTTCAAAAGATTCTCGAGATTTTCCGGCTTGACGCTGCCGCCATAGAGGATCTTGATCCGATCTGCAAGCTCTTCCGAATAGCGTATGCTCAGCCATTTACGGATCATGCGATGCACTTCCTGAGCTTGATCTCCGCTGGCAGTGCGCCCGGTGCCGATTGCCCAGACGGGCTCATAGGCGATCATCATGTCCGATGGGCTGTAGAGAGTCACATTGCGCATGCAACCTTCCAGCTGGTTCATGATCACCTGTTCGGTTTTCCCGGCGTCTCGCTCTTCGAGGGTCTCACCCACACAGAGGATAGGCTTGATCCCCTCTGTCAGAAGTGCCATTACTTTCTCACGAATCATCTCATCACTCTCAAAGTGATATGCTCTGCGCTCAGAATGTCCCACTATGCAGTGGGGAAGCGAGATAGATGCCAACATCGCGGGAGATACTTCCCCCGTGTATGCGCCTTCGCTGTGATTGCTCACATTTTGGGAGGCAACTTTCACCGCAGTGTCCTCAAGGAGGTCCTGCATCGTGATCAAAAATGGATATGCCGGAGCCAAAATCGGCAATACTCCGGATAAGTCTCTACCCTTGAGCTGTTCGCGTGTCTCATCACAAAAGGCACGCACCTCATCTAATCCTTTATACATCTTCCAGTTACCGGCTATTACTATTTCTCGCATTGTCACCTCGGATCTTTTTTTACAAATCAGATACCAGTTTGTAGTCCAGCAAGATAAGTCAAGATTTTTCGAGCCCACAAAGATCCCCGCCCAGGCGAACTATGCTCCATTTCTCGAAATATGCACAATATTGTGTTTTTTCTTTCGCTTTTTTGGGATATAGCTTAGATTATCTGTGATAATGATATGGAGGATTTATGAGCCGTTATCCGAGAAATGTTTTGTTGCTTGAGTTTGGTTCAAACACCTGCAAGGTGATGCATTGGGATAGTCGCAATGCAAAGCCTTTGGCGGATTATCGTCTTCCTTTGAGGCTGGGCGCTGAGCTCTCGAAAAGAGATGAGCTATCCGAAAATGGTATTAACAGCATGATTTCAGCAATCCGAGATGTGCAAAACCGATTCACCGACAAACACAAGCTCATGGTAGTCGGCACTCTGGCCTTACGCAAGGCAACGAATTCCAAGCAGATCATCCAAAAGATCAAAGATGAATGTGGCGTCAAGATTAAGATCCTGGATCCCCAAGAAGAAGCTATTGCCGCGTTCAAGGGCGCACAAGCCAGCATCAAACCACTAAGAAACAACATATATTTTGATATCGGTGGAGGCAGCACCGAGATCATCTTGGCAAACGATCAAAGGATCTTCTACATCCAAAGTTATGACATTGGAGCCCTGAGCTTGCGACAGAAATTTGGGTGCAAAACCCCCATCTCAAACTGTAGCTACTACCACACTCAAAACGAGATCCAAAGCATATTAAAGCCCCTTATAAAGCCGGTCTTTGGCATGGTGGGCATCGGAGGCTCTGTCGTGACCTGCGCCATGGTAGATCTCCGAATCAGTCACCCGTATGAAGAGCTGATCAATGGACATGAACTGAGACGCTCCGCAATTCTCGGTCAGATCCAAAGATATCGCGCCCTCCCCATCGAAAAGATCGCGAAAATTCCGGGAATGGACCCTGCCAGAGCCGATATTATCCTGCCCGCAGCCATGATCATCCTGCAAATCATGGATATGTACAAAAGAACCAGCTTTATTGTTTCCACAAAAGGAGTGCGACACGGGCTAGTCTGATCCTCAGATTTCGTCAAAAACAGCGTCGTAAGTGCCTGGAAAATAAGGGGCGCTCATGCCCCCCTCACCG
>CALGPA010000123.1 GCA_937960795.1 uncultured bacterium | reverse complement strand
CCACCAGCCCTACATTAGCCATACCATATCTTCACCACCAGCCCTACATTAGCCATACCATATCTTCACCACCAGCCCTACATTAGTCATTCCGGAACTTCGTGCGTAGCACGTGGTATCCGGAATCTGTAGAAACGAAGCTCCCTACCCTGATGGGCGGATAAAAGCCCCCATAAGCCATTTTGTGGTTTGATTTATTAAAAAAAAGCCCCACAGATCTGTGGGGCTCATATGTATCAGGAGCAGATCAGCCCGCTCTGACGCGGAATTGATATGCCATTTCTTCTCGAACGTTGAATGTCCAGGCATCCACGATGCTCTTGACCCTTGAGACAAAGGCTTCGGGATAGCTGCCATTTGGGACGACTTGGGATTCTCTGACCGTGCCATCGGCGCGGATGAAGAGTGTAATGGTGAAGCTGACGCTTTGGCGGATTTGCATCTCGCGATAAGCGTGCTCGATCTGACTTTGACGTGATTGAATCTGCTCGCGGAGGCTGGTGTATCGGGTGCGAGTGTCTTCATCGAGCGCAGTGATGCTGCCTTCGCTGACAGTGGATATTCCTCTGCGGGCAAAGTCAGCCGCGATTCTCTGCTGTTCTGTCACATCACCCCAGGATTGTCCGCTGGGGGCAAGTGTGCTGGCATCACCGGTCACATGCACTCCGCTAGCACCTTCGGGGCGAACGCTGTAGCCGCCGGTCTGAGGACCGCTTGTCACCACTGAGCCGATGTCACCAAAGACCGGGGTAGCAGCGGGATTGTAGGAAGATCCGGCTGAGGTGCCTGTTCCGGGACTGCCTGCGGGTCCGGGACCCGTGCCTGCTACGCCTCCGGGGCTTGAGCCGGGACGTGAAGCGGTGAAGCCTTCGGTCACGGTAGCGATGGTAAGCGCGGGGGCAGTTCCGGTGGCAGCTGCGTCAAAGCCCTGCAAAGCACTGGTGAGTCCTGCAGAACCTCTTGGTCCGGTTCCGGTGGTGGCGGGAGCATCGGTCGCATCCGCGGTCTCGGTCGGCTCGGGAGCCTCGCCTAATGGCTCGGCAGCGCTTACGCTGGGGCTCACCAATTCGGGCGTGATTCGCTGAGCAGTCTGAATGCTCTGCATGCGTTGTTGGATGGTTTCTTCGAGGGCATACTCAGGCTTGAGAGCCAGATCAAAGAGCATGAGGAAGGCAATCGCGAGCAGCAACACGATCCAGATCACGGTTCTGTTGAATCTGGAGACGGCATCCGGAGCGGAGCGTCTGGCATATTGGGCTACGATGGCGCGTTCTTCAGCTGTGAGCACAGCCACCCAAGGTTCGCGGAAGTCAAAATCCACACTCCAATCTTGGGAGATTGTCATGGTTCCCTTGATGTCTTTTTTGAGTACCAATTCATTGCCGGAAAGCAAGTTATGTTGCTTGAGATAGCTTAGATCCAGGGGGTTGCCATCTTTTTCGCAGCTAAGCTCGCTTCCGGGGACTAGTTGCATCACAAATTCCCCGCCTTTTTGCTTGATAAGCTGGTGTTTATCGGGGAAGGAGGGCTCCAAGATCTGCCATTGCAAGTATTTGTTTTGGCCGATGATGAAGTTCTTTTTAATCTCTTTTCCCTCTTTGGCGTAATCGAGGAATTTGCCTTTATAGTTCAATCTGAGACTTAAGATTTTAGCCATGGAGCCTCCCTTTTACTCAAAAGAAGCAGACGCATAGCTGGATAGCCAGTCTGCTTCCTCCAGAGTGGCGAAATAGATGTTTTGAAAACCGGTGTTTGTGCCAACGCGTACGATCTCTGTGATATATGCACAGGGGAGATCTCCATCAGCTTGCACGATCAGACAGGCTTCATCATATCTTTCTTCGGGAATTTCGCTCATCTCAGATTGAAAGAATTCAAGCATTACAGAGCGCGTCTCGACATTTTCGATCAGGTCTTCGGGAGATCCCAAGAGCTGATTGTCCAAGCCAAGAAGGACGCGATCGGTATACAATTTTACAGGAGTCACCAAGGCATTGTCCATGAGGGTTTCGACAGTGACGGTGGTGGGGTATTTCATATCCGGCAATTCGGAGATTTTAACCGCTTCCATCGAGACATTTTTGATCAGGAATACCAGGATGATGGTGAGCACGTCCAACAATGAGGTGATCGAAAGACCCTTGCTTTCTTCGGTCTTTTTGCGAATTGCGCGTCTACCTTTTTGTTTGCGTACGTTTGTATCATTACTACTCATTATTCCTCCCCAAACCTAATAGAAATATACGTTTTTGGGGTTTTTGTAGTGCACGGAGACAAAGCCATTTGTTTTGCAGAGGTCAATCGTGCGGATCAGGGTGTCGTAAATCACTTCAGGATGCACGATCACGGCGATCTCATTTGTGTCAGCATGACGCTGTTTCATATCGATCAAGACTGAGTTCAGCCCGGCGAAATCATATACGTTTTCACTCAGGGTGGGCAGCTTGTGGGTGCTACCGCCCGGTTCACGGATTTCCATGCCGGGGAACAAACCGGTTTCGTGTTCTTTTAGCATGAGATGAATCTCAATCTGCTCGCTGGATTCACCGCCACCGCCAGTACCATCGCCCGCAACGACTGGGCCTCCTTCCGAGGAAAAATTCAGAGCCACAAGCGCCACCTGCGAGATCACGATCATCAGCATCAGAAATGGGATGATGGTGACAAAGAGGTTCATGATCGGAACCAGATTTGGTTCCTGCGGCGCGGTCTGTGACTTCTGTTGCCTCGCCTGGGAAGGACGATATACTGCCATGATCCTATTCCTTAATATAGTTGTTGATATGGTTAACCAGTTTTACACTATATTCATCGATGTTGCTGATCAAATTCTGGGCGCGGGTAAAGAGTCCACCCTTGATCAAAGTGAGCGGGATCGCACCGATCAGACCGAGAGCGGTGGTTCCGATGGCCATATAGATGCCGTCGGTGAGAGCTTTGTTTGCAGCGGCACCGGTGAGACTTCCCAAAGCACCAAAGGCTGCGATGAGTCCAAAGATGGTTCCCAAAAGGCCTAGATAGGTCGAGATCTGAGCTAAAGTGTCAAACCAAAATAGTCCGCCATCGAGTTTGTGCACAGTCTGCAAGACCGCTTCATCAAAGGCATTTTGCACGGCAATGCGGGCTTCTTCACCCTTCTTGCCGGATTTGCGGATGTCCTTGTAGACGCTTAGTCCACTGAAGAAGATGAAGCCCATGGTTGTGGTGCGGAATTGATCCGCGATCTTGGTCGCCTCATCGATTTGGTCGTTTTTGACGAAATTCTTGAGTTTGAGAAAGAACTTTTCTGCATCGATCTTTTCACGGACGTAGAGCTGGATATAGCGGACTACCGCTAATGCCAGACCAATGAGCAGATTGAGCAATATAAGGTATGCAAAAACTCCGCTGGTGGTAAAGATCTCTATCAGATTCACACCACTTTTTGCAGCGACCGGGGCTTCTGCGGCCTCTTGTGCAAAGAGGAAACCAACACTAAGTAACAGGATGATTAGAACGAGTATACTATGCTTGCTTTTCATTTTGACTCCTTAAGCCATTTATTTAGTAGTAATTCACTCTTGTCTTTGACCGTTTGGTCATCCAGCAAAAAGCGGTATTTCCCGCTTGCCATAAAGGTGTCTTGCTTGGCTTTGTAAATTCCCGAAACCGGGGCAAAAGAACGAACTTCGATGACAATCTCCTCTGTGTCCACTACGATGCCATCTCTTGTCATGGTGGGACCTCCTGCTTGGGGACTATCAACGGCTTGTTGGGCTGATAGCACACAGGCAAAGGAAACTGCCAAAAGGATTAGTATTAGATGTTTCTTCATCGGATTGCCTCCTTACCGGTCTGAGTGTAGGTGATATGCGCCAAAAATCCTCGGTATGGCAAGCCATTTTGCACCTCAAATCTAAGCACATTCCTACCTTCTACGACGTTTTGTGCAGGAATCAAGATCTGTCCTTTGTAAATCTGCAAAGGATCAGGATCATAGTCGAAAATACTGCTACCAATCTCTGTGCCATTGAGATAGACTCGCACAGATTCGGGAGCGACAAGATCTATCATTCCTTCGATGAATGGGGTATCCAAAACAAATTCTGTCTCAAAGACGGGATTATCCACCGGTTGTGTCAATTCGGATGCCCAAATGGGCTCGGCGGCTGTGGGCTCCATATTCACGATCTGTTCCCAGCTGATATTCCACTCCGCAGCATGAGACGCAGCTGTCTCTGAGCTTTCACCTGTATCAGGATCCGTGAGGATAAGCTTCCAATCTGTGCCGGAATAGATGTCCTTGGTCTCAGGGGGGATATTTGCCAAGATGCGCTGCTCACTAGTCATCAGATCAATGGCTAGTGCCATCTGCAGACGCTCGGAGCTGTCGTTTATCACTTCGACAATCAGCTTGTTTTCACCCTGTTCAAAGAGCTCGCCCGGGATCATGTAGCTGTATCTGGTGCTGAGGGCTTTGCCCGCTTCCAGGCTGTCTATGGGCACCCAGGAAGAATTTACGAGTGTGCCATTGAGCATGACCCGGATATCCAGCGGGAAGACAATATTAAGATATGCAAAATCCGGCTCCAAAGCGAGATCCAGATCTTTCTGAATCTCTAGGGTATTTCCGGCAGGAAGCATTGCGCTGCCTAGGCTTTGTCCTTTGGGGCTCGTGATATTTTGGATGCTGA
Source organism: uncultured bacterium (assembly GCA_937960795.1). GTDB lineage: Bacteria > Cloacimonadota > Cloacimonadia > Cloacimonadales > Cloacimonadaceae > UBA5456. The sequence goes on along the minus strand of CALGPA010000123.1, from coordinate 40,835 downwards.
GCTGATCTGAAGAGGGATTTAGCACTTGATTCCAGCTGTTGTCAAATACATATTCTTGCTCTCGATACTCTGCCAAAAGGCCTCTTGCTGCCAAAGCTTCCGAAGCTGAGATGGTGAAATCACTCTCATATCCGGCGAGCTGATATTGGCGGAATATCTCAAACTGCCAAGAAACAGCGTTGTTTAGATAGTCTTGGGTTTGTTGGAAATTAAACTGCGCGATCACATTGTTCAGAGCCTCTCCCGGGTATTGATCCCGATAGTATGCGGCTTCATTTGTGATGCGGAAATACTGCTCCAATTGGGTGCTGACTACTTCTGCGCCGCGTTCGTAGAATCTCCAGATGAGATCCATGGCGCGGAGTCTGCGCTCATTATTGATGTAGTAGCCGGTTTCATTTGCTTCTCTGACCAGCGCGGTGACTTTTGCCACTTCATTGGCGATGGTCTCGCGATAGCGCGGGATTCTGGCATCTCCACCATTGAGATTACGATCCCATGTGGTGATGGCGACTACGCGGATCTGTTGAGCGGGAGTAGATCTGAAGATCGTGGAGTTTTCCAACTCTGTCAGACGCTCATCGTATCTTGCCAGGAATTCGTTGCGCGCCTGAATGCCGTCGTATTCGGCTTGAACGGCGGCAAAGACTTCGTGAACACCGTCGTTTGCAAAGCTGAGTCCTTCGGCAATATAACCAGCTTCAGCAGCGAGATATTCATCACGGATTATCAGCGCCTCTTCGTATTCTTGGTTTAGATATGCCGTGTCAAATCTGCCGGCTATTCGCTGCAATTGGGTGTCTGCTACAAACTGATAGTATGTGCTCTTGTCAGGGCTGCGGCGAAGGATCTCACGGGCGACAGCGGTGTATTCATCCATTTCATCCCGATCAAGATGTCCCTTTGCCATATACTCCAGATATGGGATCACGTTTTGATGCTCAGGATAGAGCTCGATGAAGCGATAGCGCAATTCATACTCTGTGCTGATATCATTGCTGCGAGCATACATGAGGATGGCATCAGCCAAGAGATCACTTGCTTGCAGATCTCCGGGATCAATCTCACCGGCTTGAACTTCTTCAAAAAGGGCGAGATACTCGGTGGCAGCAGTGGCAGGATCTGTCTCAGCGCTGTCATTGATCTTTGCCAGTCGGAGGCGGAAGCTGTAGTTGCTGGCTGGATAGAGGTCAATGAACTCTTGTTCGATTGAATCTGCCAGGGCAGGATCATTCATCATCTGCTCGGAATGAGCGATCTCATAGGCTCTGTTGTAGCGAGCATAGACTGCGTCAATATTTGTGTCACTTGCTGCTATGACCATCAAGAGGTCGATGGCAAGCTGATATTCACGGGCATTGATGTAGGCATCGACAGCCGCGACTCGGTGGCCCAGGATCTCAGAGCTACGCGAGGGATCCAAGGCATCAGCCAAGCGCAGGCGCTCTTCCGCTTCCAGAAGGTAGTCTCCGGAGTCGGAAGCGCTTTCAAAGCTGCTCTGGATCTGCACGAGGATGTCTTGATTGATATTGGCCTGTTCCTGCTGAGAATCGGCAAGCGGAAGAGCCAGACGGAGCCAGCTTTCTGCGTCACTGTGGCGGTTTTGCTGCATGCTGATCTCTGCCAATTTGAGATAGCTGTCCCGTTTGTCGGCATTTGAGAGCAGCTCTTCTTGCTCAAGAGCTCTGGTGTAGTAGGCGGCAGCATCGTCCAGGTGTCTGCGTCCCATCTGGATATCACCCATAAGGAGGATGATGTCTAAGGCCTTGGCGCGTCTCTGAGGTGAGCTGTGTAACTCGTTGTTTGAAACTAGGATGAAGCGCTCTGCACTGTTCTTGAGAAAATCAAAGGCTTCATCAATCCGGGAGGATCCGTCCTCACTAAGATCAGCCAAAGATTCGGAAACTTGGGCATAGATGTTTCTCGAATAGTTCATGGCCAGCTCTTCATTGTCATAGAACTGGCTGTTTGTAGGATGATCTTCATTGAAGTCATATAGCTTTTCGATCGCTATCAGATAGTCTGAGATATCATCGGTTCGATCTGCCAAGACAGCATAGGCATTGACCAAGAGGCTGTCACTTGCAGCGCTGAACGCGAGGTAGTCCGGGCTGTGATATCTGGCAAAAGCATCGTAGCGTCGGCTGTGATCAGCATAGGCGCTGAGATTGTCTCTATTGATGTTTGCCGCAAAGATATTGAGCAAGCGAATGCCTCTCTGTTCGTAGGCATTGTCCACGATCAGCATCTGCGGGCGGATGTCATGCTCACGATTTGCCGAATACCAGTTGGTCTCAGGACTGTAATCGTCGATTAACTCTTGGTAGATGCTCTGGGTGATCTGATCTAGATTTTCGCCTTCTCTTAGGCGTTGACCGGAATTGTGGTACAAGACCAGCATCGAATCCAGCAAAGTGGGATTTTCCAAAGCCAAAGGATTGTGCTCAAGCCTCAGTCGCATATAGTCTATGGCTTGTACGGATACTCCCATATTGAGCTTGTTCTCAAGGGCTTTGTCGATGACTTGTTGGATGACGTATTCATCTTTGTAGTCGCCAAAGACATTGTAGATCTCGTCTACCCCTCGGGATTGGGCATGGAAGTTTGTGCCGTCGAGCGCGATCAGGCAGTATGCAATATTGTCGATGGCATCCGCTTGGTAGTCTGCAGCTAGTTGTGGATCTGAGATCTCGGAATTCTCGATGGCTTTGAGGATGGCGATATTGTCATCCATCGCTTGCATAAGGTCGTCTTCATCAAAGCTGTTTAGGCGAACCCATCCACGTTGGTATAGGGCCTCGTAGTAGAGCGGGCTTTGGGGACTTTCTATGATCCGATCAAACTGTTCTATGGCAAGAGCGTGATAATGATCGGGATCCTGTGAATCATCTGCAAAGCGGAAATAGAGCAGGCCCAGCCGATAGATGGATTCTTCATGGATCTGTGACTCAGGATAGTTTTGGATGATCTCTTCCAGAGCTTGCAGGGTCTGCCTGAAATTTGCCTCACTATATAGGCTTGCCGCCGGAGGAATGGCATCCGGGCGCGCAGTCTGACGAAAGGCGATCTTGTTTTGGTCGATCTCGTTTCGCTTCAGCTCACTGGAGATCACGGCGACATTATATAGGGCAAGATCACGATTGGGAAAGTCGGGATCAAGGCTAGCGGCTCTTTGGAAGTCCACAAGGGCGGGGGCCGGATCTGCCGGATAGCTGAAGTATTTGAGCTCTCCCAGCTTGTAATACAGATCAGCGTCTGTGATCAGATTGCTTCCGTCGGGTTGAACAAAGGAGCTGTATCCGGGATTCTCAACCAAAAAGGCTTCAATCTCCGAAGTCAAGGCGATATGCCTATCAAGTAACAGATTCCTTAGAATCTCCTGCTCTTCATCACTGCGCGCAATGTGAGGATAGAAATAATCATGTGTATCTTTCATTAGCTCCCGATAGGAGAGATGTAGGCTCAAAAACTCGATCTGCCCAAGATAGTCTTCATATCCATTGATGATGGCACGATGGCGGATTTCGGGATCCTTCAAATCAGCAAGATTGGCTTGGATCCTCGCTTGAGTTCCTCCACGAGCTTCATAGCTGACCATTTCTCGAACATCAGTCTCGACGTATTCTTCCAAGATCGTAGTCGTCTCACGCAAGAGGTCGCGATCTCTGACCAAGGCATTGTATTCACCTAAGATCTCCAAAAGAGCAGCGGCGTCATCATCGGCTACTTCTCTGAGCTCATCAACAAAGCTGACACGGAGGGCTTCGGCATCCTGCTTTTCTGACAGTATCCAAGAGCGTTCTTCGAGCAATCTGGCTTCATGTTCGGGAAAGTCGCCGGAGCCAAGCTGGGAATCGATCAGATCCAACTGCTCATTGTAGATGGCTATCGTGCGATCGATCTGGTAGATACGATCCAGATAGAGATCTCCGGCATAAATCTGATCTATGGCACTCGGATCTGAGCTGAGCTTGAGATAGTTTTGCTGAAGATGATTGTCAAACAGCATGAGCACCCGATCATAGAAGCGGAGATTCTCTCTGACCGCTTCAATGCGCCCACGAGCTGTCTGCATTTGGGACTCTATCAGTTCCTCTGCCATACCGAGGTTTCTCAGATCACGCCTCAAGAGCTCCAGGATCTCAGTCTCTGCCTGATGGGCTTCTACCACTTCATCAATAAAAAGCATGCCTTGCATTCCCAGCATCTCAGAGTGGATGAGAGCAAGATCCCGTTGGATCTGGTTGATCAGCTCAGACATCTGCCGGAAGCGCTCAGCGTCAGGGTGCTCATAGTAGGCTTTCAGATCAAGCGAATCAATCCGGTCCAAGACCCTCTTTTTGGCAGGAAGAAGAGTGTTCAATACGCTCTGGCGATTGAAATTGTAGGCATCAATGAGATCAAGGACATGCGCATAATCTCGGTGATCCGTGCTTAGATCCGCATATACATATAGATATGCCGGGAAATAGGATCCGGTATTGTAAATATCAAAAATGATGTGCCTGAGATATTCTCTGGCGGATTCCCGCTCTCCCTGCTCAAGCAGATCGACTAACCTGCGATATAACACGACATTCAGCATCTGGCGGGCATCTGAGTTTAACTCTGTGGGCAACAAGGAATCAAAGATGGTGATAGCCTTATCATTCTCTCCTATCCTCGCATACATATGCCCCAATAGCAAGGATATCTCCTCGTCTCCCAAGGCGCTGAGAGTGCTGCTAAACAGCTGAAGCTCATGATTTGCACGCTGAGGATCCAGCTCAATGACCACAGGAAGCTCATCTACCAAGAAGCTCTTGGCAGCATCGCGGATTTGTCTTTTTTGCTCTAGGATCTCTTCTTGTAGCTGTTCAATAGTGAGATTCTCTTCATAGGTGCTAGCTTGGGCTGAAAGCTGGGAAAGGCAAACCAGTGCTGACAGGACGAGCAAAACCAAAAATAAAAACTTTTTCATAACCCCGCTCACTTTGGACTCAATATTGGTAGTCACGATACTTTTAATCATTAAGCCAGGGCGCAAATCGCACCCTGGCGTTAAGTTTATTCATAGGAAGTATGTCTCCTACAAAACACTACTATGGTCTCAGTTTAGTTTCTTTCTTGTTTCAGCTGTTCAATCCATGCCCGCAGATCGTCCAGAGATTTCTGAGCTTTTTCACGCTCGGTTCTTAGAACTCTGAGTTCTTCAAGGAGATCACGAACTTCGGGGGACAGCTGAGCCTGCGCGCTGCTACTGCCGCCATCGGCATATCCGGGAGTCTCGATGGTGCCTGTGGGAGTGGTGACGGTCTCGCCGGGGCGAGTAGCCGGAGGAGTGGGGACTACTTGCTGATCCACTCTGGCTCTGTCAGTGGGAGAGGTTTCAGTAGCGGGAACTGTGCCCAGGTCTACTACATATGGATCATCCAAGTGTTCGTCCTTGGCATAGCTTCTGAGGTCAGGACGACGTTTGGCTTCGGCAAACTTGTCGAAAAGATAGCTCACGCCAAATGAAAGCCTGAGGTTGTCTTCATAGCCGTTGTCTTTGGTGAAGTCTTCCAAGGCTTGTGCGCCCACGCGGACTCCCCAGTTTTTGTAGCTATACTTGAGGCCGGCATTAATATCTTGGCCGTCAAATTCGCCTTGAAGGGCAAGGTTCTTGATCGGAGACATCTCAGCAGACATGAAGAGGCCGTTCAAAATGCGAGCCCGAGAGGCTTGACCGGTGAAGCGGTGTGCCCCGGCACCAAGATTGAACATCCAAGGCATGCCCAAAAACACAGCTTGTTTGGAGGCAACCACATATGGTGAGAAGATCTCATAGCCGGCTTTGTCGGGATGAGTGAAAAAATCATCGCCCGGGTTAAGCTCTTCAACGCTGGTCTCTCCGATGGGGGAGAGGATGTTGTCCATACCCACGGAGAGCTGTGGTAAAAGAGATGTTTCCTGCAAGATCTTAGCTTTTACGTTCAAAAAATAGACCAATGGTTCGTTCTCGACTTTGTCTCCGACATAAAGACCGAGCTCGACCCTGTCCAAGATGCCTACTCCGACCATCACAAATGGCGAGAAGCCATCATAAACAACCGGCTTTGCAATGTCTCGGTAGTGACCACCAATCAATAGCTCTGCAGCTGTATGAGGCAATACATATGCATCCGGAGTGCGCAACATGCCCAGAGTCTGAAACGGCGCTGCGTTCAACAAACCAAACATCGCTGCGATAACGATCACACTTAAAATAACTTTTTTCATACTTCCCTCCACCTTTCGGTGTTCCTTTTTTGTTAATCTATAACTAGTACTAAACGAAGTACCTTATTACATGCTTTCTCATTTAACATTGACAAATTATCCGTCAAGCTTTTTTTGGAAGGCATGAAGAAGCTTTCAAAGACCGACTTGGCAAAATCCGGCGAAACCGCCGCCTCTAATTACTTGTTATACAAGGGATACAGCCTTGTTTTCCGGAATTTTAGGGTCAAACAAGGTGAGATTGATTTGATCGTGGAAAAAGATCAACAACTCATATTTGTCGAAGTCAAGACAAGAAGCTATCACTCTATAGAAAGCGCCATCGCCAGTGTAAGCCATCAAAAGCAGGCTCATATCTCACGTGTCGCTAATATATATTGTAGCCAGAATCCTCAGTATTGCAAGCACAATACCCGTTTTGACGTTATCGTGGCGCTCTATGATGCCTCCTTGGAGAGCTTTTCGATAAAGCACTTTGAAGATGCTTTCTTACCGGTTGATTCGGCATATCAGTGACCATCAGCTTCTGCCTCGGCGATTTAGCGTCTAGTTTCTTAAGAGGCTCTCATCAAAATCTCTGCCCATATATCTCAGCCAATCGGGATTTGAAATTTCTGTGTCATCACCACTCACGTAAATCAATCGATAGTTATTGTTCATCTGGATATCCATGAAGACATAGACGGGTCTGTTTCCGCTTCGATATTTCCAGATCTGATAGTCTTTGCGGACAAAGCGGCTTTCATCTGAACTGGTGCCTTTCTCGATATCAGCGGGTGCTCCGTTTCTGATATAGATGCGTCCCATATCGGTCGTCCAGCCTGGTCTGAGGTGTGAGTAAAATCGATTGGCATGCTCGACGCGATCATGGATGAGATCCATGATATCCGTCTCTGTCATCCGGGTCGTGAGCGACATATTACGCCAGAAATTGCTGATGTGTCTGCGTTTTGTATCGATATCCAGATCATCCCAATTTGCCGGTAAACGTGATGCCATGAAGTAGCGCATGAGCTGATATTCTTCGTCAGGGTTGTTGAAGATAGAGAGCTGAGTCTCGATCTCTTCCGAGAGCACAAATTCAAAATCGCGGTAAATCTGATCTTCTCGAGCTTGCAGCGACACCCAGCCCTGATACTTCCCTGCGGGTAGATCGTTGAGCGGGATCTTGAGGCTAAAGCTGTCATGTGTCTTAGCCGGTGTGAAATCAAGATATTCATCCAAGATCAGATCACCATCTTTTTCCAAGCTCAGGACAAGGAGTTGGGATTCCCCAATTTCTTCTTCCGGAGTATATATCTCCATATATAGATGCGCGTGTTCATGATATTGTCTGCGTAAGATTGCCGACACTGCCGGCTCATAGACTCTATCCTGTCGGCGAAACTTCCCCAAGTAAGCGCTGCTATCCGCATAGACGCGGCTGTTTATCTCCAAGTCGCTGATCCTGCTGCCAGCCAAGAGAGCCTCCACGGGGAAGCTCCATACGAAGCTATTCTCCGAATTTCTGTCTTTGGCTGTGAAGGTGATCTGATAGTGATCTTCGCTCATCATAAAGCTGATCCGATTCAGATAGGACTTGATGTTTGAGCCCGCGTCATGCCGGCTGCTGATGCCGATATTGTCGGTGACTTGGTGAGCGTAAATCACTGAGTCTTGATTTGCCACCTGAACCTCACAATCGACCTGAGCAAAGAAAGCTCCGCTATGCGCCAAAAAGAGCAAACTGCGGTAGGGGATTTCATAATCTATCAAGAGGATAGTGTTTCCTTCATGATCCAAAAAACGGTTGTAATCAATATGCATATTGAGCCGAGCTTGAGCCATTAGGCCCCAGCTGATAGCGATCAAGACACATAGGGCTAGTGACTTCCTAAAGATCGAGATATTCATCTTCCGTATTCCTTAATCTAAATTGGCCAAAACCGCGATTATCTTCAAAGACAAAGACGCGGTTTAGCCTGAAATAGTGCCAACTGATGCTGGGAGCTCGCCCGATGGGGAAGCTATCGTTCACGATCTGATCCGGCTCGCCGAATTTGATGTAGATCCGTCCCCGATCCGACTTCCAGCCCACCATTCTCCGATGGATAGTAAAGAGCTCATCAGCCTTGATGACCCGTTGATAAAAATACTCACGGTTTTCATTGCGGATCGTCCCTGGAGTGGGATCATGAGCCCGCCAAAAACTCTCGATGGCATCGGCATATCTATCCTTTGGCACTTTGCTGAGCACCCGCCATTCATTTTGAGATGCGATATAGCGCAATTGATCGATCTGATCCTTGAGCGAATAGCGCTGATTGTATGAAAACCACTGATTATAATATAGAGGTTCGAGATTGTAGCGGATATTTTGCTCGGTGAGTGCAAGCATGAGCCCGGAGCTGCTGTCCGTGATGGCATATTCCATCAAATCCAGCTCAAATGGACTGACCGGATCGATGAAGTCAAAGCGTTTCTCATCCAGATGCAAAGTGATCTTATCAGGATTCAAGCCAAAGCTCAGCCTGAGCATAAGGCTGTCAATATCCCGCGCCAAAGCGGCTTCTGGGATGTATTTGATACCATCACGCTCGGCCATGATATAGGCCTGCCCGATCTCAGTGATCTGCGTCCCGACCAGGAAATCTCTGCTGAAACTATGCCGATCGCCCAGAAGTCGATTACGCAGAGTCAGATTTAGACTATGCTTGCCGGCTGAGAGTTCAAAGCTCTGATGGATCGGGATGGCGGTGCCGTGCAGCCAATCTTGATTTGGCACAGACAGCTCACTTTCATTCACAGCCACCTGACGATTTCGTGCATCCTTGATCTGGATGGAAACCTGATAATCCGCCAGCGTCGCATCACGCGAAAAGCGGAAGATATCATATGGCACCAAAAGCCATACATCAACCCCCGATTCATAGTTTTCCACCACCATCTCTTGCCCAAAAAGCGGCAAAAGGAAAGCCAGCAAGATCCAGAGGCTAAGAGTCTTTTTCATCATCGGTATACACATCCAAGCTAAATTCCAGTCCCCGCTTTTCCAGCCACATCAGGACATCATTATCAGGGAAGATCCTATTTTTAGTTTCGAGGCTATAATATTCCATATCAGAGGCTTCCACCGTCACCTGTAAGCTCACGTTGCCGGGCTTCCGTTTGCTCCAAGAGCCGATCTCGATCAGGAAGCCTTTCTTGATCTGGTGATTTTGCAGACGGATCCGGAGACTGCCTCGCAAAGCCTGATGCAAGGCCTCAAATGGCATTAGCGCCTTGGGTAGGATCCTGAGAATGCCGTCGTCATTGCCATTATACTGGCTCTTTGCGCCCCAGATATAGAGCACCTTGCCGATCTCGATCAGATCATTGTAGCGCGAGTAATCCCGATTAAAGAGCGGAATCTCAAATTTGCCGGAGAGATCTTCCATCTCAACAAACGCGATGGGATTGCCTTTGTTATCTTTCTTCCTGCTGACGTTCGAGACTATCCCCACCATGCTCATGTCCTTATACTTGTTTTTCCCGGTGATGGATGTGGCTGAGCAAAGATACTTAAGCAGACTCCGATATTCAAAGAGAGGGTGTCCGCTCATATAAAAACCAAGGACGGATTTTTCCATCTCCAATTGATGTAGATAGCTCCAGTCGTCGACCGTAGGTAGGGGTGGGAAAAAATCGCTATCTTCTTCTTCCAGGATCAGATCAAACAGCGAGGTCTGCCCCCGTTTTCGATCCCGTTGATCGCCCGAGGATAGAGCCAGGGCCTGCTCGATTACTGCCCATTTCTGGGCTCGAGTTCCCTCCAGCTCATCCATGGCGCCGGATGCTATCAAGCTCTCGAGCACGGTCTTATTGACCGAGCTGGAGTCCAAGCGCGAACAGAAATTGAAGATATTGCTATAAATCCCGTTTTGCTCCCGGTCCTCGATGATGGCGCGCATAGCGGATTCACCGAGGTTCTTGATCGCACGCAGCCCAAAGAGGACGTCGGATTCATGAACGCTAAACTCCGCTTCGCTGCGATTGATGTTTGGAGGGATGATATTGATGCCCATGTTCTTACACACTTCTATCTCAAGGGGAATATCGCTGGGATCATCCTCCAAAGACAATAGGGCTGCCATAAATTCGACCGGATAGTGTGCTTTGAGCCAGGCTGTATGATATGCCACCAAGGCATAGCAAGTGGCGTGACTCTTATTAAAGGCATATTCGGCAAATTTCAGCCAATCTTGCCAGATCTTGTCGATCGTGGAGCGCGGCACACCATTTTTAGCAGCTCCGGCGATGATCTTTTCTTGGAAGACCATCATCAGATCTGTCTTTTTCTTGCCCATGGCTTTGCGCAGTGTATCCGCTTCACCGCCGGTGAGCCCGCCTAATTCACGGGATATCTGCATCACCTGCTCTTGATAGATCGTCACCCCATATGTGCCTTTGAGTGCGGTCTCCACCAAGGGGTGATCATAGGAGACTTTTTCTTTGCCATGCTTACGGGCAATATAGCTATCGATAAATTGCATTGGACCCGGACGATATAGCGCCACCATAGCGATGAGATCTTCAAACATGTTTGGCTTGAGCTCTGCCAGATACTTACGCATACCGTCGCTTTCAAACTGGAAGACTCCGTCAGTCTCACCTTTACCGAGCAGGGCAAAAACCTTCTGATCATCCAAGGGAATCTGATCCACATCAATATCCACATCGTGGCTCTCTTTGACCAAGGCAATTGTCTTCTTGATCAAGGTCAGCGTCTTCAGCCCCAAGATGTCCATCTTGAGCATCTTCAGCTCATCCAGCCATTTGCCCTCATATTGCACCAAGATGACCTTCTCGCCGTCTTTCTGAGAGCTACAAGCAAGAGGCACGAAGTCTGTGAGATTCCCCGGAGCTATCACCACGCCGGCTGCATGAATCCCTGTCTGACGGATCAATCCCTCCAGTACAATCGAATGCTTCAAAATGCTCTGATACAGCTCGTTTTGATTGATCAGGTTCAAAAATTCCGGATACTGTTTGAGCGCATCCTCGAGGTTTTTGACCATGCCCGGGATCGTCTTGGTGATGGTGTTTGCCTCCGATGCCGGAACCGAAAGCACGCGCGCCACGTCTTTGATCACGCTCTTGGCACCGAGGGTCCCAAAGGTGATGATCTGAGTCACGCTCTCACGGTTGTATCTTTGCACGATATAGTCGATCACTTTGTTGCGGCTTTGCGCGCAAAAATCAATATCAATATCCGGCATACTCACACGATCCGGATTGAGGAATCTCTCAAAGAGCAAACCATATCTCAGCGGATCTATCTTGGTGATATCCAAAAGATAAGCAATGATGCTGCCGGCGGCAGAACCACGTCCTGGGCCGACCGGCACGTCCTGCTTGCGGGCATTATCTATGATATCTTTCACCACAAGGAAATAACCTTCAAAGCCCATGCGCTTGATCACGCTCAATTCATAGTCGATCCGCTCTGATACTTCCCCCTGGACATTTGCATATTTCTTTTTCGCTGCTTCATAGCAGAGATGCCGCAGATAGTCCCCCATCTCGGGGAATTCCGGAGGCGTCTCCACTTCCGGCAGGAGGAATTCGTCGTATCTCAGATCCAGGTCAATCCGCTGGGCAATCTTCAGAGTATTCTCATATGCTTCAGGCAGATCTGGGAAGATATTCTGCATTTCCTGGGGAGACTTAAAGTATAGCTGCGTAGTATTATATCGCATACGCCCGGGATCATTGAGCAATTTGCCGGTCTGGATGCAGAGCAGGATGTCGTGCGCTTCATGATCCTCTTGATGAAGATAGTGGCAGTCATTGGTCAGCACCATCGGGATCTCACATTTCTTTGCCAAATCTATCACTTTGGGCATCACCGCTTTTTCGATGTCAAGCCCGTGATCCTGGATCTCGATGTAATAGCGATCCCCAAAGAGATCTTTATACCACATCGCCACTTCTTCAGCCTGATCATAACGCTCTGCCGAGAGCAGAGAGGGGATCTCTCCTTTCACGCATGCCGAGAGACAGATCAGCCCTTCACTATGCTCTTTAAGCAGGCTTTTGCTGATGCGCGGCTTGTAATAAAAACCTTCTATATAAGACAGGGATGAGAGCTTCATCAGATTCTGATAACCTGTAAAATTCTGAGCCAATAAGATGAGATGGTAGCGGGTGTCATTTTTGTGCAAATCACTGCTGATATCGCCATTGATGATATATGCTTCTGTGCCGATGATTGGCTTGATCCCGGCTGCTTTGGCGGTGTTATAAAAGTCGATCACGCCAAATAGATTGCCGTGATCCGTGATGGCAAGCGCCGGCATATCCATATCTTTGGCGAGCTTGACCATCCTGTCCACTCGACAGGCTCCGTCTAAAAGACTGTATTGGGAATGGTTGTGCAAATGTACAAAAGGCATCGTTATCTCCATCTCTCTTATCGATGGCATTGTCTGTAACAGATAAAATATGTCAATTGAAATCACCGCCCAAGTTCATAGCCGGCTGGCTGACAAGGCTTTGCTAAGACACGCTCTCGTGAGGTGCCATGATGGGCTTTTTCCTTGCCTTTTTAGGATCAAACAATGCCTCTTTGCCACCATCTTGCAAAGTAAAAGAGCCGGAATCTTCAAACTCCTCTTGACAGCTCTGCCCAATCCATTATCTTGCCTATTACTATATGTAAAGGATGAAAGGATGAATCTCGAAGACCAAAATTCCACCACTTACAGCAGCTATGAAGATGCCGAACTGAAGCGTCTCTTTGAAAATGCTGAAACAGATAGCGAGGCATATCAAGCCATCATGGATGAATTGATCCTGCGGGGATACGATTTTGAGCCGAGCACCCAAGCGGATGATGCTCCTCCTCCTCCTCAGATGCCGCCTTTACGCTATGGCTTCTGGGGCAGCCGGCTCTTCAATCTCATAGCACTGCTGCTCAGCTTTGCCGGAGCGATGACCTTTGTCAGAGTTCACACAAGCTTTGGTGAGCTGGATCCCATGCTCTATGTGATGGTCTATGCCTTTGTGGCATTGATAGTATCTATGAGCTATCTCGTCTCCGGGATCAGAAGCCTGGCAAATCACAAAGTGCAGGATCATCCCGGACTCCGCATCCCCACTTTTGAGTATTGGTTCTTTGTGGTTTTGTGGTATGGTGCCGGAGGCTATGAGCTCGTCACCGGGATCCGCAGCTTTCTGAGTTACATCAAGGAATTTGGCGAATTTGATTTTGGCGTGAGCCTCGCGATTGCCGGTGTGATGCCGTCCTTTGGCATGGCAATCTTTGGTATCCTACTGGGCACGGCATTTTTGTATCTTGCCCTTGAACTGAGAGTTCCTCTAAAGAGATAGATAATGGATGCGCTGCAGATCAAAACCGAAGCTCGCCGCTTGATGTCTGAGCAGATGGGCATCTTGATTCTGACCTTTTTCATCTACAGCCTGATTTTCTATGTTGCGGGATCCATGGCGGCACTCGGAGCAGTCCTAATCTATGGTCCCATCAGCTATGGCGCGGCATTTGTAGCCCTGAAAGTGTTGGATTCGGAAAAGATAGAGCCGGGCATGCTCTTTAAGGGCTTCGAGAGCTTCGCAAACACCTTCAGCGCGGGTATTCTCATCGTCATCTATACCTTCCTATGGAGCCTGCTCTTGATCATTCCCGGGATCATCGCTGCTTTTTCCTACTCCATGACCTTTTATATAATGCGGGAGAATCCCGAAATGAGCGCTTCTCAAGCGATCGAGGCCAGCAAAAAAATGATGTATGGACACAAATGGCGACTCTTTGATCTATACTTTAGTTTTTTAGGCTGGATCCTGCTCTGCATGCTCTCCTTTGGAATTGCTTCCATATATGTCACCCCCTATATGTCAGTCGCAACGGCGGTTTTTTATGCAGATCTCAAACACTTTCATGAGCACCCAACTTTCTAAAACGATCCTTATCTTCGCGGCGATCATCCTCATCAGCCTACCCCTTATGGCGCTGGAAGGTTTGCCCGGGCTGAGCTTTGGCATGAACCTGTCCGATGCCGGAGATGTCCTCGTGGAGCTTGGCTTTGAACCCGAAGCAGATTCCGGCGGTGCCTATCGCCACTCTGATGGCTCCAAGATCAGCCTCAGCCCGGATAACACGGATAGCTTTTTGGAAGCTTGGACCGTGTTTATCCCCATCCAAAGCGAAGAAGCTGATGCCTTTGAGGAAGTCATCATCGATGTCCTAATCGGCTTTCATGGCACAGAATTTGACTATGATCCGGAACTTCGCGAAGCTTGGTGGAGACTCGATGAATATCGATTCCTCAGTGCTTGGCTCACAGGTGACGCAAAAGCCTATGTCATCTATTATGGAGACAATCGAAACCTGGACCTACACTCAGATTAAGCAGTTCGTGGTTCTTAGTTGAACTACGCACGATTAACTAGTGCTGGAGTTCTGAAGTGCCGAAGTTACGGGTTATGCGGCTAATGAGTGCCGTAGGCACGCTATTTTAGATAGCATCGATGCCTCCTAAGGATTACCTGAGTCCCAGCGGGACGGCATTTTGGATAGCAGTGACTACCAGCCCAAAACCAGTCATTCCGGAACACGTAGCGCAGCGATTCGGGGTCCCCGCAAAATTGCGCAGCAGTTTTGTGGGGCTAAGAAGTGTATCAGGAATCTCACTAGAAATCCCAAGCTTCATCCCACGGTTTGCCGGTGGCTAAAGCCCACCGGAGATCATCTTTGCCACCAGGTTCCGCTTTTTTCCCGGTGGTTAAAAAACCACCGGCTAGCATCTTAGCAGCGCAGGTCTCTATCCTGCCTACCATCCCAAGATCGGGCATTGCACCATTGGGCGGCTGAAAGCCACCCTTAGATTAGTCATTCCGGTGTGGAAGCGACATCTTGTCACTTTGTTTCCAAACTGCCAGCCAGCCCAAACCCAGTCATTCCGGAAATCCGAACGTAGAGAGGCTTATCCGGAATCTCATCAATCATCCTGCCCCTGTCTGCGTTTTGACCTTATGCGTTATGGTGTTGAAAGTCGCCAAGCCCGTAGGGCGTTAGCCCCGTGGATCCGACGATAGATAAGATTTTCTCTCTCACAGTTCCCTTCCCTGAACATGAGCATTCCCATATCCGGGTGAGAGACTGCTCTTTAAACAAAGCATCCGGCTTGAACTTGAATCGCTGTTTTCCAGGCTCGTAAGTGCTTGCAAAATATGGGCTCCTCATGCCCCTCTCACCGGTCGCTCACCGGTCGAGCGTGCAAGCGGTGAGAAAATAAGGACTTAGAGTTCTTAGTTCTTAGTTCTTAGTTAGCGCCGAAAATCGAATCTACAATGTACGATTTACGATCTAGAATTAGGGGTCGTCGTTGGCGACCACTTCGCGATTAGTCGAATTGAGGATTCAGAACAATCGTGTCGCTTTGGGCGCTGTAGATCAATGAATATAGAACGCAGATTTAACTGATTTGATGCAGTGTAATGATTTAGTTTTGGAGTGCTGAAGTTACGGGTTATGCGTTTTAGCGTTAGGAGTAGCGGCGTTTTGAGTGCCGTAGGCACGCTATTTTAGATAGCATAAATGCCTCCTAATGATTGCCTGAGTCCTAGCGGGACGGCATTTTTAGATAGCATTGGCAGCTCAGATTATATCCTGCCCGCCAGCCCAAAACCAGTCATTCCGGAAATCCGAACGGAGATAGGATTATCCGGAATCTAAGCAATTATCCTAATAACATGTCTTCATATTGCCGATGCCGAAGCGCAAAGCAGTTTTGAGAGTCAAAGCAAAAAGCCCCTCTCGAAAGTGGGAGGGGCTCGGATGTTTAGGGAGTGCTTTTTGGGAAATATCTATCTAGAAGCCAAACCAAGGACCGATGGTGATGGTCATGCCCTCATATTTTGTGTCTGGAGAATTTGTCACTTCATAGCTTTCGTTTTCAAGACCACGCACGCGCCAATCACGGGTGAGTGGGTAGCCAAAGACATAGCCTACTTCCGCGCGCAGTCCCAGCCAACTGAGGAAGTGATACATAAATTCCGCTCTGGGCTGAGCTACAAGGTAGCCTTTACGCAGCAGGAAATGTGTGTTGTTTGATCCGGTGATTGTGCCGGGAAGATTGTTCCAATCGTAATTGGAATCGGAATTGAGAAACTCCAGCTCATGGTATGCACCGCCGACCATCAAGCCTACGCTAGTGATGAGGCTTTTACTAAGGGGAATTCTGCGGTCCATGGTTACGCCGCCCATCAGATTTTGGTGACTCATCCAGATGTGGTAGTCAGGATTGGTCTGGTTGGCTTTCTTTTTGTTGTCGTTGTACCAAGTGACTTGTCCACCCAAAAAGTAGTTTTTGCCGATGGAGAATTTTCCTCCCAAGCCCTGATGCAAGATTCCATCGGAGCGGAAAGGATTGAAGCCCATGGCGGGGTCTGTGATCAGATCATTGATGTCACTCATATCTAGGTCATACCACATGGGGATCCAGGTTCCCCCTCCGTATCCTGCGCTGAGGCGTTTTTTGGAGGGAACGCGCGGGGCTGAGACACCCGTCTCTCCCGTGCTACTACGAGAACCGATCGTCATATCAAGGCTTTCCACCTTGCCATCCCGGAAGATAACCATTGAAGATTGATCACCCGCGCGCAGGGATTTGCGAATCTTCTCAAATGCCGCATAGTTTGTGACGCGGCTTTCACCGATCTGCATAATGATGTCGTCTTCACGTAGACGATAGTGCCAGGCGGGGCTGTCTTTTACAACGCCGGTGATGATCACTCCATAGTTTTCCGGATAAGATAGAGCCTGAGCCTTGGGGAAGGTCAAGTCTTCTATGTAGAATCCAAAATAGGCTGCATCTTTGGCCTCGGTATTAGTTCTGGTTTGGATAGTTATCACAGCAGGTGATCTGCCTTCTTCGACAAGTTGGACTCTGATGTTTTCCACTTCTTTGAGCAGTTCATCCAGCTCCTGTTGCAACTCTTCATTCGGTGTCATGGCAGCCAAGGAAAACACAAGGCTGAGCATTATGAGCACGATCAAGTTTCTTCTTTTCATCTTTCTTTCCTCTCTTTATCGAAAGTGATTTGATATCTATACTATATGCAAATAGCGAGCCAAAGCAAATGCTTGAGTTAATGCCATGCAGAACAGTCTCTTATGATTGCCGGGGTTTCGCTTGATCTCAGGAATATATCAAGATGATATGCCATCTATATGATAAAGATATTTTTGATCATCTGGGGGGAGGCTAATCTCCGAGGAAAAATGAGCTTGACTTGAGCCGGACTTTTATCTGATTGGGAATGATACTTGCATAAATTATTAGGACACCAAATCTCAAACTCTGGAGAAACTATGAAACGATCCCTGCTGCTTTGCATAATACTGTGTGGCATGACTATGAGCCTCTTCGCTCAATCTCGCTTGGCTGTCTGGCTTAAATCAGACGACATCCAAATCTCGGACGAAGTCCACAAGCTCAGCTCGCGCGGCATTGAAATCTATCATTATACCAATGACTATATATTAGCAGGGATTGATTCGCAGGTCAAGCAAGGATTTGAGCTAATCTCAAACCCTCGATCCGATGAAAGACTATATCTGATCAGCAAAGATCAAGCTTATGATCTTCAGGCTTTGACAGAGAAAGGCAGGATTCTCAGAGACCTCGACTCAGACATCCTCTATGCCTCCCCCTTTAGCGAGACCCATTTGCTGCCGCTTCTGAAGATAAATCTTCTTCCCTTGCGGCTTGAGCCCATGGTGATTCCTACCCGGCAGATGAGAGATGCCGCACTCAGGGAGACTCGGCAAGAGATCGCAGACTTGGTAAATCAAGTCTCAGCAGACAGCGTCTTGTATTTCATCCAAAGCCTACAAGATTTGGGTACTCGCTATGCTTTGGCGGATAATCGTTATGAAGTATCCCTTTGGATAAAGAACACCTTTGCAAGATTTGGGATCACTGCCGAATTGCAGGAATTTAACTATCAGGGAACCCAGTACAATGTCGTTGCTGAGATCCCCGGCAACATCTATCCGGACGAATACATCGTCGTGGGCGGGCATCATGACAGCATCACCTACACCACTCCATATTCTATTGCGCCCGGGGCGGACGACAATGCATCCGGGACTACTGCTGCGCTGGAGATTGCGCGTGTGCTGGCTGCAAACAACTATCAACCCAAGAGCACCATCAGATTCGTGACCTATGCCGCCGAAGAATTTGGTTTGCATGGCTCATATTATGACGCATGGCAATCCTACTCACAAGGTGAGAGCATCCGCTTGATGATCAATCATGACATGATCGCAAACAACAATCCCGGCACTTCCACAGTGCGCTTGATGCCCTATGACGGCGCGCTGGAGCAATCCGCTCATGCAAGTTATCTCACCTCCGTCTACACGGATCTGGAGGCAATCTATGGCTCGGCAAATAGCCACAGCAGCGACTCCTATTCCTATTGGAATCGGGGATTTCCCGTGATCTACTTCTTTGAAACAGATTTCTCACCTTATTATCATAGCGATAATGATGTGGTGGCAAACATCGACCACGTCTATTGCGCGGAAGTGATCAAAGCCTCTTTGGCAGCCACTGTCAGCTTTGCAAATATGCCCGGAGCCGTGCAAAACCTCATCGTGGAAGACCTTGGTGACGGCTCCTCCTTGCGCGTCTCATGGGATATGCCTGCCGATCCGGAAGTGGATCACATTCGCATCTATTATGGTGAATCCGAGCCTAATATGGATGACTTTATCCCGGTCTATAACCAAGATCACTATATCATCACGGGTCTTGATGAAGGCGAGATCTATAGCTTTGCTGTTGCTTCCGCTGATGCTATGGGCAATGAAAGCTATTTTGCCTATGCTGAGCTTAGCCCGCTTTCTGTCCCCAGAGTTCCTGAAGACTTTGTGGCGCAACCAGTGCCTAATGCCATCCGACTGACTTGGACGCCAAATACTGAGCTGGATCTGGCGGGATATCGAATATGGCGTGCCGATGATCACGCAGATCAATTTCAAATGCTGCATTCAGAACTGATTACTGATATCGAATATTTGGATGAGGACGTCATCGGAGCAGTAGAGCAGGTCTATTACTATCGTTTGCAGGCGGTCGATAATCAAGGGCTGGACAGCGATTTTAGTTATATCCAAGGCACTCGGCCGGTCTCGCTGGACAATGGCATCGTGGTGGTCGATGCCACCCACGGCGGCTCAGGAGTGAATGTGCTCTTGCCCACCAATCAGCAGGTGACTGATTACTATGACTCTATCTTGCAGGATTTTGATCACTATACCATTGATCTCGAAGAGCTTAGCAGGGATATCAGTTTGTTTGATATCGGCATCTTCTCCACAGTCATTTGGCATGATGTGGATTCCAGCACGGATCTGCTCTCACAGGAGGCACTCTCGGTGATGGAAGATTACGTCGCCTTGGGCGGAAATCTGATCTACAACGGCTATCTGCCCACCAAGGCTATCATGGGTAATGATGGCTATCCCAGAAGCTTCTCTGAAGATAGCTTCATCAATCGCGTCTTTGGCGTGATCTCGGTGGATTATTATCCGCAAGCTCGCATGAATACGGCATTGTCCATGCAGGATGATCTGGATGATCTGCATGTGGGCCAACACGCCAGCTTGGAAGGCTTTGACTATCATATCATGAAGGTCGAAGGCATGTGGCCTGCTGAGGGAGCTCAGAAATATTACGCCTATGGCACGGCATATTCATCCGAGAGTCCCTATTCATTCTTAGCGGGAACCGGAGTGGGAATCTATTCCCAATATCAAGAAGGACAGAGCCTACTTTTTTCTTTCCCGCTCTACGTGATCCAAGAAGACGAAGCCCGGCAGATGCTCTATGCCCTGCTGCCCATCAAATGGGGAGAGGCTGTGAGCTTGGATGACCCCACCACTCCCGCCGTTGCGGGACTTAGGCTTTCGCCAAACTATCCCAATCCCTTCCAAAACAACACCTCAATCCGGCTCGAAGGTGCAAAAGCCGGCTCACCGGTCAGCCTGAAAGTATACAATCTGCGCGGACAACTTATCAGAGAGCTGCACCATGGCGCGGCCTGGAGTGAATATAAATGGGATGGTCTCGACAAGTCCGGAAATGAAGTGAGCAGCGGAGTCTATTTCTTGCGCGCCCACCAAGATGGACACAGCACTTTCCGCAAGATGATCCGCATCAAGTAAGCCTTTTTTACCCAATATCATAATTGAAAAAGCGGTCGACATCTGATGCCGACCGCTTTGTTCTGCGGAGATCTATTAGATAAATAGGTTAAGATTACTTTGCTCAGCTTCTTCAAGATAGCTCGCTACTCCGCCGATAGTGACGCCGTCGATCAGATCACCGGCGTCCACGCCCATGATGTCCATGCTCATCTGACAAGCGATCATCTGCACTCCGGCATGTTTTGCCTGCATGATCATCATCTCCAGAGAGTCTACATTCTTGTCCTTCATACGCTTGCGCATCAAGGCCGGACCCACGCCGGCGAAGTTGATCTTAGAAAGTCCCAAACCCTGGGAGCTTTTTGGGAGCATCATGCCAAACATCTTGCCCATGATGTCCTTATCCGTCTTGGCTACTCCCGGTTTCTTGATCACATTAAGTCCCCAGAAGGTGAAGAACATCGTCACTTTCTTGCCGGTCGAGGCAGCTCCGTTTGCGATCACAAATGAAGCCAAGGCTCTATCCAAATCATCACTGAAAACGATAAGAGTCTTGTTTTTGCTACCCCCGGAATCTGCTGATATTGCTTTCCCGCCACCTTTTTGCACCAATGCCACGATCTTCTTGCCCTGAGTGCTCACGTCCAGAAGCTTGTTTGATGTCATGTTGCACCACGCAGGCACATCCTTGGCAAAGCCGGGATCACTGGCAGTGATCCTGAGCGTGTCTCCATCTGAGAGTCGGTCCATTTCGTTTTTGAGCCTCATGATAGGCCCCGGGCACTGCAAGCCGGAAGCATCGACTTCCACCGCTTTTACATCAGTTTTTGCTGCCATACTGCGGTCTTTTCCCTGGTAGATATGGTCGTCTTTGCCGATGTAATCACCTTGGAAGATATCCTCGTTGCTTTGCTTTTGCGTGGCATATTCATAGGTGATATAGCCGCCACTGAGATTTAGGACATCATTGTAGCCGTTTTGCATCAAAATCCGTGCTGCAAAATAGGAGCGAAGACCGGTGCCGCAAAAGACGATGATCTTCTTATCCTTTGGAATCTCTTCCAGACGCTGCCGCATATCATCGACAGAGATGTTTACGCTTCCTTCGATCGTACCGAGGGCATATTCTTCATCGGTGCGGACATCGATGAGCACCACATCTTTGAGATCAAGATTGCGAATATCCTGCCAATGGATGATCTTAACCATGCCGCTTATGATGTTTTCTGCCACCAGGCCTGCCATGTTTACCGGATCCTTGGCGCTGGAAAATGGCGGGGCATAGGCATGCTCGATCTCTTGCATATCATAGATAGTCTCGCCGTGTTTGAGGATGTGAGCGAGCATATCAGTGCGTTTGTCCACCCCGTCAAAGCCCACTATCTGGGCTCCCAAGAGCTTACCATCTTCCGGGTTGAAGACAATCTTGATGGTCAGTGGCAATGAGTCGGGATAATAGCCGGCATGTGATCCGGCATGGATGATCGATGATACATAAGGGATAGAAGATTTTCTGAGCACTTTCTCAGAGACTCCGGTGGCGCCGACTGTGATGTCAAAGACCTTGGCAATCGCTGTGGCTATGCTGCCTTTGTATTTGCGCACATTTCCCTTCACGATATTATCCGCCACAAGGCGTCCTTGCTTGTTTGCCGGGCCGGCAAGATAGGTGTGACACTCTTCGTTGGTGATGGGATTGGGGAATACAATGGCATCGCCCAAGGCATAGATATCCGGATCACTGGTCTGCATATATTCATTGACTCTGATGCCTTTATTGATGCCCAGATCAAGCCCTGCCTCTTCGGCAAGCTTACTGTCCGGACGCACTCCGATCGAGAGAATCACCATGTCTGTGGCGATGGATCTACCACTTTTGAGCCGTACATTCAGGCCGCTCTTTTCACGAACAAAGCTGCTGACTCCATCCTTCAGATAAAACTCCACGTTTTTGGTCTTAAGATGTTGATGCACTGCCGCAGCCATCTCATAATCCAAAGGCGTCATCACCTGTTCTGCCATCTCGACGATGGTGACCTTGATGCCTTTGTGGTGAAGATTCTCCGCCATCTCTAGGCCGATGAATCCCGCTCCGACTATCACCGCATGCTGCACCTGGCGGCTATCCACAAAGTCCTTGACCCTATCAGTGTCCGGCACATTCCTGAGGGTGAAGATCTCCTCATCCTGGATCCCCGGAATCGGCGGGCGGAGAGGCTCAGCGCCGGGAGAAAGCACCAGCTTGTCATAGCTCTCGGTATAACTGCTCCCATCAGCCTTCTTAACCGTCACTTGTTTGGCCTCACGATCGATGGCTATCACCTCTTCGTTAATGCGGACGTCCACAGCCAGTCTGGCCTTGAAGCTCTGAGGTGTCTGCACAAAGAGACGATCCCGCTCTGGGATTACTCCCCCAACGTAATACGGCAAGCCGCAATTTGCGTATGATATGTAATTTCCACGCTCAAACATCACTATCTCAGCGTGTTCATCAAGACGTCGTAAACGAGCAGCCGTAGTAGCTCCTCCGGCGACTCCGCCAACGATCAAGTATTTTGCCATTGTGTTTTCCTCCATGACTTTGTTCAGTAGTGTTTGTTATAAATACTAAGCAAGCAAAGATCTTTGGCAAGTATCAAATAATCTCACCCATACCTTTTGGTAGCAAAGTCTGTGATGATCCCCTGAGTCGCTCGTGAGATCACCGTATTTCGGTGCATTTTTAGCTGGGAAAGGGCTCGCAGTACTCCCTCTTGATTGTCCTGAGCAGGACCGGAGTTTCAGCCTATTTTTGCTCTTCTTTTGCGCGCATTGCTAAATAGCTGTTATGATGGCACTTACAAGCCGAATATATTTTGAGAAACTTCTTGACAAATATGCACTATAATTTTATCTGGTAAAGAGATAAGGGTGCTCACGGCTGGTGATGATTTCGCAAGCTGCACGAGGCACCCATAACGCAGTCTTAAACATATAGGAGACAATACATTATGTCAAAAAACACTTATACTGCGAGTAATATCAAGGTGCTCAAGGGGCTGGAAGCGGTTAGAAAACGCCCTGCCATGTATATCGGCGGGACCAGCGAGCGCGGTCTGCATCACCTTGTATATGAAGTAGTTGACAATTCGATTGACGAAGCTTTGGCTGGCTTTTGTGATCAGATCAAAGTCACGATTACCCAAGATGGAGATATCGAAGTTGACGACAATGGCAGGGGTATCCCTGTAGATATCCAAAAGGATATGGGAATGCCGGCTGTGCAGGTGGTGCTCACCGTCTTGCATGCCGGAGGAAAGTTTGACCAAAATTCATACAAAGTATCCGGTGGCCTGCATGGCGTAGGCGTATCGGTGGTAAATGCTCTTTCGGAGTGGCTTGAAGTTCGCATCCACAAAGATGGCAAAGAATATTTCATGCGCTTTGAGAGAGGCTTTCCTGTCACTGAGCTCAAGATCCTCGGTGAGAGCAAGCGCAACGGCACCATCGTCAGTTTTCGTCCTGATGCCGAGATCTTTGAAACGACAGAATTTAGCTTTGACTATCTGACCACGCGTCTCAGGGAGCTTGCTTTCTTGAACAAAGGCGTGCGCATCCTGCTTAGGGATCAGCGCACTGACCGAATGCATGACTTCAAGTATGATGGCGGCATCAACAGCTTTGTGGAATATCTCAATCAGAACAAGAAGCC
The DNA here is from genome assembly GCA_937960795.1 of uncultured bacterium. Classification (GTDB taxonomy): domain Bacteria; phylum Cloacimonadota; class Cloacimonadia; order Cloacimonadales; family Cloacimonadaceae; genus UBA5456. The sequence continues at coordinate 16,707 of CALGPA010000123.1, read as the reverse complement.
GCTGGTTCCCAAGCCGATTCACATCGAGTCCTCCCGTGACTCAATGGAGTTTGAAGTATCCGTTCAATATAATGAAGGCTATCAAGAGAATATTTTCAGCTTTGCAAACAATATCAACACCATAGAGGGCGGCAGCCATCTTTCAGGATTCAAGCGCGGCCTCACATCCGCCGTGAATGCTTATATTAAGAACAACGACCTTCTCAAAAACGAAAAGGTAAACCCCAGTGGTGATGATATTCGCGAAGGGATCACCGCTGTGATCTCCGTTAAGCTTGCCAATCCCCAGTTTGAGGGGCAGACCAAGACCAAGCTTCAAAACTCCGATGTAGAAGGCATCGTTGGCTCAGCGGTCTACGAAAAGCTGATGGTCTATTTTGAAGAGCATCCTTCCGAAGCCAAAAACATCGCCATGAAGAGCGTGATGGCAGCCCGCAGCCGGGAAGCAGCCCGCAAGGCTCGCGAGCTTACTCGCCGCAAATCAGTCTTGGAAAGCGGCTCACTCCCCGGCAAACTTGCCGATTGCAGCATCACTGATCCTGCTCAGACCGAGCTGTTCTTGGTTGAGGGAGATTCCGCAGGCGGTTCTGCCAAGCAGGGCAGAGATCGCAGTTTCCAAGCCATCCTTGCGCTTTGGGGCAAGATGCTAAACACCGAAAAAGCCAGAGTAGACAAGGTTCTCAACAACGACAAGATCCAGCCCATCATCCTGGCACTGGGTGCCGGCATTGGACAAGATTTTGACGTAAGCAAGCTTCGCTACCACAAGATCATCATCATGGCGGACGCCGACGTCGATGGAGCCCATATCAGCACGCTGCTCATGACCTTCTTCTATCGCTATATGCGTCCGGTCATCGAGCAGGGATATCTATATATCGCCATGCCGCCGCTATTCCTTTTGCGCAAAGGCAAGCAAAAGAACTATGTCTACACAGAGGAAGAGCGCGACCGCGTCTGGAGAGAGATGGGAGAAAAAGGTGTGATCATCCAGCGCTACAAAGGTCTCGGTGAGATGAATGCCGAGCAGCTTTGGGAGACCACCATGGATCCGGAATATCGCAAGATGATATCCGTAAGAATGGATGATGCCATTGAAGCTGACAGAATGTTTACCATCCTGATGGGTGATGAGGTAGAGCCTCGCCGTGAGTTTATCCAAGCAAACGCCCGTTATGTAAAGAACCTTGACATATAATGGAGTCTTAAATGTCTGATAATACAAGATTAATAACTACTCAGATCGAAGATCATCTGAAGCAAGCCTATCTGGACTATTCCATGAGCGTGATCGTCGCACGCGCACTACCGGATATCCGGGACGGGCTCAAGCCTTCTCAGAGAAGGATCATATACGCCATGCACGAGCTCAACCTCTCGCCCGGCGGACACTTTAGAAAATGCGCCAAAATCGCCGGTGACACTTCCGGAAACTACCACCCCCATGGTGAGCAAGTAGTATACCCCACCCTGGTGCGTATGGCACAGCCTTGGATCATGCGATATCAGCTGATCGACGGACAGGGAAACTTCGGCTCGATCGATGGCGATCCACCCGCAGCAATGCGTTACACCGAAGCCCGGATGCAAAAGGTCACCACCGAGATGCTCTCGGAGCTGGATAAAGACACTGTAGATTACAAGTCAAACTACGATGAAACCCGCAAAGAACCGGTAGTTTTCCCCAGCCGCATCCCCAATCTTTTGGTAAATGGCTCCTCAGGAATAGCCGTGGGTATGGCCACGAATATGCCGCCTCACAATATCGGCGAGATCTGCTCTGCCATCATCGCCTTGATCGACAATCCTGATCTCGAACCCTTGGATCTCTTGGAATATATCAAAGGTCCGGATTTCCCGATGGGAGGCTACATCCTCGGCACTGATGGGATTCGGGACTATTTTGAGACCGGCCGCGGACGCCTTTTGGTGCGCGGAGAAGCTGATGTGGAAGTCTTGCCGAATGACAGCGAACGCATCATCATCCGCTCGATTCCCTATCAAGTGACCACCACTCTGCTTATAAACCGCATGGTCGAGCTGGTCAAAGAAAAGAAGATCGAAGGAATCAGCGATATTCGCGATGAATCCGGGCGTGACGGCATGCGCGTGGTGATCCAAGTAAAACGCAATCACGACGCCAATGTCGTGCTCAATCTCCTTTATAAATACACCCAATTGCAGACTACTTTTGGCGTGATCAATCTCTGCCTCATTGACGGTGTCCCGGAAGTTGTGAACATGAAGGATATGATCACAAACTTCATCGAATTCCGCCATGACGTGGTGCTCAGACGCACTCAATATGAATTGCGCAACGCCGAAGCTCGCATGCACATCTTGGAAGGATTTCGCATAGCGCTGGACAATCTGGATGAAGTCATTGCCACCATCCGCGCCTCTCAAAATCCTCCGGAAGCAAATGCCGCGTTGCAAGAGAAATTTGGACTCTCCGAGATCCAGGCCAAAGCAATCCTGGATATGAGACTACAGCGCCTCACCGGCATGGAACTCGAGAAGATCGAACAGGAATATCGTGAATTGATCGAGCTCATCAACCGCTTGCGAGATCTCGTAACTTATCGTGAGCTAAGAATGGATGTCGTCAAAGAAGAGACCAATGAGATCAATGCCAAGTTCTCAGATCCTCGCCGCACCAATATCCTTGAAGGCTATGGCGGAAGCTTTAACATGGAAGATCTCATCGCGGACGACATGATGGTCGTCACCATCACCCATGATGGCTATGTAAAACGCCTGCCCGTGGATACCTACAAAGTTCAGGGCAGAGGAGGCAAGGGACTCAGCGCTTCCAATCTTAAGGAATCGGATTTTATCCAATATCTCTTTGTGGCAAGCGCGCATTCCTACATCCTGCTCTTCACCGATCATGGCATGTGCCATTGGATCAAGGTCTATGAGATCCCGGAAGCCAGCCGCACAGCTCGGGGAAAGGCGATCGTAAACCTCGTGAAATTCTCCGAAGGCGAGAAGATCAAAGCATTTGTGACCCTTAAAGCCTTCCATCCCGAACAAAACATCGTGATGTGCACCAGACGTGGCTTGGTCAAAAAGACCGCTCTCTCAGCATATTCACGTCCTCGCAAAAACGGCATCCGCGCCATCAAACTCATGGAAGGCGATGAGCTCATCGATGCCAAGATCTCAGAGGGTTCGGACGACATCCTGCTCGCCACTCACAATGGCTATTGCAATCGCTTCAGCGAAAAGGATATCCGCACCATGGGACGCATCACTCGCGGCGTGAAGGGAATCGGCCTGCGCGACAATGACTTCGTGATCTCCATGACCCTAGTCACTGCTCAACAGATGATCGAAAATGGCGAACCAAATTCTGCCACGATCCTGGCAGTGAGCGAGAATGGCTATGGCAAACGCACCGCGATCTCCAGCTATCCCACCACCAAACGCGGCTCCAAGGGCGTGATCACGCTCAAGACCAGCAAGCGCAACGGTCATCTGGCATCGCTCTTGCTCGTCACCGATCAAGATGATCTGATGATCATCACTCACGACGGCATGATCATCCGCCAGGCTGTGAAGGATATCTCCACCATCAGCCGCAATACTCAGGGCGTCAGACTCATCAATCTCACTGCAGATGATAGAGTGCACGACATCACCTGTGTGCCGCCGGAAAATCCGAATGATGAAGCTCTCGACAAAGAAGTCGAAGAGATCAAAAAAGCCCCCAAGATTGACCTGAAAGATCTCGCTAACCAAGCGAAGGACGATGATGATGAGATGGTGGAAGAATCGGACGATGATATCCGGGACGACACTGAAGATACTGACGACTAGCCTCCTGCTTCTTGGCTTAGTCGCCTGTGCCGTGAAAGCTTTTCATCCGGCACCCGGAGACTACCATATCGAAGAAGGATATGCGATAATTCGGACGGATAGCTTGCAAATAGCTATCCGTCCACAATCTTACCGCGGGGGATTTCGCGATGCAAATTCCCGCTTTTTCCCCGTCCGACTGCAGGTGCGCAACCTCACAAATCGCAGAATTGTGATTCCCGAAAACGGATTTGGCATCCTCGCAGATCAGCGTCAATATGACTACTTTCCGCTGCAAAGCGTGCTCAGCAGTTCGCGCGATAGATTCTATTTTGAAGATTGGCAGGATCCTTTTGTGACAGATCCTCAGCAGTTGTCGGATAGAGAGCGCAATCTGGATGACTACTATGGCTTGCTTTCGGATTACTTCAGCTTTGGCGAGCTGCTCCCCGGAGGCGGCAAAGATGGCTATCTATTCTATCCCCGAGCTGTGAGCTCTCACGATAGCATCGCCATCGATGCATTGGGTACTTGGATCTATTTCAAGCGCTGATGTTTTACAAAACAGAGTTTTTCGCGTGTTTCAGCAGTCTAAGTGCTTGCAAAATATGCGTAGCTGATGCCTCCCTCACCCCTTGCTCATTAGAGCAGTGAGCAAGCGGTGAGAAAACAAGGACTTACGCGTTTCTCCCAAAATGTGTAAACCAAGCTCAACCTTTGCCCTTGGCTTGCGCCTATGTATGGTAAATCAAGGCTGAATTTGGCAATCTATGACACTGATCATCACCACATCACCCCAAAATAATGCTGCCCCGGCATATATAAATGTGCCGAGGCAGGCTCTATATAGTGAGTATCTTGCTGGAATATAGTCTCTTAGGGACGTCCGATGGCGTAGTAACTAAAGCCCATTTCGCGGACGGAATCGGGCTCATATTGGTTTCTTCCGTCAAAGATCACCGGATTCTTTAGCAGTGCTTTGATGCGATTGAAGTCAGGATAGCGGAATTGTCTCCACTCTGTGATCAAGAGCATTGCATCTGCATTTGGCAGGGCTTCATACTCTGAGGAGCAGAGGGTCAATCCGGCTGTGTCTCCAAAGATTCTTCTTGCCTCGTCCATGGCTACAGGATCATAGGCTTGGATCTTGGCTCCGGCTCTTAGCAGTGCATTGATGATCACGATCGAAGGAGCTTCGCGCATATCATCGGTCTGGGGTTTGAAAGCCAGTCCCCAGATGGCAAAGGTCTTGCCCTTGAGGTCATCACCAAAGTGGGTTTTCACCTTGTGGATGAGCACTTCTTTTTGGTCTTTGTTGACGTCTTCGACCGCTTTGAGTATGCGGCTGTCAAAATCCACTTGATTTGCCATATGGATCAAAGCTTTGATGTCTTTTGGGAAGCAGCTTCCGCCATAGCCGACTCCGGGATAGATGAATTTGTAGCCGATGCGACTATCGCTGCCGATGCCATTACGCACTTCCTCGACATCCGCGCCATAAGCTTCGCAGAGGCGAGAGATTTCGTTGATAAAGGAGATCTTGGTTGCCAAGAGAGCATTTGCTGCGTATTTGGTCATTTCGGCAGAACGAATGCCCATCTGGATCACGCGGTCGTGCGTGCGGCAAAACGGAGCATAGAGGGTGTGCATGAGCTTTGCGGCTTTTTCGCTTTCTGAGCCGATCACGACCCGATCCGGTTTCATAAAGTCGTCGATCGCAGCGCCTTCTTTGAGAAACTCGGGATTGGAGACCACATCGAAGTCTATTTCCATTCCGCGTCTTTCCAAGACAGACTTGATCCGGGCTTTGACCCTGTCTGCAGTGCCGATGGGGACGGTGGATTTGTCGACCACGATCTTGTAGTCATCGATGTATTCGGCAATCTCTTCTGCAGCAGCCAGGACATGGGAGAGATCCGCACTGCCATCTTCTTCGGGAGGAGTGCCGACGGCGATGAAGATGATCTGAGAATCTTTAACCGCATGGGCAAGATCGGTGGTGAAGCTGAGCCGCTTCTCTTCGACATTGCGATGCACCATGGCTTCCAGACCGGGCTCGAAGATCGGGATTTCACCTTTTTTGAGCATATCGATCTTGCGAAGGTCTTTGTCAACGCAGATCACCGTGTTTCCCATATCAGCAAAGCAGGCTCCACTGGTGAGCCCCACATATCCGGATCCTATAATGGCGAGTTTCATATTCTATCTCCTAGTTTGAAAATAATCTATCACTTGGGAAATTCCCTGTTTGAGGCTGTAAGTCGGTTCCCAGCCGAGCTCAAGGCGGGCTTTGTCGATCTTCAAAAGCGACCGCTTCAAGTCCCCTTTGCGGGCTTGGCAGCTTGTGGGGCGCATATCTTTACCCAGCTGCTGTGCGATCTCATCATAGAGGGCTTTGGTGGTAGTCGGGCTAGAGGTGCCGATGTTGAAAGCATCGCCGCTGCCTTTTTCGAAAGCCATGAGATTTGCGCGAACTACATCCTTGACAAAGACATAGTCGCGGATCATGCCATCGGGTTCATCGGGATAGCAATTTAGCATTGGCGCTTCGTCTTTGAGAAGTTTTTCCACAAAGATGGAGACCACTCCGGCTTCTCCATGGGAGACTTGGCGCGGGCCATAGACATTGGCGTAGCGCAGGACCGTGTAGTCCAAAGCATATTGATGGGCATAAAAATATAGATAATCCTCGCCCACCATCTTGTTGATGGCATAGACGGAGAGCGGCTTGGGCAGATAGGTCTCAGAGGTGGGATATTCAGTCGCTTCGCCATACATTGCTCCGCCGGAGGAGATATAGATGACCTTCTTGACTTTGCTGGCAACGCATGCTTGGAGGATGTTGATAAGACCCTTGACGTTGATCTCTGCGTCCGTGAGCGGATCTTCGATCGAAAGCGGAACCGAGATCTGTGCGGCGTGGTGATCCACTATGTCCGGCTGCTCGATGGTAAATACTTCGTGCAGCTTGGGATCACAGATATCCAGCTCATAGAACTTGGCTTTAGGATTGAGGTTGTGGGGGTAGCCTGTGCGAAAATTGTCTACAATCACCACTTCATGTCCCGCGTCAATGCAGGCATCAGCCAGATGAGAAGCGATGAAACCGGCTCCGCCGGTGATGAGAATCTTCATTGTTCTTCCTCTACAATTTCATATTTTCCGATGATTTTGATGTCTTTGGGGTCTACCTTCACCATCACAGCCTGGCGCAGGATATCCACCTGCAGGCGCAGCTCCGAGATCTTGTCGTGGTTTTCCACCACTCCGCGTGTTCCCTTCAGAGCTCCGGAGATGATCTCCACCTCCAGTCCCTTGGAAAGCCAGATTGTGTTTTGCATCGGCATATCCTTCTTGGATATGAAGCAAATGCGGGAAAGCTCGTCAAGAAGCTGTTGCTGATGGGTAACACGGATGAAGTTAACAGCCATCCCGGAGATGGCGATGCTCTGGCGCTCAAGGACCGATAGGACCATGAAGATGTATCCGGGGAACATGGGAAGCGTGGTCTCTACCTTGCGGCGTTGATAGACTCGCTTACGCTTGATCTGAGGGAGGTAATATTGGATCAAGTTTTGGCCGGCATAATCCGCGAGCTTCTTCTCACAGCGAGGCTTGGTGTGCACGACCGTCCACCGCTGTCCCTCCGGGGGGATCTTCAGCTCGCCAAAGAGCTCGTTGATGATTACGGGTTTGTGGCTTGCCATCTGCTTCTATCCCGAGGTGGTTAATAGCGGTAGTGATCAGGCTTATAGGGCCCCTCGATGGGAACACCGATGTATTCCGCTTGGCGCACACTCAGATGGGTGAGCTGCACTCCCAGCTTGGGCAAGTGCAATCTTGCCACTTCTTCATCAAGATGTTTTGGCAAGGTGTAGACGCCGACAGCGTGTTCGTTTTGCCAAAGCTGGATCTGAGCAAGCACCTGATTCGTAAAGGAGCAGCTCATCACAAAAGAAGGGTGTCCCGTGGCATTGCCGAGATTCACCAATCTGCCTTCAGAGAGCAGGATAATAGCTTTCTCATTAGGCAATTGGATGAGATCCACTTGTGGCTTGATGTTGATCTTAACCACACCTTCGAGTTCATAGAGCTTGTTCACCTGGATCTCGTTGTCAAAATGCCCGATGTTGCACACTATGGCGTTGTTTTTCATCTTGAGCATGTGGTCTACGCGGATGACATCGCAGTTTCCCGTGGCAGTCACAAAGATGTCGGCATCTTCGACCATGGAATCCAAAGGGCGGACTTCATAGCCTTCCATCGCCGCCTGCAATGCGCAGATGGGATCTATCTCACTGATTACCACACGAGCGCCAAAGCCGCGCATGGATTGGGCACAGCCTTTGCCCACGTCTCCATAACCGCAGATCATGACGGTCTTGCCGGCGACCATGATGTCCGTGCCGCGTTTGATGCCATCGGCAAGGGACTCGCGGCAGCCGTAGAGGTTGTCGAACTTACTCTTGGTGACGCTGTCGTTAACGTTTATCGCGGGGAAGAGCAGCTGAGCTTCTGCCATCATCTGGTAGAGGCGATTGACACCGGTGGTGGTTTCTTCGCTGACTCCCTTGATATTCTGTGCCATGCGTCTAAAGCGATGAGGATCTTCCGCGAGATGGCTGATGATGAGCTCTTGGACGAGGCGAAACTCTTCATTATCCGAGTCTGCAGCAGGAACTGAGCCACTCTGCTCATAGAGCTTCTCGAGGCGGCAGCCTTCATGGATCATCAAGGTGGCATCGCCGCCATCATCCACGATCAGATCACAATCTCCATCCGGCCATGCAAGAGCCTGATATGTGCACCACCAATACTCTTCCAGGCTTTCTCCCTTCCAAGCGAAAACGGGGATGCCTGCCGCCACCATCGCAGCAGCAGCGTGATCTTGGGTGCTGAATATGTTGCAGCTTGCCCAACGCAGCTCGGCGCCAAGGGCTAATAGGGTCTCCATCAGCACAGCAGTTTGGATGGTCATATGCAGACTGCCGGTAATCTTTGCTCCGGCAAGGGGCTTGGAATCTGAATATCTCTCACGCAGGGCGATCAAACCCGGCATTTCGATCTCTGCCAGATCAATCTCTTTTCTGCCATATTCTGCCAGATTGAGATCAAAAATCTTATAATCCATGTTTACCTCTTTAGTAAAGTCAGAGCGCGATTCAAGTTAGAATCGCGCCCGATATGAATCTATCTTAATGTATTATCTACGGTTTCGGTCTCTGCCGCCGCCGCGACTGTCTCGATCGTTTCCGCGTCTGCGGTTGTCATCACGACGAGGCTGTGGAGGGCGAACGGGAGCATTGGGATCGGGTTCCGGATTTCCTGGGATGCCTTTCATGGTCAGAGAGAGTTTCCCTTTGTCCATACCCAGTGCTTTTACCTTCACCACGTCGCCCAGCTTGACCATGTCATCCGGGTGTCCCACGCGGGATGTGTGCATCTGAGAAACGTGCACCATGCCTTCTTTGGCGCCGCCCATGACTTTCACGAATACTCCATAAGGCTCGATGCGGGTGATGGGGCCTTCAAATTCATCACCGGGTTCAGGATCGATGGCAATGCCTTTGATGATAGCTTTGGCTTTTTCGATAGATGCTTTGTCCGGGGAGAGAATGCGCACGGTGCCGTCATCTTGGATGTCGACCCCTACTTGGCAGCTTTCAATGATGGATTTGATCATCTTGCCTGCTGGTCCTATTATCTCGCCGATCTTATCGGTGGGCACCTTGAAGCTTTCGATTCTCGGAGCGCTCGGGGCTAGATCATCTTTGGGCTGAGCGATGCATTCGCCCATGATGTCCAAGATCTTAAAGCGAGCAGCTTTGGCTTTTTCCAGAGCATTGCGCATGATATCTTTGGTGATGCCATCGATCTTGATGTCCATCTGCATAGCGGTAATGCCGTCACGTGTACCGGCGCACTTGAAATCCATGTCGCCGAAGTGATCTTCGAGACCCATGATATCGGTCAGAACCACATACTTGTCGCCATCCATGATGAGACCGTTTGCGATTCCTGCCACAGGGGCTTTGATCGGAACGCCACCAGCCATCATCGCCAAGCAACCGCTGCAAATGGATGCCATGGATGAAGAGCCGTTTGATTCCAGAGTATCCGCCACGATGCGGATGGTGTAGGGGAAAGCTTCGCTATCAGGCAAGATGGCTTTGAGTGCGCGCTCTGCGAGATTGCCGTGACCAAGTTCGCGGCGTGAAGTGAAGCTCATTCTGCCGGCTTCGCCAACGCTGAAGGGCGGGAAATTGTAGTGCAAATAGAAGCTTTTCTTATATTCTTCTTCGAGTGTATCAATGATCTGTTCATCGCTGCCACCACCGAGAGTGACCGTTCCCAAAGACTGGGTCTCACCACGTGTGAAGAGGGCTGAGCCATGCACGCGGGGGAGGATGTCGATCTCACAGGTGATGTCGCGAATGTCATCCAAACCACGTCCATCCACACGGAACTGCTCGTTGATGATAGAGGCGCGGACGCAGCGGCGAATCAGCTCATGAAACGCTTCTTTGTAGTGCTTTTCATTTTCGGCAAAGAGCTCTTCGCCATCTTCAGCAAGGTGTGCCTCAAGCATCTCCTCTTCTACCGCGTCAAAGGCATCCTGACGTTCTTGTTTGCCAAGGATCACAGATGCTTCGGCGATGCGGCTGCCATACGTGGCGTCCATCTTGCTGATGATTTCTTCCGGGATACCCAAAAGGACTACTTCCACCTTTTCTTTGCCGCATTCTGCGATGATTTCTTCTTGCATAGCGCAGAGGGTTTTGATGGCATCATGGCCGATGTAGACTCCATCGATCATCTGATCTTCCGAGAGCTCTAAAGCAGCGGATTCGATCATCACCACCGATTTTGCGGATGCTGCAACGGTGAGATTGAGGCTGGATTCTTCTTTGAGCTTGCTGATGAGGGGATTGACCACAAACTCACCATCGATATAGCCGACTGTGAGGCTAGCGATGGGGCCATTAAAGGGGATATCTGAGATTGAGAGCGCCAAAGAAGCGCCCAAAACACCGAGATTGGTGGGGTCGGTCTCGCCATCATATGCCAAGACGCTGACTACGACGTGCACCTGATTGCGAAATCCATCCGGGAAAAGGGGACGGATCGAGCGGTCGATCACGCGGGCCTGCAAGGTCGCGTCTGTGGAAGGTTTGGCTTCGCGTTTGAAAAATCCTCCGGGGATCTTGCCGGCGGCATACATCTTTTCGATGTAATCCACAGTGAGGGGGAAGAAGTCTTGGTTTTCGGCAGCATCTTTGCTCATGGTGGCTGTCACCAATACTGCTGTGTCGCCATATTGAAGGAAGACCGAGCCATTGGCTTGCTTTGCCATCTTGCCGGTCTCGGCGATGAGTTTGCGCCCGTGGAAGTCGAGTTCTCTGCGGGTAATCTTAAAGTCGTGCATATATTCTCCTTTGTGTGACCGGGGAGAACAAGCAATAGGCAGATGAGTGGCGCTCACCCATGTGCTTATTGCTAATTACTCCCAGGTATGATTGTTCCGTAAAATAAAGCGAAAAGTGGATCCCTTGAGCGCAAGGCATCCACTTTCCATGATTTCTAATATCTTGGCTGAGTAATTACTTTCTGATGCCAAGCGCTTTGATCGTTTCGCGATAGCGGTTGATGTCTTTCCGCTTCATATAATCAAGTAAGCGCCTGCGCTGCCCGATCATTTTCAACAGTCCCCGGCGGGTTGAGAAATCCTTGGGATGCTCTTTGAGATGCGCAGTGATGTCTTTGATGCGTTTGGTCAGCATCGCGACCTGCACTTCAGGGGAACCGGTGTCAGATTCATGGAGTCTGAACTCTGCCATGATAGCCGTTTTGGCCTCAGGTTTTAAAGGCATTTATCCTCCCGGATAATTTAGGTTTTGTGGGCACTAGCCCGTTGAGTGACACATATATGTCGCATTAAGAATACAAGATTTATAAGCCGTACAATTCTGTCCAGCATTATTTGTCATGCCGGATCATATCGACATGGGAAACCCTAATAAATCGTTTTGGATGGACCCAAAATGGTGGAGGTGGCGGGGATCGAACCCGCGTCCAAAGAACAGCACCACAGCGAATCTACATGCTTAGTTGTCTTTAAATCTCGAGCTCTGCGGCAAAGACAATCAGACCCGCAAAACTCCAGCCGAGAGTCTTATCAGATGTATATCGGCAATCTACACCTGAGCAGCCATACTGTTTCGACGCCCGTTCTCATCCCGATGGCACGGATGAGGCGGACGTTAGCGCGCTTACGCGGCTAAGAGTAAGTTATCGTTTGCAGTTAATTTGCAGTTGCTACTTGTTAACGGAGTAGATAGCATCTCCGGCATGCATCTCTGCCACACTGATTCCCTGTCGAAACCATTTCACCCCCTATATACTTGAAAAGAACGAATAGTCATAATAATCCACTCAGCTTATCTGTCAAGCTTTAGTTGAGAAAAAAACGGCAGATCTTCTGTATGACAACAATCTATAGATCTCATCATGAGCGATAGGTTTCGCATTGATTCCTCAAAACCCGGGTCTCAGTCCCCAGTTTCTATGCTCATTTTCAGCGCCAAAGCAAATCGCGTAAGTCCTTGTTCTCTTACCGCTTGCAGACCCGACCGGTGAGCGACCGGTGAGGAAGGGGTGAGGAGCCCCTATTTTGCAAGCACTTAGGACTGGCCAAAACCGAGCAAGACGCCATCAATATGAGATATATTTATGAGCACTAAGAGATATTTTCATGATGTGATGTGAGGCGCCAAATGCTTGGCTGTCGCCGGATCGGGCAAGAACTCTGTGAGGCAGGACTGAAACTTGGCTTAACTGCTTATAATGGCTGAGATTAGATTTTTGTCATCGAGCTGAATAAGCATGATGTTGATCGCGGAGGTCATGGGCACAGCCAGGATCATTCCCACGATTCCCCAGACCCAGCCCCAGAAGATCAAGGACACCAGGACCATGATGGGGCTCAGATTGAGGCGTTGTCCCTGCACTTTGGGTTCGATCACATTTCCAAAAAGCATCTGAGTGGAGATGATCAAAATGCCAAAGGCGATGGTTCTCAGATCCAGTCCGCTTTGCAGAAAGCTAATCAGGATGGGCACGGCACTAGCCACCACGCTGCCGATATTCGGGATGAAATTCATTACGAAGAGCAGGATCCCGCAGACGAGCACAAAATCCACTCCAAAGATCAGCATTAAAGCCATTCCCACGCAGGCTGTGCAGAGGCTGATGACGGTCTTGGTCAGGAGATATTTCTGGATTTGGTTTTGGATGTTGCACATGGTGCGGGTGGTTCGCTCTTGATAGTCTTCACTGAGCACCTTGCTCAGGCGCGAGCTCATTTTGCCATCTTGCGCCACGATGAAGAGCAAGAAGATGATGATCAGAGTAAAATTCCAACTGATTCCGACCGTTGTCGTCATGACGTTTGAGATGGTGCGCGAGATCGAAAAGCTTCCCGGTGCAAAGATTTGGCTGAAATCCAAGAGAGGGTTGGAGCCAATGGCGAGGTCAAAGCGCGAAGTGAGATCATCAAACGAGCTCAACCAATCTTGCATGCGCAGATTCAGGCTGTTTTGATAGCGGGGAAAGCCGGTGATCAGGGAGTTTGTGGCAGCAGTCAGCAGCATGGTCGTGGCGATCATCATGAGCAAGATGATCACGATCATGATCGCCATCACAAGGCTGAGATGCACCTTCTTCTTGCGCAAAAACCTTATCAATGGGGCAAAGACAAAGCTGAGGAAGATCGCAAAAACCAAGGGGATGAAAATGGACTTTAGCGTGCGAAAGATCACTACCACCACCGGGATTGCGATGATGGTGAGCAGAATGCGTATCCAGCGTAATTCGTTTTGATTATCTGCCATTTATCCTTCCTCATTCTTCCTATTTATGAGTTATCGACTTCCATTGTTCAAACTCGTTCAATTCTTTCGTGGAGTGGGGAAAAGTGTCAAGTCAAATCTTGCTGCCGTCGATGCATTCTGTCCGGATCAGCGATTTGTGCATGGGAGCAAAAGGCCTTAAGCCGCATAAGAAAGATCTTGACGATTCTCAGATGCTCATCTGGCATGTATCTAAGGAGTCATTATGAGAGATCTATCCCCCTGCGGCATTGATTGTAGCGTTTGTGAGGCATATATTGCCACATTCGAGAATGACTTGGAAGTGCTATCAAGACATCAGAAAAGTTTCGAGGAAAACTTTGGCAAGAAAGTATCGTTGGAAGAGCTGAAGTGTGAGGGATGCATGAGCCAAGGCAAAAAGATCTCATTTTGCGATCTTTGTGAGATTCGTCTTTGCGCCATCGATCGGGATCTGCCAAACTGCGCCCACTGTCCGGATTTCCCCTGTGACAAGGGCAAGATGATCTGGAAACCAGGGTCAAAATCCCTGCAGTCACTGCTTGACCTGCAGCGAGAACTGTCTTAAACGATCAGCTAAAAGCGGAATTCCACTCCAAAAGACATGGATGAGATCACTTCATCAGGAGCTTGGATCTTGCCATCGCGGTTTGTGTCTGTATAGATTTCGCTGTATCTACCGATGAGATCGGCATTTGAGGATAGGGCATAGATCAATCTTCCCGAAAGGGCAGCGTTGCTGTTGCGAGGATTGAGGAAATCTATGTAGCGGGCATGGGTCTGAGAATATGTGATTCCCGCTTCCTTGAGGCGCAGGACATCGGGGGGATTGGCGGACACGCTTGCCCAGAGGGATTTGCCGGTGTTCATGCGAGATCCATACATGTCCTGATATGCCATTTTGACATTGCCAAATTGCATGATATCAGCACTTAGATAGGCAAACCAACCCATCGAGGCGCGGCTGGTTATGAGGAATTGCTCTTTAGTTTCCAGGCTGTATACGTTTCTGCCGCCAACTTGCTCTATCCGCACTTCAGAGCGCTGTTCATCATAGAGTCTGTCGAAATATCCGGGCAGAAATTGGTCTGAAAAATTGCGAAATTCGAACTTGGCATGGAAGATGGAAAACTTGCTGGAGAAGCCGGGGAAGATGATGCCACTGCCATACTTATCGATCTTAGCATATTCGCCATAATGGTCTAGATGGAATATGGGGTTTGACACCAAGGGGATGCTGTAGTCCACGCTAAAGACTCTGATCTCCCGCCAATGCTTGTATTTGGTGACGCTATCGGGGTATACATCCAGATCAAACTCTGTATTGGGATAGATCTCATGGATATCCGGCAGGTTTTCAGCTACCCAAGGATTCATGGAAGGATGGTCGATGATGCCATTGCCATTGATATCAAAATCTATCTGGTCAGGGATGCCGTCTCCATCAGTGTCCAGCCAATAGTTTGAATCATTTGGGAAAGCGTCGTAAACATCCGGCACTGCGTCTTTGTCTCTATCAGGATATTTGCCGTGTTGATTTCTGTCAACACCGACGTTTATCCCTATCTTAAGATTTTCCAAATAGGGCAGCTGAGTGTAATGCAAAGGATTTCCATGCAGGCGGCCGGCAATGATCTCGTTTTTGTGGATATTGTGGGTAAAGGCTTCAACGCCAATCCCTGAGAAGAAAGTGTTTACGCCCACATATGCCCCGACCTGTTTCTCCGCGGGGTAGCGTAGGACATTGGAATAGTGGTCAAAGATGAGTCCGTGTCCCAATACATAGGAAGAAAAGCATCCGGCTTTGGCATAGAAAGGATCTTCACGAGTGCCATAGCGGATGAAGAAGATCTTGTCTACATAGTCTTGCCAGTCTTCCCAGTTTTCTTTGATCAGATCGCCATTGGCGTCGAAGAGAAAATCAATATCCAAGCCAAAGCCAAACTTCCCAAAGCCTAATTCAGGGCGTAGGCGGACTTGGGAGTAGGTCTCGCCATCCATGGATATAGCGCCTACCACTCCACTCATGCCAAAGCCATCGGAATATCCGGCGCCATCGTCCATTCCGGGATCTCCGGGGATGGTGTGTTGAAGCCCTTGAGCAAAGGCCATCAGGGGTATCAGGGCGAGCAAAAAGAATAAGCTAAGTTTCATTGTTTCCTCCCTAAGAAAGGGTAAATCACCGTGGCTTGAGCTGCGCTTGCTGTCAAGAAAAATGTGCGGAGCCACAAAAGCCTTATAGCATGGAAATTCTAGGTGATCTTGTGATTGGGTAATGGCATGATTGATGATCTCAGGCAGAGTCACATTCTTCTCTGAGATGGGATTTGGATTTCTGGGGGAATCAGCTATATTGTCTACAAAAATCAAGGAGATACCATGAAAAAGCTTCTAATCATTTCCCTTTTAGTCGTGCTTTCACTGGGCTTTGCCCATGCTCAGTCGATCTACGGCCTTCGTGCCGGCTTGAATATCTCAGAATATGGCGGAGATGCAGACATGGATAGCAAGATCGGCTTCAATGCCGGGATGTTTATGCACTACAAGCTTCATCCCATGCTGCTTCTTCAGCCGGAGTTGAACTACACACAACGCGGCGCTCAAAACGACTTTACGATCGCCGGGGTCAAGACCGAGGTCAAACAAACCCTGCACTATGCCGAACTGCCTATCTATCTCAAGCTGGATCTTGGTGAAAGAGACTTGAAGTTCCAGCCCTATCTTGGTCCGGAAATGCGCTATCTGATCAGTGCAAAACAGAAGATCAAGGTTGGCAGCAATGAAGATACTGCCGATATCGACAATGTCAAAGATCTGGACTTTGGTTTGGGCATCGGCATTGATATGATGTTCAATCACATGCTGATCTTCGGGGCTCGCTATAGCTTGGGACTCAGCAATATAGATGATAACGGCGGAGATGTGACTAACAACGCCATCATGATAAACTTGGGAGTGCTATACTAAAGATATAGAAATCCCCCAAAAGAAAACGGTCTCAAACGAGACCGTTTTCTTA